>ONCF01000028.1 GCA_900316275.1 uncultured Veillonellaceae bacterium
GGCACGGATAATAGCACATGCCCTGTTTGATTTGGTCGACCCGGAAGGTCATTGTGTGAAACGTAAAGAAGGCCTGTTTTCCTTGTCACATGGCGGCTTAAAGGAAGTTATGCGTAAACATATTACGCGTAATCCGTTGATGCGTAAACTTGCACAGGTACAGGATAGTCAATATGCCGGCTACATTGCAGTCAATGATGACAATAAAGCAGTTACTACCTTGAAAATTCTTTCGCTCTTTGATTATATTTCATATGATTTGCAGGGCGGAGAAGAGCCAGAGATTTTTATTCGTCTGAATTCACCAGAAAAGATTGCGCGTTTGGCTAGTCCACAAAATTTTTACGCCAATAGTTATGTTACTAGGGCAAATAAGAAGCATGAGCGCGATGTCAAGGTCTTAAAGAGGTTCTTTGTTGATTTACATGACGATAAGGAGCGCTGGGACTACATCGAGAATTATTTTTTAGGCAATGATGTGTTAGCACAGAAGGAAGCTCCTGTACAGGCCATTGTACCTCGGCTTAAGCCGAATAAAAAACAGTCCTTTGCGGTGGCTGACAAGACCTGGGTTAAACTGTTGCCTTATTTCGATGAATCAGAACAACCTGCAGTCGTGTCTCTAGCGCAGGCGGGCCTTCCTGTGCCAGATTATTTGAGTGTAGTTTTCATTGGTTCTGATTTGGGTAATAACGTAAAATTGTATTGGCAACAGCGGCGGCTTGCTGTTTGCGCGCAAGATACCACTGATGAGGATTTGGCGGCATTTGCCACACAGGGTATCAAGGCTTATCGTCTGCTGGATGTCAAGGTTGAAGTATTGCAGGAGGCGTTGAAATGAGCGAACATGCACGCATGATTCCTACGCGGGAAAACCTGGAGGATATACCACAGTCTGAGCGGTTAGTGTACGAAGCACTAGCTAAGTTGGGTGAAAAATTCACTGTCTTTCACTCTGTGCGCTGGGCGAAGCGAAATAATCGCTGGCAGACCACTTGGAAGGAAAATGATTTTCTGGTTCTGCACCCGCAACTGGGTGGTCTGGTACTGGAGGTGAAGGGGGGCATTATCCGCTATCAGGACGGTGCTTTTCATCAGGTCAACCAGCGGACTGGCGAGGACTATATATTATCTGTCGAAAGGAAGAAGGACCCTTTATCGCAGGCTATTGATGGTACCTATCACTATCGTCACCTGCTTCAGGAAAAACTGGGAGCAGGGGCAAAGGACCAGTTTCCGATTGAGGCTGCAATTTGCTTTCCTGCGGTGAATGCCCAAGCGGAGATAGAGAAGTTTCCCTTGAATTATCGAGAAATTGCAGGCGCTATTTTGGGCTATCCAGAGTTGGAGCATGCATCGCAGTCTATTCATGATATATTTAATTTCTACAACAGCCGCGCTAAAACCAGCCTCTCTGAGGCTGAGTATCAGCGCTTTGTGGATGCGATTGCCCAGGATTTTGAGTTGGTGCAGGCTCCTGGGTATCAGAAGGGCATTTTGGAGCAGGCGTTTCTGCGTTTGTCGCGTGAGCAGACTGGTCTGCTGGACTATATCTCTGAACAGAAGCAGGCTACAATCCAGGGAGTAGCTGGCACAGGCAAAACTATAGTCGCTAAGGAAGCAGCTCGGAGGTTCGGCGCAGCCGGGCGTCAGGTGTTGTTTCTTTGCTTTAATCGACTCCTATATCAGTTTTTAAAGCAGGCGTCACCCTACGAAAATGTCACGTATTACAATATTCACAGTTTTATCGCGCGTTACGCACCGCAGCATGGACAAGATTTATCCAGGCCTGAGGATCGGGCATTGGCATTGTGTGAGGTGGACTGGGACACGCTGCCTTTTGACGATGTTATCATTGATGAGGCGCAAGATTTCTTAAATGATGAAGTTGTGGCTTTTAAAGACTACGTCGAACGTAAACGGGGACATTTCTATGCCTTTTTTGATAAGAATCAGTTGCTGACTGTGTCTGAGGTGCCAAAATGGATTCGGGAGGCGGAATGCAAGTTGGTGTTGTCGCGGAATTGTCGCAATACCTATGAAATTGCGCGTACGTCATACACGGCCATTGATTTGGATGTGGAGCCACAGTTAGTAATGGTGCATGGTGAGCCAACTTACGTTAGCTATACCAAAGGCAATGTGACTTATATGCTTAGCAAGCTATTGCGCGAGTTTACGAGCAAGAAAGAGGATTATAGTCCTTCGGATATCACTATTTTGACGCTACATTCCATGGAACATTCGGTCTTGGCAGATGTTCATAAAGTAGATGGTTTTACGCTGGCACGCGAAAGGCAGCAGGATGCGGTGTTTTTTACCACGGCCAGCAAATTTAAAGGGCTGGAGGCCAAAGTTGTCATTGTGGTGGATATCGATAAGCAGAGCTTTACGGATGAAACACTCAAACGCGACTTTTATGTGGCCTGTTCTAGGGCAACACAGCGGCTGGTGCTCTTGGTGGATGCCAACGATAAGCAATTGCAGGAAATAGCAGATGTGGTTAGTCAGGCTAAATTTCCGCCTAAATCTCGTATAGCTATGAAGACACAAACAGAAATTTGGTCGCAGTGATAGGGGCGAATGGTGCATGGCTATTGAGTTGTATCATGGCAGTAATGTGGTGGTAGATTACCCGGAAATCCGCAGGTCGCGGTATACGAAAGATTTTTCGTGGGGTTTTTACTGCACGAATAGCTATCAGCAGGCATATCGCTGGGCAGACCGTCGGCATGGGGACAACGTTCTGGGAACTGGCGCGGTTCAAGCACCCTACGCATCAAATCAGTTTTCACACTGTGCAGGCACTGCTTTGCCTGAAGTTTGTAAGGGGTGAGCACGTTGACTGAGCAGGAAAAGGATAATTTGTTCTTCGTCTGCACGATGATTGAGTATGTCAGTCGCCAGACGAAGAACCACCGGCATGTCGTCGTCGATTGCCTCGGGGCGGGGGGGCTCAACAATGAGCTGCAGCACGCCGATGTCAATCATTGCCTGCCGATGGAGCAGGTGGCTGACGAGTGGATAGAGGACTATCGGATACCGACGGGCGATTTTGACAACGTGGCCGAGTGCCGCTATACGGTACCCTCGGTGACGGCCATCGGACGCCTTTATCAGAGACTGATACTCGATGTGCTGCATGAGCAGCCGCTGATAGATACGGTGCAAGCGGTGTTTTCCTCGTTTATCATGGATGAGATAAACTATTTCAACTCGAATGTGTACTATCAGAATCCTGACTATTTACGGTGTTCTTATGAGGCCGGTTATATGCTGGCTTAAGGAAACACTGATTAATAAGTTAGTCCAGATTGTCGTAGATTTTTCGTCTAGGCTAGGAAGGGACTCGCAGGCATAGCGGTGGCTATGCCGAGAGGACCTGACGATGCATAGGCGGAAAAGATGCGGCAAGATGGGATGATGATTTAATCAGCGTTTCCTTAAAGGTT
Source organism: uncultured Veillonellaceae bacterium (assembly GCA_900316275.1). Classification (GTDB taxonomy): domain Bacteria; phylum Bacillota; class Negativicutes; order Selenomonadales; family Selenomonadaceae; genus UBA2897. The sequence goes on from ONCF01000028.1 coordinate 3,453, forward strand.
TCTGTATATGCAAAAAGCCGCCTGCGGGGCGGCTTTTGTTGCACATACGAGCATAGTCAGAAAGTATGGCACTATCCGTAGCGGTATGCTATTGAGGTTACGGCTATAGCGCCTTATTCTGCAACTATTTCAGGCAGGCCTGGAGGATGATTTGGTTCGCGAGGATGTAGTAGTTCGTAGAGCTTATCTGCGCGGCGGTGGCGAAGGCTTGCCAGGCTTCGGGGTAGTGTTTCTGGTAGATGAGGGCGACGCCGATGAGGTTTTGCGCGTCGGCACTGCGGTCCTCCAGCGCGAGCAGGGACTGCATGTCGCGGATGGCGCCGGCGTAGTCGCGCTGCGCGAGGCGCAGCAGGCCGCGGTTGTACCAGGCCAGGTTGTGGTTCGGCTGGAGCTGCAGCAGGGCGTCGTAGTCTTTGCGGGCGGTTTTGGTGTTGCCCTGTTTCTCATAGGCCAGCGCGCGGTCGTAGAGCGCCTCGGCGCGCGTGGCGTCGAGTTTTAGCGCTTGCGAAAAGTCTTTCACTGCTGCCGCGTAGTCACCGCGCTCGTACCAGACGTTGCCGCGGTAGATGAAGCTCGCGGCCTCGTCTGGCGACTGGCTGACTTTGCGCTGGGCGGCGTCCAGTGCGGCGGGCGAAGCGTCGGGGGCCTGGGCTTGCTGCCAGAGGTGCAGGATGTCCTGCCCGTAGTTTTTGCCCGGCACGGCCCAGACGCCGTTCAGGCCGGTCCAGAGCAAAATCTGCCCGTGAATCTCGGGATGATAATTTACCACGAGCCAGTAGCGCGGGTCGTTGACGGTCACGCGTGGTGGCTCCAGACGGCTGTAGGCGAGCAGGTGCTGGATGTGCGCGCGTACGCCGAGCTGTGCCGTGGCGAAACGTGCGCCCGGCTCATGGTTGCCCGTGGCGCCGAGCCCGCAGAAATTGTTCTGCTTTGGGTCAACGTCGCCGCCGTAGTTAAAGAAGCCGGTCTCCTTTAGCGCCTGGCAGAGTGCGACGTCGGGGCGCACGCCCTCGCGGCCCGCCTCCTCGTAGTAGTAGCCCACGAGTTCTTCCAGCGTGCAGGTGAGTTTTGGCTGCGGGTTGCGGCGGCGGATAAAGGCGAGCATCTGCTCCTGCGTGGCCTCGGCGGGGCCAGCAATCGTGACGCCGGTCTCCGTCACGAGCAGCGGCGTGTCATAGGCAGGGCGCAGCTGCCAGTGCACGCCACTCACGACTTTCGTGTTGAATGCGCCGGGCGCAGCGGGCGGGAAGTCGGGCCGCGTGACCTGTCCGCGCGGTGGTGTGGCAGGTTTTTTTCTGTTGGCTGCCGCAGCAGCGTTGCCCTGGGACATGGCACCAGCTGTAGTGGTAGCAGCCGACGCGTTATGCGCGCGACTGGTCACAGGCGTCTGGTGTACGACGGTGGCGGCAGAACTGCTCGTCAGGGGAACAAAGGTGAGGGCTGCGGCCGTCAGTGCGGCCAACCAGCGTTTTTGCATGAGAGAGACCTCCTCAATTTTATGGGAAATGCGCTGTGTACCAGTTATAGTATTGGGTATCTGCTGGTACAGCAGCCAGCGTTTCACGACGGTTTGCTCCTCCCATTCTAGCATAGGGCGGAGGGACACTCAATCCAGTGCGGGTGCTTGTGCGCTGATTTTTCGCGTTGGCAGTTTGGCAATCGTTTACATTTTTCTTGTTTGGACGCGGTAAACGGTTGACAGGCGGGGAATAAGTGTGTAAAGTAATAAATAAAGAAGAAATAGGGCAAAACCCGTGTAAATTTTACTGGGAGGCTGTACCATGGCAGAAATCAGAAAAGAAGCGTTTGGCAAGACAGCAGATGGGCGTGACATTGAGCTTTACACGTTGCGCAATACGAAGGGCACAGAGGTCAAGGTCACGACGTTCGGCGCGCGGCTCGTGAGCTGGCGTGTGATGACGCCGGCGGGCAAGTTCGTCGACGTGTTGCTCGGCTACGCAGATGGTGCGACGTACGAGCAGGATACGGACACGGCGATGGGCGGTATCGTCGGGCGCCATGCGAACCGTATCGCGGGCGGCAAAGCCGTCATCGGCGGTGAGACGTACCAGCTGGAGCTCAACACGGGCAGCCACCAGCAGAACCACATCCACGGCGGTTTTAAAGGTTTCCACATGAAGCTCTGGCAGGCCGAGCCGACGTATACGGGGTTGAAGCTCACCTACCACAGCCCGGACGGTGAGGGCGGCTACCCCGGCAATATGGATGTGACGGTGCTCTACTCGCTCTCGAACGACAACGAACTCTCCATCCAGTATGACGCTGTGGCGGACCACGATACTATTTGCAACCTCACAAACCACAGTTATTTCAACCTAGACGGCTTTGCAAGCGGCTCCGTGCTCGACCAGAAAATCCAGATTTTCGCCGATAAATACACGTGGGCAGACGCCGAGTCGCTGCCCGACGGTCGCATCCTGCCCGTGGAGGGCACGCCGATGGATCTGCGTCAGCCCGTACGCATTGGCGAGCATATTGACGACGACTTCGACGAGCTGCAGATGGGTCAGGGCTATGACCACAACTGGGTCATCAACGACGTGCCGGCGCAGGTGGAGCTGAAACCGGGGCAGGGCTACGACCCGACCTGCCCCATTGACTACCTGGCGGGCGGCCTGAAAAAGGCGGCCTACGCCGAGGCGGCACAGACGGGCATTACGCTGACCTGCTACACGACGCAGCCGGGCATCCAGTTTTACACGGGCAACTTCCTCGACGGCTCGTTCCCCGGCAAGGGCGGCACCACGTTCCCGCGCCGCTCGGGTTTTGCACTGGAGACGCAGTATTTCCCCAACGCGCTGGCCAATCCCAACTTCCCGCAGCCTATCCTGAAAAAGGGTGAGCACTGGCGCGCGCAGACGGTATACGTGCTGGAACATAAAGACTGAAAAGTCCACCGTACGGATACAAGTTAAATAAAACCCAAACACGCTGACTTACAGCATTGCGTAATAAAATGCAAAATCAGCGTGTTTTTTTACGTACTTTTTATTCAGAGAGCACAATGTTCCGTCTATAACGGAATTGGCACTAGACAAAGCTATGCAAAAATGCTAACATAAGGTATGCCAGTTAGGAATAGTAGAGCAAAAACGTAGACTTTTGGCCGAGGTCATAGGGCCACTGGTCAACCGGTCCAAGGGGAGGAGATCCGTCATGAACATCCATGAGTATCAGAGCAAAGCCATTCTCAAGCAGTACGGCGTGGCCGTACCCGAGGGCTATCCCGCGTTCAGCGCGCGCGAAGCCGTGGCCGCGGCTGAGCGTCTGGGGAGTGATGTGACGGTGGTCAAGGCACAGATTCATGCAGGCGGCCGCGGCAAGGCGGGCGGCGTGAAAATCGCTCATAATCTCACTGAGGTCGAAAGCTACGCGCAGGAGCTGCTCGGCAAAACGCTGGTGACGAAGCAGACGGGTCCCGAGGGCAAAGAGGTACACCGCCTGCTCATCGAGGCCGGCGCGCAGATTAAACACGAGTATTACCTCTCGTTTGTGCTGGACCGCCAGTCGGGTCGCGTCGTCATGATGGGCTCCGAGGAGGGCGGCATGGACATTGAGACGGTCGCGGCTACGACGCCGGAGAAAATCCTCAAAGAGGTCATTGACCCGGCTGTCGGCCTGCAGCCGTTCCAGTGCAGCCGCATGGCCTATGGCCTGCACCTGCCGCAGGCGGCTATCCGCAAGGCGGAGCGTTTCATGCTCGGGCTCTACGCCTGCTTTACTGACAAAGACTGCAGCCTTGCGGAGACGAATCCGTTCGTCGTGACGGCGGACGATGAGGTGCTGGCGCTCGACGCCAAGCTGAATTTCGACGACAGTGCGCTGTTCCGCCATCCGGACATTGAGATGCTGCGCGACGCGAACGAGGAGAACGCCAAGGAACGTGAGGCCGCGCAGGCGGGCCTGAACTACGTCGACCTCGGCGGTGACGTAGCCTGCATGGTCAACGGCGCGGGCCTCGCAATGGCCACGGTCGACATTATCAAATATTTCGGCGGTGACCCCGCGAATTTCCTCGACGTGGGCGGTGACTCCACGCCGGAGAAAATCGCCAAGGCGTTCCGCATTATGCTCGCGGGCAATCAGGCTAAAGGTATTTTCGTGAACATTTTCGGCGGTATCAACCGTTGCGACCTCGTGGCCGAGGGCATTGTGGAGGCCGCGAAGATGGTTTCGGCCGACGGACACTCGTTGCCGGTGCCGGTCGTTGTGCGCCTCGAGGGCACGAACGTGGAGCGCGGCCGCGAGATTTTGGAGCATGCCGATGTGGAGAACGTCATCATGGCGCCGACGATGGAGGGCGGTGCCGAGGCCATCGTGCGCATGGTCAAAGAGGCGCAGGTCGCAGCTTGAAGGGACAAATGCTGAATGAGTATTTTAGCTGATAAAAATACAAAAGTCATCGTGCAGGGCATCACGGGCAAGGCCGCATCCTTTCACACGAAGGCCATGCTGGAGTATGGCACGCAGATTGTCGCGGGCGTGACACCGGGCAAGGCGGGACAGACCGTGGAGGGGGTGCCTGTCTACAACACGGTGCGCGATGCTGTAGCGGCGACGGGCGCGACGGCCTCGGTCATCTATGTGCCCGCGCCGTATGCGGCAGACGCTATCATGGAGGCCGTGGACGCGGAGCTCGAGCTCGTCGTCTGCATTACGGAGCATATCCCCGTGCAGGACATGGTGAAGGTGCGCCGCTACATGGAGGGCAAACGGACGCGGCTCGTGGGGCCGAACTGCCCCGGCCTGCTCACGGTCGATGGCTGCAAGCTGGGCATCATCCCCGGCTACATCCATCGCAAGGGGCATGTGGGCGTCATTTCACGCTCGGGTACGCTGACGTATGAGGCCACGTACCAGCTCACGGCGGCGGGCATTGGCCAGACGACGGCCATCGGTATCGGCGGTGACCCCATCAAGGGCACGGATTTCATCGATGCGCTGGAGCTGTTTAACGACGACCCCGACACGTACGCCGTGCTCATGATTGGTGAAATCGGCGGCACGGCCGAGGAGGACGCGGCCAAATGGATTCAGGCGCATATGCAAAAGCCGGTCGCAGCCTTTATCGCAGGACGCCAGGCGCCACCGGGCAAGCGCATGGGCCACGCGGGCGCTATCATCGCGGGCGGCAAGGGCACGGCGGACGATAAAATCCGCGCGCTGAACGCCGTGGGCATCGACGTGGCTGACACCGTGGCGCACATCGGTGACACGGTTGTAGCGACGCTGCAGCGTGCGGGCATCTACGACGCGTGCCATACCTGCTGAGACGCGGCATAGTGCAGGCACCGGAGAAATCACGCATATAACTTTATGATGGTACTAAAAAACGGCAGCTGCCTTTGCGGGCAGTTGCCGTTTTCGTATATAGCCGAGCGGTGGGATATTATTTGACGCCAGCGCCATCCAGGGCCGAGCGTACACTCTTGGCGGCGGCATGGAACTTCTCCAGCTCGTCGTCCGTCAGATGCACTTCGAAGGAGCGCATGATACCGTCAGCGCAAATCATGCGCGGCAGGGACAGCGCCACGTTGTGCAGGCCATACTCGCCATCGAGGATGGCGGAGCAGGGCAGGATGGAATGCTCATCGTAGAGCACAGCCTTGATGAAGCGGCAGGCTGCCATCGCGATACCCGTGTTCGTGAAGCCCTTCTTGTTGATGATGTCATAGGCGACCTGCACGAGCTCGTTCTCGACGGCTTTGCGATCCAGCGGCTCTGTCTTGTGGAAGTACTCGTCCATATGCTCGAGGCCGAGACCACCGCAGTTGACCGTCGACCAGGCGACGAAAGCGGAGTTGCCGTGCTCACCGAGCACGTAGCCGTTGATGTTTTTCGGGTCCATCATGTACTTGTTGGCGAGGATGCGGCGGAAACGGTACGTCTCCAGCATCGTGCCCGTGCCGATGATGAGGTTGCGCGGATAGTCGAACTCGGAGGCCACGACGTAGGTTGCAACGTCGAGCGGGTTCGTGATCATGATGATGACGGCTTCCTTCGTGTGTTTCACGATTTCGCCGAAGACCGAGCGCATGATTTTCGCGTTCGTGCCAGCCAATTTCAGGCGGTCCGGCGTCTCACCCGGGCGGATGGACGGGCCGGCCGTGATGACGATGATGTTCGCGTCATCGCAGTCGCTGTAGTCGCCGAGATGGAACTTGATGTTCGTGCTGTACACGCAGGACGTAGCATGGCTGGAGTCGAGCGCCTCGCCCTCGGCCTTGTCCGTGTTCAGGTCGATGAGTGCGATTTCCGAAGCGAGCTGGAAGTCCGCAATCTTGTTCGCGACGGCCGAGCCGACGTTGCTGGCACCGATGACGACGATTTTTCTTCTGTTGTTCATGATACAGATTACCCCCCATGAATAAACACTGGCTCACAGGTCCGCAGTGTGTGGTGCACGGGCTTGTGAAAAATATCCCTAAGTCCCTTTCATCGTAGCATTATCGCCTGTAAATGTCAATCAAAATCCGTCAAACCTGACAAATTTATAGAGGTTGCCCTGGGCGTTAAGTCATGGTGGCTTTTTTCGGTCATAGGTGGTAGAATAATGATATTTGATAGCTGATTGCGGCAGCTTGAGCTGCCTTTATATTTGGAAGGGGAAATTACAGACATGTTTGGTATGTCCATGGATATTGGTATTGATCTCGGCACAGCGAATGTCATCGTCTACGTCAAGGGCAAGGGCATCGTGCTGCGCGAGCCGTCCGTTGTGGCGGTGGACCGGGACAGCAACCGCGTGCTGGCTATCGGTGAGGAGGCACGGCGCATGATTGGCCGTACGCCGGGCAACATCGTGGCTATCCGCCCGTTGCGTGAGGGCGTCATCGCCGACTACGACATCACGGAGAGCATGCTGCGCCATTTCATCGAAAAGGTTGTGGGGCACAGCTTCGTGTTCCGGCCGCGCATTATGATCTGCATCCCGTCGGGCGTCACGATGGTCGAGCAGCGCGCCGTACAGGAGGCCGCCGAGCAGGCGGGCGCACGCCATACGCAGCTCATCGAGGAGCCGCTGGCCGCGGCTATGGGTGCCGGCCTCGACATCGTGGAGCCGTGCGGCTCCATGGTTATCGATATTGGCGGCGGCACGACGGATATTGCGGTCATCTCGCTCGGCGGCATCGTTGACAGCGCAAGCCTGCGCATCGCGGGCGACAAGTTCGACGAGGACATCATCGCCTATGTGAAACGCGAGTTCAACATGATGATTGGCGAGCGCACGGCCGAGGATATCAAGATGCAGGTCGGTGCGGCCTTCCCCGAGGCGCGCAACGAGAGCATGGATATCCGCGGGCGCGACCTGCTGTCCGGCCTGCCGAAGACGGTCACGATTACGACGGCACAGGCCGCGAAGGCCATGGAGCAGTCCGTGGGCCGCATCGTCGATTGCGTGAAAAAGGTGCTGGAGGAGACGCCGCCGGAGCTGGCAGCCGACATCATGGACCGCGGCATTATCATGACGGGCGGCGGCTCCATGCTCTATGGCCTGGACGAGCTCATCCGCCGCGAGACGGAAATCCCGACGGCGCTGGCCGACGACCCGCTCTCCTGCGTGGCTCTCGGCTGCGGCAAGGCGCTGGACTCGTTTGGCAAGTTCGACGGCAAAGCTACCAACACTAAAATGGGAAAATAAGCAGGAGAATCCAGGCGGAACGTCGAAATAAATATCCAAGTATGGAGGCTTTCAGTTCTTTCTTGCGGAATAGTTGAGGTGAGTGCATATGTGGCGTGGCCTGTATACGGCGGCGGCCGGAATGATTACGGAGACGAAACGGACGGACACCATTGCCAACAACCTGGCGAATGTGAATACGAGCGGTTTCAAGCGTGACGAGGCCATTAACGGCGAGTTTGCGCCCATGCTGCTGCGGCGTATTAATGATACGAAGATGGACCAGAGCGACGTGACGTCGTTCAAAGGGTTCCATCTGGGCCTGCAGGCGCCGGTCGTCGGCACGCTGGGCCTCGGCTCGTATATCGACGAAATCGCCGTCGACCAGAGCCAGGGCATGCTCGAGACGACGGGCAACCCGCTCGACCTCGCCATTACGGGTGAAGGCTGGTTCGCTGTGCAGACGCCAGAGGGCGTGCGCTACACGCGCGACGGCGCCTTTTTCCGCGGCGCGAACGGCCAGCTGCAGACGGTGCAGGGCCTCGCGGTGCTAGGCGCGAACGGCCAGCCTATCACTATCCCTGCGAATGCCGTGCAGATTTCTTTCGGCGCAAAGGGCGAGGTGCGTGCGGATAATCAGGTCGTGGGGCAGCTGGCGTTCGTGCAGTTCCCCAATGACCGCCGTGCCATGCTGAAACAGGGCAACAACCTCTGGTACCCGCAGGCGGGCGCACAGCCGCAGGCCGCGACGGGCGATATCCAGCAGGGGATGCTCGAGCGCTCGAATGCCAACGTCGTGAACGAGATGGTCTCGCTCATCAACAATTACCGCATCTACGAGGCCGGGGCCAAGGCCGTGACGAGCCAGGACGACGCGCTGACGAAGGCAGCTACACAGGTGGGCAAGGTTTAAAGTTTAACCTGCTTTTTAGCCCAAAGATTTAAGTCTTGGGCGGCAACTGTCGATAGAACAAGTAGAGACAGTTGGTATATAGCGACAGAATATAGGAGGCATCTCACTATGATGAGAGCACTGTGGTCCGCCGCCTCGGGTATGAAGGGGCAGCAGACGAATATGGATGTTATCTCGAATAACATCGCGAATGTCAACACGTTCGGTGGCAAGAAAGTCCGCGCGGAGTTCCAGGATCTGCTGTATCAGCGCCTGCGCGACGCCGGTGCGAACAGCGGCGCGGACAGCCAGTATCCGACGGGCCTGCAGGTCGGTCTCGGCACGCGCGTCGCGGCCACGAACCGTATCTTTACGCAGGGCTCGCTGCAGACGACGGACAATCCGACGGATGTCGGTATCGAGGGCGAGGGCTTCTTCCGCATCACGATGCCGGATGGCACGACGGCCTATACGCGCGATGGCTCGTTCAAGGTTGACGAGACACGCCGCCTCGTGACGACGGATGGTTACCCGCTGGCGGACGGCATTACGTTTGACCAGACGGCACCGCTCGACTCCATCGTCATCTCGCAGGACGGCAGTGTCTGGAACACGCCATCCGGTGCTGATGCGCCGCAGCAGGTCGGCCAGATTACGCTCGCACGTTTCGTGAACCCCTCGGGTCTCACGGGTATCGGCAAGAACCTCTTTGTGGTTTCCGGTGCTTCGGGTGATGCCATTGAGAGCAACCCCGGCGAGGACGGTGCGGGCACACTGGCACAGAGCACGCTGGAGATGTCCAACGTGCAGATTGTCGAGGAAATGGTCAATATGATTGTTTCCCAGCGCGCCTATGAGTCGAACTCCAAGGCGGTCCAGACGTCTGACTCCATGCTGGAAATCGCCAACGGTCTGAAACGTTGAGGCAATTGAAGATTATCGGGGCAGTCATTCTATGCGTGCTATGGGGTGGCTGCCTCTTGTGGCTGTCACCAGTCTGTGCGGCGGCTGCGGCCCGCTACCCGCAGAGTATCTCGCAGGACTATATGGCGGGGCTGGCGACGGAGAAAATCGAGCAGGCACTCGCGGCGGCGCAGGAGACGCGGCGGCATGAGCTCAGGCTCGTGCGCCAGCCACAGGCTATGCGGCTGCCTGCCGGGCAGCTCATCTGCGAGGTGGAGCTGCCACACGGTTTGAATTTCAGCGGACAGACGCCCGTCGTCATCAAGGCCTATGTCGATGACCAGTTCTATCGGCAGGCTGTGCTCTACTATCAGGTGCGGCTCTACGCGCCTGTGCTTGTGGCCACGCATGATTTGCAACTCGAGCGCGCGCTCACGGCCGCAGATGTGAAGTGCGAGGAGCGCTGCCTTGAGAATGCGCAGGCCGAGTACCTCACGGACGTAAAAGAACTCGGGGACAGCGTGCCCATCCGCTTTATCAAGGGCGGTACACTCATTACGCGCAACATGCTCACGACGCCTATCGTCGTGCAGTCGGGGGCACCGGTCAAGCTCGTCACGCAGCTGAACGGCGTGGCAGTACAGACGGAGGGCGTGGCCATGCAGCGCGGCCGGCGCGGGGCCATCATCCGCGTGCGTAACGCGCGCTCGGGCAAGGTCCTGCGCGGCAAGGTCATCGATGCGACGACCGTAGAAATAGCCAATTAACAGACCGGTCACAGACTGGTTTTATCGAGATATGAGGTGTTGGCGATGCAGAAACAAGGCAAACGTATCGCGCTCGCCCTGGCCATTCTGGCGGGGACGGCGGGCGCGCTGGCCCCTGTGGCCAGTGCCCAGTCGCTCTGGTCGGACCGCGGCAGTTCGGGCTACAGCATTTTTGCGGACCGCAAGGCGCACGAGGTTGGCGACATTCTGACCATCGTGATTTCCGAGTCCACGACGACCTCGGCCACGCGCAGCCATGCGAACAGCAAATCCGGCAGCGTAAGCCTGAATGCGGGTGTGGGGATTTTCGATTTCCTGAAAGCGGCCTCCGCGGGCGGCTCGGACAGTCAGAAGTCCTCGGGCTCGACGGCGGCGACCGATACCGTGCGCGGCAACGTGACGGTAACGGTCGTGGATGTGCAGCCCAACGGCAATATGACCGTGGAGGGCACGCAGTCCATCTGGCAGAACAAAGAGGAACACCGCATCACGCTGCGCGGCGTCTGCCGCCAGGACGATGTGACGTCCAGCAACACGATTCCCTCGACCAAGGTGGCCGATGCGACGGTGCGCTTCGACGGCAAGGGCCCGCTGAACGCCAAGCAGCGGCAGGGCATTTTGACACAGATTTTCAATATCCTGTTCTAAGGTACGGCGATTTCATATTGTGTACCGGTGGGAGGATTTTACCATGAAGAAATTCCTGAGTTTACTTTTGGCGCTGTGCTTCTGTGCCGGTCTCGTACCGAGCGTGGTGAGTGCCGATGCGGCGGTCACGCGCATCAAGGACGTGGCCAAGGTGCAGGGCGTGCGCAGCAACCAGCTCATGGGCTACGGCCTCGTCGTCGGCCTGAATGACACGGGTGACTCGACGAGCTCGCTCAACACGGCGCAGTCCGTCGTGAATATGCTGCGGGCCTATGGCATCACGGTGAGCACGGGCCAGATTAAGGCCAAGAACGTGGCGGCGGTCATGGTCACGGCCACATTGCCGCCGTTCGTGCGCGAGGGCGACACCATAGATGTGACGGTGTCCTCCATCGGCGATGCAGACAGCGTGCAGGGTGGTACGCTGTTGCAGACACCGCTCAAGGCGGCGAACGGCATCGTCTACGCCGTGGCGCAGGGCGCGGTCTCCACGGGCGGCTTCATGGCCGGCAACGGTGGCGGCAGCAATGTGCAGAAGAATTTCCCCACGGTCGGCACGACGCCGAACGGCGCCATTGTCGAGCGCACGGTCGAGGATGACCTCGGCCAGGACGGCACGCTGGCGCTCTCCATCGCCAATCCCGATTTCACGACGGCTTCGCGCATCGCGGGTGCTATCAACGCACAGTATGGCAGCGTAGCGAAAGCCACGAACCCCGGCCGCATTGATATCAGCATTCCGGCCTACTACAAGAGCAATGTCGTGGGCTTTATCTCGGGGCTCGAGAATCTGCCCATCATGCCGGATAACGTGGCCAAGGTCGTGGTCAACGAGCGCACGGGCACCATCGTTATGGGCGGCAACGTCTCGGTCGATGAGGTAGCCATTACGCAGGGCGGCCTGTCCATCCACGTGCAGAAAAACAACACGGTGAGCCAGCCTGACCCGCTGAGCTACGGCACGACGGTGACGGCGCGCAACGTGCAAGTCTCGGCCAAGGATGACAAGTCCAGTACTATCGTGCTGCCGGCTACGACGAATGTGAGCGATATCGTGGGCGCGTTGAACGCCGTGGGCGCGACGCCGCGCGATATCATCTCCATCCTGCAGGCTATGAAGTCGGCGGGCGCGCTGCACGCCGAGTTGCAGATTATCTGATAGGAGGCGGCGACGATGTATATTGATCCCCTGATGACCAGTATGACGGGGTTCCGCACGAATACAACGTCCGCGAGTGCGACGACGGCGGCCGATGCGGCCTCGTTCCAGAGCGCGCTGCAGCAGGCCAAGGATAAAATGTCGGCCGCGCAGCAGGCGACCAGCACGGACAGCGTCGATAAGACGGCCATGACGAAAAAAGAGCAGCAGCTCAAGCAGGCCTGCAAAGGCTTTGAGGCCATGTTCCTGACGCTCATGTACCGCCAGATGCGCGCGACGGTGCCGAAGGACCCGCTGTTCGGTGAGTCCAATGCGCAGAAGATTTTCAAAGATATGCGCGATACACAGCTCATGCAGAATGTGGCGGACGCGGGCGGCATCGGTCTCGCGGACATGCTGTACAAGCAGCTGGCACCATCGGTGCTCAAACAGGCGCAGGCTCAGGTGCACCACGGTGCAGCAGCGAAGCAGGCCGCGCCAACCACTACGGCGGCAACGGCAGCTGCGGCGCAGGCGTCCGTGGAGGATAAGTAAGCCCCAGGAAATGCTGGTTGCGGTGTCAGTGAACCAGCGTCTACTTATGTGTTATTGGCGGCAGCAGTTATGTCTACAGCCTTCCCACACCATGCAGGGAGGGCTTTTTCGTTGCCTGCGGCTCGTTGTGGTTTTGCTTTGGCAGTATGTTTTATTGGAGGTACAGACGTTTTGCGTTGTAGTTGGTTTCACGGGTTCTTTCATAATATAATAGCATCGCAGCTGACGGGACGGTGCCTGTGGCGGGGCGCCGTGGGCGCGCTGCTGCTCTGCGTGGCGTTGCAGCTGCCAGCATGGGCGGCGGCCAGTTTACAAGGCGTGCGCTTCCATAGCGGCAACGAGCACGACCGCATCGTGTTCGACCTTTCGGAGATGCCTCTCTATACCGTGCGTGCGAGCGAGGACGGACGGCGCGTGACCATCGATTTTACGGAGCTCGGCCTGCGGCATTTCCACCAGCAGAACTGGCAGAGCAGCCGTGTACAGGCCGTAGGCTATGCGCAGAAACAGGGCCATTTCCTCGTGACGCTGCAGCTGAAGGCGGGCCTGACCTACAAGGTCGCCAATCTGCACCAGCCCGCGCGCGTGTTCATCGATGTGCTGCCAGCTAAAACAGCAGCAGACAAGGTGCCGACGCAGGGGCAGTCTGGCCAGGCAGAGCAGGCCAAGCAGCAGGATGCATCTGTCGTGCGCAATGGCAACGACCCGTTGCAGAATACGGTGACGGCGGACCTCGCCCCCGGCTTGCAGCAAAAGAGCTGTGTGTACTGGGATGAGGACGGCAAAATTTCCGCGTGGTTCATCATCGCCGACCACAACCGTTACCGTGTACGCCCGGCGCTCGGGCAGGGGCGCATACCGGGCTGCGAGGCGCTCAGTGGCATTTCGGACCGCTACGACGCCGTGGCGGCCATCAACGCCTCGTATTTTAACTGGAACGGCGACCTCATCGGTGTGACGAAAATCGACGGCAGCGTCGTGGGCACGACGTATTACGCGCGGAGTGCTTTCGGCATCATGCCCGACGGACGCAGCGTGTTCGGCACGGTGAGCTACGAGGGTGAGGTCACGCTCGGCCGTGTGACGCAGCCCGTGGCGGGCGTGGACTGCGAGCGCGGCGCAGACAGTCTCGTACTCTATAACCGTTATTATGGCAAAACGACGCGCACGAACGAGTACGGGCGCGAGTACGTCGTGCGAAATGGTCGCGTGACGGCCATCGGCACGGGTAACACACCTATCCCAAGTGACGGCTGGGTCGTCTCCGTACACGGCAAGGTCATGGACGCCTGTGCGGGCGTTAAAGTCGGTGACGCCGTGAGTATCATACAGGAGCTCGGCACGCCTTGGGACGAGGCCGTGCAGGTGCTCGGCGTCGGCCCGCGGCTGCTGCAGGCGGGACGCGTGCACGTGACGGCCTCCGAGGAGCAGTTCCCCGGTGATATCCGCTATGGGCGCGCGCCGCGCAGCGCTATCGGCGTGCTCGCGAACGGTGACTATATCCTCGGCGTTGTCGACGGGCGGCAGGCGAGCAGCCACGGGCTCACGCTCACGGAGTGGGCGCAGCTGCTGCAGCGTTTCGGCGCCGTGGACGCCATCAATTTCGATGGCGGCGGCTCATCGGAGCTCATCGCTGGCGGCAACATCCTGAATTCGCCCTCCGACGGGCACGAGCGCCCCGTAGGCGCGGCGCTGCTCGTGTTCAATAAATAAGCCGCGTTGGCAGGTGCTATTCCCTGTCGAGTATGCTATAATGGAAGCTAACGACAATTGACGGGCTGCGCTGACGGCCAGTCAGGAGGCTGTGACAGCTGTGCTGGCGGCCAGCGGCAGATGAGGTGAACATCTTGCAAAGATTCGTAAGGAAAATGGTTATGGCAGGGCTGACGACCCTGATGCTCACGGCAGGGATGCCGCATAGCTATGCTTTGGCACCGGTCATGCACACGGCAGACGTGCGTGAGGGCATGACTGGGCAGGCCTACACGGTGGTGGACAGCTCAGGCGTAATCAAAAATTTTGACGTGAGCATCGTCGGCACCATTGACAACGGCAAGGGCTCGAACGAAATGATTATGGCGAAGGCGGATGGCCCGCTCATTCATCAGGTGGGTGGCATCCTGCAGGGCATGAGTGGCAGCCCCGTCTATATCGGCGGCAAACTCGTGGGCGCGGTGGCGGCCGGTCTCAAGGATATGACGCCGTATACGTTCTTCATCACGCCGATTGACAATATGCTGCCGCTCTGGCAGATGCCCGATAACAAGAACAAGACGCGTATCCGCACGATTGACCTGCGCAAGTACGCGGCTGACCAGAAGAAGGCCAAGGAAGAGGCCGAGAAAAAGGCTAAAGCGGGTACGAAAGACGACAAAGAACTGCAGTCTTTCCTCGACAAAGAACTGGCCAAAATCAAGGCCAAAGAGGAAGCGGGCAAGCAGGATAGGGATAAAAAGGCCGCTGAGAACAAAAAGGCGGCTGAGTCGGCTCAGACCAAGGCAGAGGAAACTGCCCCAGCGGAGGCCGGGCAAGCCAAGACGGCTGACAGTAAAACGCAGGCAGAACCAGCAGCGTCTCAGGCCGAGCAGGCAGCTGCCGATAAACCGGCGCAGGCGGAGCAGAAGACTGCTAAAAAGGCCGAGCCGAAGGATGTGCTGTATCTTTCGGGCTTTAATCAGGCCGGTATCCGTTTCCTGCAGGACAAGCTGCCGCTCGGCAGCCGCTACCAGCTGCTGCCCGTGAGTGGCAGTCTCGGCGCGCAGCAGTTGGATACGGACTATGATGCCGAGCTGCGTCCCGGCGACCCTGTGGGCGTAGCCATTGTCTACGGTGATTTTGCCGTGGGCGCGACGGGCACGGTGACAGCGACGGACGACCGGCGCATTCTTGCTTTCGGCCACCCATTCCTGCACAAGGGCAACGTAAACTATTTCATGACAAAGGCCAGCGTCGTCGGCACCATCAGCGGCGTGAGTAACGGCATGAAGATGGCGAACATCGGTGCCATCATCGGCCGCATCAATCAGGACCGTGACACGGGTATTGCGGGCACGCTGGGCGATTTCCCCTCCGTCGTGCCCATCAAGGTCAAGGTGCTGGATCAGAGCCTCGGCCGCGCCGAGCACTATGCGGCGCGCATCGCCTACGATGAAGATTTCCTGCCGCAGCTGTCGGGGGGCGTGACGTATGCGGCCATGAGCAAGGTCGCCGATACGCTCGGCGGCAGCACGGCCAATGTCAAATTTACCATCCGCACGAATGCGGTCAAAGAGGGCAAGGTCGAGCGCAGCAACATGTTCTACAATACGGCGGACGTGGGGCAGATTGCAGTGGCTGAGGTCATGCAGGCCATGAACATCATCTGTGGCAACACGGACAAGGAGTCCGATATCCTCGACCTGCAGGTCGAGGTCACGATGGATAACGAGCGCAAGACGGCCTCCATCCTTTCCGTCGTGCCCGACAAGGTCAAGGTCCATCCCGGTGACACGGTTAAATTCACCGTCACCATCAAGCCATATCGTCGCGACAAGGAGACGCTGCTCATCAACTACACGGTGCCGGAGAACCAGCGCGCGGGCGCGCTGAACCTCGATGTACGCGGCGGCGGTCTCGTGCCGGTCACGAACTTCATGCTGTTGCAGCAGTCGGGCATCGATGTGGCGACGCCGGATGATAAAAAGAAGACGACCGAGGACAAACTCCACGACTTCCAGCAGACGGGCCGCAACAACGAGATTATCATTGCGCCGGGTGCTTCACCTGTCGAGTTGACGGAGAAACAGAAACGTGCCGCTATGCGCGAAGCGCAGCGCGTGGTCGAGGAGGCAGCGCGCAAGGCGAAGGCCGAGGGGCACAAGGCCAATCTGCTCGGCGTGCACAAAAAAGCCACGAACACGGGCGAGACGAAGTTTACGACGAAATATATCATTGACAATGTCCTGCACACGACGCTGCAGGTCGAGCGCAAGTGAAAAGGCAGCACGGCTCAAGCCGGGCGGACTTAGGTAGGACCATACTCAGTACTTGCCAGTTGCAGGCGATGATGGTAAACTATCTATTGACGCTTTTTTGAGCTAGGAGGATATGGGACGCAGAATGGAAAAACTGGTAATCAATGGCGGACACCGTCTGCAGGGGCGCGTCAAAATCAGTGGCGCTAAAAACGCGGTGCTGCCCATTATTGCGGCGACACTGCTCGGACAGGATACGCCGAGTCTGCTGGATGAGGTGCCGGCGCTGGAGGACGTGCATACCATTACCGAGGTGCTGAACATGCTGGGCGTCAAGGCGGAGTTCCTGGCGGAGCAGCATCAGCTGCGTGTCGACAGCAGTGTCATCGGCAGCTGTGAGGCACCGTACGACCTCGTGCGCAAGATGCGCGCTTCCTTCCTCATCATGGGGCCGTTGCTCGCGCGTTGCGGTCAGGCGAAAATCTCCCTGCCGGGCGGCTGTGCCATCGGCACGCGGCCCATAGATTTGCACCTCAAGGGTTTTGAGGCACTGGGCGCGGATATCCGTATCGGTCACGGCTATATTGAGGCCGCAGCTCCCGAGGGCCTGAAGGGCGCGAAGATTTATCTCGATTTCCCCAGCGTGGGTGCGACGGAGAACATCCTTATGGCCGCCTCCATGGCCGAGGGGCAGACGATTCTGGAAAACCCGGCGCAGGAGCCAGAGATTGTTGACCTCGCTAACTATCTCAACGTTATGGGTGCGAAAATCCGCGGCGCGGGCACGAACGTCATCAAAATTGAGGGCGTGCCAAAACTCGTCGGTCGTGACTATACGATTATCCCCGACCGCATCGAGGCCGGTACCTACATGGTCGCCGCCGCGATGACGCAGGGCGATGTCTATATCGAAAATGCCATCAGTGAGCATCTGAAGCCGGTCATCGCCAAGCTGAAAGAGGCGGGCGTGCAGATAGAGGAGGATGTCGACGGCATCCGTGTGACCTGTGATAAGCGCACGAAGGCCGTTGACATCAAGACCATGCCCTATCCCGGTTTCCCTACGGATATGCAGGCGCAGTTCATGGCTATGCTGTCTATCTCCGAGGGCACGGGGCTCGTGACAGAGACGGTGTTCGAGAACCGCTTCATGCACGTCGATGAGCTGAAGCGCATGGGCGCGAATATCCGCATCGATGGCCGTACGTCGGTCGTCGAGGGTGTGAGCGGCCTCACGGGCTGCCAGGTAAAGGCGACGGATTTGCGTGCCGGTGCCGCCATGGTGCTCGCGGGCCTCGTGGCTGAGGGCGAGACACAGGTGGGCTATATCCACCACATCGACCGTGGCTATGATGACCTCGTGGGCAAGCTCGTGGGTCTCGGCGCTGACATTCGGCGGGTGGATTTCTGATTAAATGTATTGTGAGCAGGGCTCCCGCGTGAGTCCTGCTTTTTCCATCAAAACCGCGCACAGGAGTTTGCGCAGGTTTGATGTTTTATGGGAGGGAGTCTTATGGGCTTTCAGTTCGAGGCGCCGTTGCAGCTGGCGCATCTGCGCAGCAAGAACCTGGTCATCCGTTCGGCTACGCATAGTTTTCTCAGCGATAAAGACGGCTACATGACCGGGGCCGAGTTCCAGATGTACGAGGCCCTGGCCGCGCACGATGTCGGCATGATTATCACGGGGCATTGCTGCGTTGACCCGCTTGGGCGGGCGAATCCAGAACAGGTCAATATTTATGCCGATGAGTACGCGGCGCAGTTCCACCGCGCGGCCGAGCTCTGCCACGCGCACGGTGCGCTGTTTGTGTCGCAGATTTCGCATGCAGGCCCGCGCGCCGTGGATAACGACGACCTCGCCGACGTGACGGCACGCGAGCTGAAAAAGGGCCGCCATGCGCGCGCCCTGACCGTGGCGGAAATCCAGCACATTGAGCAGCAGTTTATTGCGGCCGCCGTGCGTCTAAAGGACGCGGGCGTCGACGGCGTGCAGCTGCATGCGGCGCACTCCTATCTGCTCTCGCGCTTTATCGACCCGTATTTCAATACGCGTACGGACGCATACGGCGGGGGCATCGCGCAGCGTTTCCGCATGACGGAGGAGATTATCGAGGGTATCAAGGCTGCCTGCGGCGCGGAATTCCCCGTGCTCGTCAAAATCAACAGCGACACGAAGGCTGAGGACCAGGCAGCGTACCAGCAGGATATGCTCTGGGTGCTCCGGCGCTGCCATACGCTCGGTGTGGAGCTCGTGGAGCTCTCTGGTGCGGACTTTATCAATATGCCGAAAGACCGGACGCTCTACTATCTGGACATCGCCCAAAAGTACAAGCAGGCCGTGCCCGAACAGCCCATGAGCCTTGTGGGCGGCGTGCGTTCGGCGGCGGACATGGAGCAGGTACTCGCGAGCGGGCTCGACGCCGTGTCACTTTCGCGCGCGCTCATTGCCGAGCCGGCGTTCGTGAGCCAGCAGCTCGCGGGCGGGGACAAGTCAATCTGCGTCTCCTGCTGCCGTTGTTTCGCCCTGCCGCACATGCACGCGGGCGTGCGCTGCGTCTGGGAGTGGAAAGCGCTGCGCGCGAAGCAGCGCGCAGCCAAGGCAGCACAATAAGTGGCGGCGTCAGGCAAAGATGTTTTTGTGGGACTTCCCGGCAGGGGAAGTCCTTTTTTGGTACTTTCAGCCAATTTTCAAAAATTTTCACTTTACAAGTTGACACTTTTGGTTGACAGTGCTATGATACATCTTACACGAAATCATTTATTTCCACTAACAGATTGTACAGTGTGTGTCATGCCTTTACACAACCATGCGATTGCATACAGTGTATTGTGTGACATGCGGTACAGAAAGGAGTCAATGAAATGACAGGATTAATGGTTTTAGGTCTTGCCATCGTGGTCTTTGCCTGTGCCTACATGGGCTATGGCCGCTGGCTGGTCAAGACCTGGGGCATCGACCCCAACGCCAAGACACCCGCAGTGAAGTATGAAGACGGTCAGGACTATGCACCAGCTTCGCGCTTCACGGTATTTGCTCATCAGTTTTCATCGATTACAGGCGCAGGACCGGTGACCGGACCGATTATCGCTGCCATGTTCGGCTGGGCGCCCGCCCTACTGTGGCTCCTGGTCGGCGGTGTCTTCTTCGGTGCGGTGCAGGACTTCACGGCGCTGTATGCCTCGGTCAAGAACGAGGGCAAGTCCATGGGCCTGCTCATCGAGAAGTACGTCGGCAAGACGGGCCGCCGCATGTTCCTGCTGTTCTGCTGGCTGTTCACGCTGCTGGTGCTGGCCGCGTTCGCGGACATCATCGCCAACACGTTTAACGGCTTCACGAAGGACGGCGCACTGAATGTGCCGGGCGCCCAGGCCGCCACGATTTCCCTGCTCTACATCGTCGTCGCCATGGGCTTCGGCGTGTTCATCAAAAAGGTGCAGCCGAGCGGCGTTGTGAAGCTGTTCGTGGCCATTGTGCTCGTCATCGGCATGTTTGCCGTCGGCATGCAGCTGCCGCTGTACCTCGACGCGCAGACCTGGCGCGTGATTACGTTCGGTTACTGCTTCATCGCCTCCGTGTTGCCGATGTGGCTGCTCATGGAGCCGCGTGACTATCTGAGCTCGTTCCTGCTGCTCGGCATGGTGTTCGGCGGTGTCGTCGGCATCCTCGTCGCGAACCCGGTGCTGAACCTGCCAGCGTTCACGGGCTTCACGGTGAACGGCAAGAGCCTGTTCCCGATTCTCTTTATCACGATTGCCTGCGGCGCGGTCTCCGGCTTCCATAGCCTCGTGTCCTCCGGTACGTCCTCCAAGGCCATCGCCAATGAGCGCGATATGCTGCCGGTCGGCTACGGTGCCATGCTCGTGGAGTCGCTGCTCGGCGTCGTTGCCCTTGTCATCGCGGCGGCCGCTGCCGGTGCCGATGGCTCCATGGCCCAGGGTACGCCGTTCCAGATTTTTGCCGGGGCCGTCGGTGGTTTCTTCCAGATGTTCGGCCTGCCCGCTGCCGTCTCGGCCTGCGTCATCACGATGTGCATCTCGGCGCTCGCCATGACGACCATCGACTCCGTGGCGCGTATCGGCCGCATGAGCCTGCAGGAGCTGCTGGTGCCCGCCGAGGGTGAGCAGCAGAGCGCGGCCGCGAAATTCCTCTCCGGTGTCTATCCGGCGACGATTGTGACGCTCGCATTGGGCTTTGCCCTGTGCCAGGCCGGCTACATGGCCATCTGGCCGCTGTTCGGCGCCGCGAACCAGCTGCTCGCCTCACTTGTGCTCATCTCCCTCGCGGTGTTCCTGCGCACGACGGGCCGTCAGGGCTGGATGCTCTACGTGCCGATGTGCTTCATGTTCCTCGTGACCATGACCGCCCTCGTCATGAGCGTCGTCGGCATTTTCGGCAAACTCGCCGCCGGTAACTTTGTCTTCATGATTGACGGCCTGCAGCTCATCCTCGCGCTCGCGCTCATGATGCTGGCCGTGCTCGTCGTCAAGCACTGCGGCAAAGAACTCCTGACCGGCAAAGTCAACGAGACCCCAGCCGCCGCCGAGTAAACACACATTACCCCATCCCTAAATCAACATGAATAAACAACCGCCAGCAGCGTGTGGTGACGCCGCTGGCGGTTTTGCTATGTTTTGGACGAGTCAATTATTGCAGGGGCAATCGTCTTGCACTTTCGCGTATTTCGCCGTAAAATAATAGTAAAGGAGATGAGGCGCGTGCCGAAATACAAGGACTGGTGGGACTTGACCTTCACGGACGACTATATGTTCAAGTGCGTGATGAAGAACAAGCAAATCTGCATCAACACGTTGAACCGTTTTCTGCCGTGGCATATACGCGACATCGCCTATTATGAGGATGAGAAACCGCTGCAGAGCCACTATGATGGCAAGGGTGTCCGTCTGGATGTCTACGTCGAGGACGATGTGCACCGGTCGTATGACCTCGAAATGCAGGTACGGAAAATCCGCGAACGAACATCGCTTAATCCGGCAGACACGCCGGAGCCGTCCATTGTGCTGGCCAAACGCATGCGTTTCTATCAGGGCGAGCTTGATGTTGACCAACTCGTGAAAGGCGGGTTGTATTCCGAGTTGCGGCCAACGGTCATTATGTTTTTCTGTCCCTTCAAGGTTTTCGATGGTTCACGGCATGTTTACAGGTTTAAGACAGTATGCGTAGATGATCCTAATCTCGTATTTCCCGATGAAGTCGAGAAAATCGTCATTAGCTCTAGGGGCCGCATGAATGACGTTTCATCGGATGTCCAATCTTTCCTCGAATATCTGGAGGGCAAGGTCAGCGATGATCCGCTGGTGAAGGAGATTGAAGAGGAAATCCATACAGTAAAGCAGCAAAAGCAAGAGGAGCGTGATTATATGAGCTACCTGATGAATATTCGCGAGGAGCGCGAAGAGGCAAAAGCTGAGGGCAAAGGCGAAATGATTATCAATATGCTTAAAGAGCATATGCGTCTTGACACCATTCAACACCTTTCGGGCTGGACAGCGGACCAGATTAGGGCACTCGCTCAGAAAAACGGCTTGGTAGTTGAATAAATCATGTCATTTACGGCTTTTGCCAGTATGCTCCTAGGCAAAGAGACAGCATGCGAGTAGACGCACAAAACCGGCGCAGCCAAATTCAGCTGCGCCGGTTTTAAATAACTGCTAGAGAAAACTATCACCAAGCATGGTTATAGGCGTGTCTCTGACAGTTTAGTTACCAATGGTGCGATTGGTATCGCTAGGCAGGATGCCAACCAGCACGGCTATGGAGATAGTCACCAGATTGCCAACCGTGCCGAACACGATGTAGCTCAGTGCATATTCAGTCTTGCTTTCCTTTTCCGTTTGGCCTAGTATCGTGGCCGCTTGCAACGCCAAAAAGCCCGGCACCAGCAAAAACACAACCGTCAAGTATTTTTCCATATTGGCACCTTCTTTCTAGTGTCATTGTACCATAGTTTCAAGAATAGGAGGCTATCATGTTTGATTTCTTGTTTGACAAAAACCTAAAGGCCGTGCGGGCTCTCAATAAAGAGGCCGCCCGCCAGCGTGTCATGGATGCCGACGCATACGCCAAGGTCATGGCGATGTGCAAGGGGCACACGGGCATGTTCTACCAGGCCGAGCGGCAGTGTGCCTACGCCCTGCACGTGCCCTGGCTCGTCCGGCAGGGTAAGCTGCCCGTGATGGAGTTCCCGAGCGCTATCCATGCCCTCCCCGGCGAGCAGATGCGGGGCAAGCTCGGCGCTACTCCTGCCGGGGAGGACTTGGTCGGCTCCGTCTACGTCTCCGACCGCCGCGTCATCCTCCTGCGCGCCGATGGGCTCGGGTATGCGTGGGGCTCCGAGGATATCCTCCGCGTCGTCCTCGACCGCTACGGTGAGGTACGGCTTTTCGACACGCATGGCGGATGCACGGTGTTCAACCTGTTTATGCCCGAGTACCGTTTCGCCTTTAGTGCCCTCGTTGGCTTGATGATGAGCGAGGAGGTGAGCTGCGAATGAAACGTGCAGCTCTCTATGCCAGATACTCGTCCGACTCCCAGCGCGTCGAAAGTATCACCGCCCAGCTGCGCCGCGGGCGTGAGTATTGCGCCGCGCACGGGCTCATGATCGTCAAGGAGTACCGCGACGAGGCTTTCTCCGGCACGAATACGAACCGCCCCGGCTTCCTCGCCATGCTCGACGATGCCAAGCGGCATTTGTTCGACGTGCTGGTGGTCCACAAGCCCGACCGCTTTGGGCGGAATGAGTTCGACTACTACCGCAACCGTGCCAAGCTCGAGCAGGATGGTGTGGATCTCGTTTTCACGGGGCAGCAGTTCGATATGAGCACGCCCGAGGGCAGACTCATGGAGAACCAGCTGGTAGGTTTCGCCGCGTTCTACTCGCGCAACCTCGCGAACGAGGTCAGGAAGGGTCAGCGCGAGAACGCCTACGAGGGCAAGTGCACGAACGGGGCCCTCGCCTATGGCTACAAGACGGACAGGGAAAAGCACATCATCATCGACGAGGAACGCGCCCCGGCTATCCGGCAGATATTTCAGATGTACGCCGACGGGCATGCCTACGCCGAGATTTTAGCCTGGCTGCGTGCCCACGGCTACAAGACGGCGCGCGGCAACGACTTTGGCAAGAACTCGCTCCATGATATCCTCGTCAACCCGCGCTACATCGGTACGACGGTGTTCGGGCGCAACGTGCCCATGAAGAACGGTCGCCGCAACAACCACCGCGCCATCCACGATGGATGCCTCGTCATCGAGCACGCGCACGAGGCCATCATCGACCGCCCGCTCTGGGATAAGGTCGCCGCCCGCATGGAGCGGAACAAGAACAAGGGCGCCCGCTTCACCGCCAAGCACCCTTATCTGCTCTCCGGGCTCATCGAGTGCGGCGTATGCGGTGCGGCCATGGTTGGCACGACGAACCGCAAGAGCGGCACCACCAAGTTCAAGCGCTACTACCGTTGCAACCAGCGCGCGCGCAAGGTCGCCAAGACGGTTTGCGGGAACTCGCTCGTACCTGCCGATGATATCGAGCGTTTTGTTTGGCAGCGCATCGAGACCGTGCTCACTGAGCCCGCATTCATCGACCGCATCGCTGGCCGCGTGCGTGAGGCCTACGCCAGCCTTGGCACGAACCGCAAAAAGCAGCTCGCGCAGCTCCGCCCGCGCCGCGACAAGCTCCGCTCCCAGCTTGACCGCCTCTATGATATGGTCGAGGATGGCGAGCTCGACGAGTTCGACCGCGCGCGTATCGCCAAGGTCAAGCAGTCCCTGCGTACCTGCGAAGCCGAGCTCGCGGATGCCGAGCAGCAGCCCGCCATCCCGCTCCTCACCGACGAGATGATCCGCGCGTACGTCGCCAAGTACCTCAAGACACAAAAAGACGGCGCCGACAACCGCCGCGCCGTTATGGAAAAACTTGTAGAGAAAGTCACTGTCTCGCCTGACTCCGTGGGCATTCTCTACAAAGTTGGCTTTGACTGGTGCGATTGGTGAGAGTCGAACTCACGACCCTTCGCTTAGGAGGCGAATGCTCTATCCAACTGAGCTACAACCGCATATGTACTTCATTATAGCAAATTGGAGCCCTGCGGGCAAGATAAACTCGCCTATGCACGTCGACTTTGGTCTTGGCAAATTTGACGCGACATAGATAAATGTGATAAAATGATAACGTTACAATATAAATACGTTCGTAAAGACGCGACAACGCGCTGGTTTTATCGGTCAGGAGGGGTTCGTTTGCGAAGTGGGATGCGGAGGAGACACTGGTTTTCCCTTTGGCTGCTGGTTATGCTGCTGCTCGTAGCCTTTTCGGCGACGGCGCTGGCACATATCCTCGTGCGCGAGGGCTCGCGCGGGCCGGCCGTGCGGCAGGTGCAGACGCTGCTCGCGGAGCAGGGCTATCTGCACGGCGCGGTGGATGGCGTCTGCGGGCCGCAGACCGTGCAGGCCATCCGCGCGTTCCAGCAGGCGAAGGGGCTGGAGGTCGACGGCATCTGCGGCGACGGCACGTACTATGTGCTGTCGGGGGGCGGCACGTACGAGGAGCCCGAGCCCGGCACGAGCGGAGCGGTCATGTATTTCTCCGCCTCGGCCTACAGTGCGGAGGACCCCGGCCTGTCGTCGCATACGGCCAGTGGCACGCTCGTGCGCAGGGGCGTGGCGGCCGTGGACCCCGCTGTCATCCCGCTGGGCACGCATCTCTACATCCCTGGCTATGGCCCCGCTGTGGCGGAGGACATCGGCTACCACATCCGCGGCTACCGTATTGACCTTGCATTTGATACGCACGCCGAGGCCATGGCCTTTGGACGGCAGGAGGTCGAGGTATATATCCAATAAAGTAAACGACCTTGCCGCACGGTGTGGCAGGGTCGTTTTTATGCGGTGGTGCTTTGGCAAGTGGGCATACTGAATAGTAGCCAGCAAATTCGGAGGCAAGCGCTGGTCTTTTGTGGGGCAGAGATGTTGTATACTGACTGGCGTGTGTGCCACGAAAGTATAGTCTTTAGGTTTTAGTCCCCCGACAAGGCACAAAATGTCCAAGAAATAACAGTTTAGTCTATTGACAGATGTAAACTTGTAAATTATAATGAGATACATCGTTGGACAGAAACATTTGGTACAGGGGATTGTACCAGAAGGAGGATTCATCTATGAAATTCAGCAAGAAAAGCCTGAAACTCATGAGCGCCATCGTCGGCGCCCTCATGGTAGGCGGGCTGCTGGCCGGCTGCGGCGGCAGCGCTGACAACGACAAGGAAATCAAAGTGGGCGCGAACTTCGAGCTCACTGGCAACCAGGCCAACTACGGCACGGCGGCACGCGATGGCCTGAAACTGGCCATCAAGGAGTGCAACGATGCGGGCGGTATCGATGGCAAGAAGATTACCCTGGTCGAGGCCGACTCCAAGTCTGAGGCCTCGGAGTCCGTAAACGCGGCCACGAAGCTGATTTCCGATGATAACGTCAAGGTCCTCGTCGGCCCGGCCGTCACGGCGAACGTCATGGCTGAGTCGCAGGTCGCTACGGACAACAAGGTGCCGGTCATCGGCCCCTGTGCGACGAGCCCGGATGTGACGGTCGAGAATGGCAAGGTCAAGCCGTTCATCTTCCGCAGCTGCTTCATCGACCCGCAGCAGGGCGAGGTCATGGCGCAGTTCGCGTCGCAGGACCTCAAGGCCAAGACGGCGGTGCTGTATCTCGACTCCACGTCCGACTACTCCAAGAGTCTGGGCAAGGTCTTCAAGGAAAAGTTTGAGGCTGCAGGTGGCAAGGTCGTCATGGAGGAAGCTTTCCTCGCCAAAGACCAGGATTTCAAAGCTGCGCTGACGAAGATCAAGACGGCAAACGCCGATGTTATCTTCATTCCGGCTTACTATGAGGAAGTCGGTAAAATCGTGAAGCAGGCCCGCGAGCTCGGCATCCAGTCCAAGTTGCTCGGCACGGACGGCTGGGATGACCCGAAAGTCGTCGACATCGCCGGTGCCGATGCCCTGAACAACACGTATTTCAGCACGCACTACTTCGAAAAAGACGAAGAGGTGCAGGGCTTCATTCAGTCCTTTAAAAAGGAATATGGCAAAGACCCGAACGTGTTCGCAGCCCTCGGCTACGATGCAGGCAAGATGCTGATTGACGCTATCAAGCGCGCTGGCGGCACGGACCCCGAGAAGCTCACGAAGTCACTCGAGGAGACGAAGGATCTGCAGGTCGGCACGGGCAAGATCACGATGGATGCGGCTACGCACAACCCGATTAAGAGCGCCGTCATCCTCGAGATGCAGAACGGTGTCAAGGCGCTGAAGGCCAAGATTCAGCCGAATAAGTAAATACTGTTGAGACAGTGAAGTCTAGAGGGCCGCTCACAGGCGGCCTTTTAGAATGTTAGGGGAAACGAAAAAAGTACAGTGTTTCCCGTAGGGAGGAGTCACGATGGACTTTACGCATCAGCTGGTGCAGCAGCTCATCAACGGTATATCCCTGGGCAGTATCTACGCCTTGATTGCCCTCGGCTATACGATGATTTACGGCATTATCAAGCTCATCAACTTCGCGCACGGCGATATTTACATGGTGGGCGCCTATATCGGCTTTTTTGCCATCACGCAGGCGGGGCTCGGCATCGTGCCCGCGCTGCTCATTTCCATGGTTACGACGGGCCTCTTAGGTATGCTCGTCGAGAAACTGGCCTACAAACCGCTGCGGCATGCACCACGCATTTCCGTGCTCATCACGGCTATCGGTGTGTCGTTCTTTCTCGAGTATACGAGCATGTATTTCGTGACGCCGACACCGCGCACGTTCCCGGCCGTGTTCGACAACGTGGCCTTCAACGTGGGCCCGTTCGTCGTGAATGGCCAGCAGCTCATGATTTTCGGTGTGACGATTATCCTCATGGCCGTGCTGACCTATATCGTACAGAAGACGAAAACGGGCCAGGCCATGCGTGCCGCTTCGTTTGATACGGAGACGGCGCAGCTCATGGGTATCGACTCGGACCGTATCATTTCGCTGACGTTCGGCATCGGCTCGGCACTGGCGGCGGCCGCCGGTGTACTCGTGGGCATCTACTACAACTCCATTGACCCACTCATGGGTATCATGCCAGGTGTCAAGGCCTTCGTCGCGGCCGTGCTCGGCGGCATCGGCATCCTGCCGGGCGCTGTCGTCGGCGGTCTCATCCTCGGCGTCGTGGAGGCGCTGGTCGCGGGCTTCGTCTCCTCGACGTTCCGCGACGCGGCGGCCTTTGCCATTTTGATTTTGGTGCTGCTGTTCAAGCCGACGGGTATCTTCGGCAAGAACACGCGCGAGAAAGTGTGAGGTGAGAGCGATGAAATTTTTACGCAAAAACGACCTCATCATGCTCGCGTTCAGCCTCGTCGTGTTCGCCGTGCTGCAGGTGCTCATCTCGGAGCGCATTCTCTCGGCGTTCTGGCAGCTCAACGTACTCATCGTGGGCATCAACATCATCCTCGCAGCCTCGCTGAACCTCATCAACGGCTACACGGGCCAGTTCTCGCTGGGGCACGCGGGCTTTATGGCCGTGGGCGCCTATGTGGCGGTCATCTGCACGGCGAATTTCCACCTGCCGTTCCTCGTGGCACTGCTTGCGGGCGCGGCGGCTGCCGGTTTTATCGGTTTCCTCATCGGCCTGCCGACGCTGCGTCTGCAAGGTGACTACCTCGCGATTGCCACGCTGGGCCTCGGTGAAATCGTGCGTATCGTGATTATGAACATCGACTACGTGGGCGGTGCAGCCGGTTTCAAGGGCATCCCGCACAACACGAATTTTGCCTGGGTGTTCTTCATCATGCTGTTCACGCTGTTCTTCATCAAAAACTTCGTGAACTCGAACCACGGCCGTGCCTGCCTGGCCATCCGCGAAAATGAAATCGCGGCTGAGGCCATGGGCGTGAACACGACGCGCTACAAGGTTATGGCGTTCACCATTGGCGCGGCCTTCGCGGGCATCGCGGGCGGCTTGTTCGCACATTGCTTCTATATCATCAACCCGACGTCGTTCACGTTCATGCAGTCGTTCAACTATCTCATCATGGTCGTGCTCGGCGGCCTTGGCTCTATCACGGGCTCCATCGCCGGTGCGTTCGTCGTGACGTTTATCTCGGCCGCGCTCGCGTCCTGGCCGGAGTTCCGTATGATTATCTATGCGCTGGCCCTCATCGCGCTCATGATGAAGCGCCCGCAGGGGTTGTTCGGCTACATGGAGCTCACGAATTTGCACATCTTCGATAAGATTTTCCAGAGGGGGCGGGTCTGATGGCAGAGCTGTTAAAAGCGGAGAATGTCTCCGAGGTCTTCGGCGGCCTGAAGGCCGTCTCTGACTTCAATTTCCATATCAACCGCGGCGAGCTCGTCGGCCTCATCGGGCCGAACGGCGCGGGCAAGACGACGGCGTTCAACCTGTTCACGGGCGTCTATGCGCCGACGACGGGCGAAATCACGTTTGACGGCAAGAGCATTGTGGGGCTGAAACCTTACGACATCACGAAGCGCGGTATCGCGCGCACGTTCCAGAACATCCGTTTGTTCTCGGAGCTCTCGGTGCTGGACAACGTCAAAATCGCCTATCATACGAATATAAAATACAGCCTCGTGGAGTCCGTGCTGCGTATCGGGCGCTATTTCAAAGAGGAAGAGGAGACGGAGGACGAGGCCTACAAGCTGCTGAAAATCTTCCACCTCGAGGACAAGGCACACGAGACGGCGAAGAACCTGCCGTACGGCGCGCAGCGCCGTTTGGAAATCGCGCGCGCGCTCGCGACGAAGCCAAAATTGCTGCTGCTCGATGAACCGGCTGCGGGCATGAACCCGCAGGAGACGAAAGAGCTCATGCAGATGATTCAGTGGATTCGCAAGGAGTTCAACCTGACCGTGCTGCTCATTGAGCATGATATGAGCCTCGTTATGGGTATCTGCGAGCGCATCTACGTGCTGGAGTACGGCGTCATCATCGCCGAGGGTACGCCGGCAGAAATTAAGGAAAATCCGGAAGTTATCCGGGCCTATCTGGGAGGCGAGGACTGATGGCCGAGACACTGCTGAAAATCGATGATATCAACGTCTACTACGGGGCCATCCATGCCATTAAAGGCATCAGCCTCGAGGTGCACCAGGGCGAAATCGTCACCTTGATTGGCGCGAACGGCGCGGGTAAGTCCACGACGTTGCGCACGATTTCTGGTTTATTGAAGCCGAAAACGGGCAGCATCACGTTCATGGGCAAGGATATTGCGGGCGAGCCTGCGCATAAAATCGTGCGTGAGGGTATCTCGCAGGTGCCGGAGGGACGCCGTGTCTTCGCGGAGATGACTGTGCGGGAAAACCTCGACCTCGGCGCGTTCACGCGCACGGATAAGGCAGCCATCGCCAGTGACCTCGACATGGTGTACGGCCTGTTCCCGCGCCTCAAGGAGCGTGCGAACCAGGTTGCGGGTACGCTCTCGGGCGGCGAGCAGCAAATGCTCGCCATGGGCCGTGCGCTCATGAGCCAGCCGAAACTGCTGTTGCTCGACGAGCCCTCGATGGGTCTCGCGCCCATGCTCATCCGCGAGATTTTTAACATCATCGTGGATATCAATAAGAAGGGCACGACCGTTCTGCTCGTGGAGCAGAACGCGAACATGGCGCTTTCCATCGCTAACCGCGCTTACGTGCTGGAGACGGGTCGCATCACGCTCAGCGGCCCCGCGAGCGAGCTCGCGGCCAGTGAGGATGTGCGCAAGGCATATTTGGGCGGTTAATATTTGCCTCGACAAAGGAAAACGCACTTTTTTAGCGAATATCTTCAGTATAAGCAAACAGCGAACTATTAAGCTGCTAAGGAGGCTGATGATACATGTTCGTAGCAAATCGTATGGCCAAAAATCCCGTGACGGTTACACCGGACGTCTCGCTCGATGAGGCGGCCACGCTGATGAAAAAAGGCCATTTCCGCCGCCTGCCAGTTGTGGACGCCGGCAAGCTCGTGGGTTTTTTCAGCGACCGTGACCTCATGCGTGTGGCCCCGTCGCCGGCGACGACGCTCTCCCGCTATGAGGAGCGCTCGCTGCTCGACAAAATGACGGTGCGGGACGTCATGGTGAAAAACGTCATCACGGTCGACGAGGACGCGACGCTCGAGGAAGCGGCGCTCATCATGTACAACCACAAAATCGGCGGTCTGCCCGTGCTCTCGAGCGTGGGCGCCGTCGTGGGCGTCATTACGGAGACGGACATCTTCAAGGCGTTCGTCGACGTCATGGGCCTGCAGGAGGGCAAGGAACGCCTGACCGTGCACACGAACAACAAGGTCGGCGTCGTGGCCGATATCGCGGATATTTTCCGTGAGCAGGGCGTCTCCATGGACAGTTTTGTGACGAGCCCGAACGGTGACGGCACCTATGACCTCATCATCCGTGGCGATATCCTCGATGTCGAGGGCATGAAGGCCAAAATCGAGGCTGCGGGCTATGAGGTCGTGCACACGGCGAAGATTGGCTGAACCGCAAGGTGCATGAGCAATACAAGTACATAGCAACGATAGCAATGGCGCTATTTTCTGGCAGATGACTGCGGGAAAATAGCGTCGTTTTGCGACATTGTGCTTTGTATACATATAAACTTAACAAGATGCGAGAAATTTTATTTAAACCGTCTTGCACATGTATACACTCCATGATATAATTGCATATGTCTTATAAAGAATATATATAGAGAAGGATGCGGAGGGATTTATATGCAGTTCCATTTTACCAAAGCGAAGAAGCTGCTGGCAGCTGGTCTGCTGGCCGTGGCAGCCGTGACGGCTGTGGCCGGCTGTGGCGGCGGTGACCAGGCAGCACAGAAACAGTTCCTGAACATCGGCACGGGCGGCACGGCTGGTACGTACTACCCCATCGGCGGCGCCATGGCCGAGATTCTCAACAACAATATCAAGGGCATGAACGCGAGTGCGCAGAGCACGGGCGCGTCTGTGGCGAATATCAACATGTTGAAAGAGGGCTCCATCGACCTCGCCATCGTGCAGAACGATATTACGTACTACGCGGTGAACGGCACGGAGATGTTCAAGGATAACGCGGTCAAGAACATCAAGGGTATTGCGACGCTGTATCCTGAGACCTGCCAGTTCGTGACGCTCGACAGCAGCGGCATTAAGAGTATCGCTGACCTCAAGGGCAAGCGCGTGGCCGTCGGCGCAGCCGGCTCCGGTGCCGAGGCCAACGCCCGTCAGATTCTCGAGGCCTATGGCATTACCTACGATGACATCACGGTGCAGTACCTCTCCTTCGGCGAGGGTGCCAGCGCGCTGAAAGACGGCAACGTCGACGCGGCGTTCGTGACGGCGGGCTATCCGACGGCGTCCGTGCAGGATATCTCCTCGCAGAACAAAATCCGTCTGCTGCCGGTCGGCGATAAAGAGGCCGACGCGCTGATTGCAAAATATCCGTTCTACACGAAGACCACGGTACCGGCCGGTACCTATGCGGGCTTCGACGAGGAGGTCAAGACGATTTCCGTTATGTCCATGCTCGTGGCGAACGACAAGGTTGACGACAAGCTCGGCTATGACATCGCCAAGGCCATCTTCACGAACCTCGACCGTATCGTGGCTGCCCACTCCGTCGGCAAGCTCATCACGGTAGAGGGCGCGCAGAAGGGCATGTCGCTCGATATGAATGCGGGTGCCAAGAAGTTCTTTGACGAGAAAAAATAATGCTGGCAGGCTCTGAGCCCGTCAACATCTACGGCAAAGGGGCCTTCCTGCGGGAAGGCTTCTTTTGTGACAAGAAGGTGGCGCAGTGGATAAATGGTGGCGGCGTCCGTGCCCCGTGGCCTGTCTCGTGGCCGTGCTGCTCGCGCTGGCGCACATCCTGAGCCAGCCCTGCTTCTGCCTCTATGTGCAGGGCACGCGGCTGGCGGCAGTGCCCGCGCGGGCCGGGCTCCCCTTTACCATCCAGTTCCGCCACTCCGTGCAGAAAACGCCGGTGTGGGAAAATCTGCAGGTGGAGGCTGACGGCTCACTCACGCTGCTCTCCACGCGCTACCAGTCGTTCGGCGTGGGGCTGCCGTTCCTGGAGGGGGAGGGTGACTTCCGCGAGGAGGGCGACTACTTCATCTTTGACCACATGGACAGGCATTTCCCGCAGCTTACGCTGCGCACGGGCGTGGGCACGCGCCTGACGCTCACGGTGGCGGGGCGCGAGTACCGGCTCTACGAGCAGTACGCGCCCGGCACGCGCGTCGACCTCGTCGTGCTGCCGCTCTGGCGGCTCGCCCTGTGGCGGCCGACGGGCAACTGATTTTTAGACTCTCAAAATAATTTCAGTGACTTTAGAAAGGACTATGACCGCTTATGCAAGAGAAAACATCTGACCAGACGCTGCAAGAGGCGCAGGACAGAGCGGCCGAAGTACTGAAAAAGTACGATAAGGACTCCAATACCATGGTGTATACGGGCATCATGAGCAAGTTCGTGGCGGCGCTGGCCATCGCGTTCTCGATTTTTCAGCTGTATACGGCGACGTTCGGCGTGCTCGACGCACAGTTGCAACGCGCCGTGCATTTGAGCTTCGGCCTCGCGCTCGTGTACCTGCTGTACCCGAGCCGCAAGAACTGGTCGCGGCACAAAATCCACTGGGTGGACGTGGGCCTGGCTGTACTGGCCGCCGCGTCGCCGCTCTACATCATTCTCGATTACCAGAACCTCGTGCTGCGCGCGGGCATGGTGACGCAGACAGACCTCATCATGGGCGTGCTGGGCATCGTGCTCGTCATTGAGGCCACGCGCCGTGTCGTCGGCCTGCCCATGGTCTGCGTTGTGCTGGCGTTTCTCGCCTATGCGTTCGCAGGCCCGTACATGCCGGGCGTGCTCGCGCACCGCGGCCTGACCGTGAACCAGCTCGTGAGCCACCTCTATTTCACGACCGAGGGCATTTTCGGTATTCCGCTGGGTGTCTCGGCGACGTTCATCTTCCTCTTCATTCTGTTCGGCGCCTACCTCGAGTCCACGGGCCTGGGTAAGTTCTTCATCGACCTTGCCAACGCTATCGCGGGCTGGGCGAGTGGTGGCCCGGCGAAGGTCGCCGTGCTGTCCTCAGGCCTCATGGGCACGGTCTCGGGCAGCTCCGTGGCCAACGTCGTGGGCACGGGCTCGCTGACCATCCCCATGATGAAAAAGCTCGGCTATCACAAGAATTTCGCGGGCGCCGTCGAGGCAGCGGCCTCCACGGGCGGCCAGCTCATGCCGCCGGTAATGGGTGCCGCGGCGTTCCTCATGGCGGAGTTCGTGGGTGTGCCGTACATTGACATCGTCAAGGCGGCCGTCATCCCGGCGATGCTCTATTTCATCGGCGTCTGGCTCGGCGTGCATTTCGAGGCCAAGCGCAGCAACCTCAAGGGTATCCCGCGTGATCAGCTGCCGAAAATCGGCAACCTGCTCAAGGAGCGCGGCCATCTCGCACTGCCGCTCATCATCATCGTCTATCTGCTCGTCTCGGGCTATACGCCGATGCGCGCGGCCCTCGTGGCCATCGTGCTGGCCATTCTCTGCTCGGCCCTGCGTAAATCCACGCGCATGCAGCCGATTGAAATCGTGCGCGGCCTCGAGAACGGCGCGCGCAACGTGCTCTCCGTGCTCGTGGCCTGCGCGGCGGCCGGTATCGTTATCGGTGTCGTGACGAAGACGGGCGTGGGCCTGAAGCTGGCCTCGGGCTTGCTCGACCTCTCGGGCGGTCTGCTCATCCCGACGATGTTCTTTACCATGATTACGGCCATCGTGCTCGGCATGGGCGTACCGACGACGGCAAACTACGTCATCACCTCGACGATTGCCGCACCGGCACTCGTACAGATGGGCGTGCCGGTGCTCTGCGCGCACATGTTCGTGTTCTACTTCGGCATTATCGCCGACGTGACGCCACCGGTTGCGCTCGCTGCGTTCGCGGGCTCAGGTATTGCGGGCGGCAATCCGCTCTGGACCGGCGTCAACGCCTCGAAACTGGCCATCGCGGCCTTTATCATCCCGTACATGTTCGTGCTCTCCCCCGTGTTGCTGATGATAGACGCGACGCCGTTCGCGCTCATCAGCACGACACTCACGGCCATCATCGGCATGATTGCGCTCTCGTCGGCGCTTATCGGCTATCTCGCCGACAACTGCTATACGCCCGAGCGTATCATCCTCATCGCGGGCGGCCTGCTGCTTATCAAGCCGGGCCTGCTCACCGACGCCGTCGGCCTCGTGCTGTTCCTCGGCGTGCTGTTCTTCCAGCTGCGCCGCCACAAAAACAAGCAGGCACAGACAGTGCAGGCGTAAATTTTCTCTCGCATCATAAAATGCCGCTCGGCTTTAAGCTGGGCGGCATTTTTTATGACGGTTTGCGCAAAGAGAAAACACAAGTGGGGCATTTACCGGCAGTGGTTTTTTGCGGTATAATAGTTGTGGTTTTCAACCTGTGTATGAGCTGTGTATTAAAGGAGTGCATACGATGAAAGTTCTGGTTATTAATGCCTCGCCGCATGGCGACAAGGGCAATACGGCCGTGGCTATCCGCGAAATGGGCAAGGTGTTCGCGGCGGCCGACGTCGAGATGGAGACGGTTAATATCGGTTCGCAGGCCGTGCGCGGCTGCATCAGCTGCTACAGCTGTGCCAAGACGGGCAAATGTGTGTTCGACGATGTGGTCAACGAGCTGGCACCGAAGTTCGAGCAGGCGGATGGCCTCGTCGTGGCGACGCCCGTGTACTATGCCTCGGCGAACGGCACGCTAGTGTCCTGCCTCGACCGCCTGTTCTGCAGCACGCATTTCGACAAGCGCATGAAGGTCGGCGCGGGCATTGCCGTGGCGCGCCGCGGCGGCACGACGGCCACGTTCGATGTGCTGAATAAATATTTCACCTACTCCGGCATGCCTGTGGCCTCCAGCCAGTACTGGAACCACATCCACGGCGCGGCGCCGGGCGAGGCTGTGCAGGACGCCGAGGGCCTGCAAATCATGCGCACGCTCGCGCAGAACATGATTTTCCTCATGCGCAGCATCGCGCTGGGCAAGGAAAAATATGGTCTGCCCGAGGCCGAGCCGGTCATCCGCACGAATTTTGTGCGTTAATCCTTGCTTTTTAAGGATATCTCTGGTATAATTATTTACGTTCTTCAAGCAAAGAACACGGAGAGGTGTCCGAGTGGTCGAAGGTGCTTGACTCGAAATCAAGTGTGGTGAATAGCCACCGTGGGTTCGAATCCCACCCTCTCTGCCATGGAAA
>ONCF01000060.1 GCA_900316275.1 uncultured Veillonellaceae bacterium
ATACTTTACAGGAACCAACATGGCTTTTCAATAGCAAATTTCAGTCAGGGGCAGGGCATTCACCCACAATCATGCCCGAAGCCTCCTAAATATAAGGCGAAGCCTGTCAAGGAAATGTCGCGTATGGAGCGCTGGTTGGCTTATTTTGCCAATCAGTTGAGCAAAGAGGAAAAGGAGGAGCTGGCCATGCTGAACCCGGAAATAGCCGAGGCCATGGATGCCTCGGAACGTTACCTGATGGACGAAGCTGCTTACAGGGAATACCTGCAGCGTGAGTCGGCTATTTGGGACTATAACAACGATATAAATGGCAGTCGAGAAGAAGGACGCGAGATAGGCCGTGAGGAAGGCCGCGAGGAAGGCCGCGCGGAAGGCCGCGCGGAAGGCCGTGAAGTAGGTCGTGAGGAAGGCCGTAAGAATGGCCTTGTGGAAGAAAAACAAAATACAATTTTGCGTCTGCGGAACAAAAAGAAACCCTTGGCAGATATTATGGATGCAACTGATTGGACGGCCGTGCAGATTAACGATTTCCTGCGTTCACAGAATTTGCCACCAATGCAGTGAAGCATATGGAAATAGAGCGGCAATTTTGGGTGACGGATACAGCGGCGGTGCCGCTGGGACAGGCGGTGGCTCGGCATCGTATCGAACAGGGGTACCTGTCCTTTCAACCGGAACTGCGCATCCGGCACTTGGATGCGCAGTATTTCTTTACGTTCAAGTCAGCGGGCGGGCTGGTGCGGCGTGAGGAGGAGTTCGCCATCACGGCGGAGGACTACGTCGGCCTGCGTGAGCGCGTGCAGGGCGAGATGCTGGTCAAGCAGCGCTATGAGCTGCCACTGTCCACGGGCGAGACGGCAGTCTACGATGTATACGAGGGTGCCCTGCAGGGCCTGTGCATGGCCGAGGTGGAGTTCCCCAGCGTGGAGGCGGCACAGGCCTTCACGCCACCCGCCTGGTTCGGCCAGGAGATCACCTACGACGCGCGCCTGACCGCCGCCAATCTCGTGCAGCATGGCTGGGAATGGTTTACAGAGATATTGCACCAAGACGGGTAACTTGGGAGGTTCGTGATTTTGCATAGGATATTATTCGTTTGCCACGGCAATATTTGCCGCTCACCGATGGCGGAGTTTGTGCTGAAAGAGCTCGTGCGGCGGGCGGGGTTGGCGGAGGCGTTTGTGATTGATTCGCAGGCATGTCGTACGGATGAAATCGGCAGCGATACACATCCGGGGACGCAGCGCGTGTTGCGGGCACATGGCATTCCTTTTATGCCACGGCAGGCGCGACAGATACGGCGTGACGACTATGCGCAGTGGGACTATATCATCGGCATGGATGCGGAGAATATGCGCGATTTGCGGCGACTGTTTCCCGAGGACAGTGCGGGTAAGCTGCATTTGCTGCTGGAATTTGCGGGCGAGCAGCGCGACGTGGCCGATCCATGGTACACGGGGCGTTTTGAGCAGACCTATACGGATGTTCTGCGTGGCTGCGAGGGGCTGTTGGCTGCCTTGCATGATCAGATGTGATAAATTATCGCTTGGTATACGGTCACTTGGCTGCTTATCAGGCGATTTTTGTTATGAAAAGTTTCTTCGTACTACTGAAAAAAGCGCAAAAGTTTCCCTGCAGCTTAAAAAAAGCAGTTTTGTATGAGGATGGGTGCATGATTTCATCAATTGAGCATAGACGGGACACCATTCGCGTAGGATTTATATTGATTGCGCGGGGTTGCTGCCAGGGGCTTGACTTGCACGGGGGCGGTGGCTATAATAATCCACATGTAGTTAGCAAGCTAACTAACTAGCAACGAGGAAGGTGAGTGTGTGAAGCGGGAGATGATTCCCACGTGGGAGGAACTGGCACGGCATAAGGAGCTCGTGCCGGAGATTGAGCCGGCGGCGGTGATTGCCATGCTGGGCATCAAACAGGCGGCTGAGGACATCCAGCAGAGCATTCTCGACGTGCTGCAGCAGCAGTATCACCTGTCGGAGGGACGGTTCTGCGCGCTCATTGTGCTGCACCAAAATCGGGAAGGTGTCGCGCCCTCGCAGCTGGCCGCCAAGGTCGGCGTGACGCGCGCGACTATCAGTAATATGCTGCAGCGTCTGGAGCGCGACGGCATGATTGATGTTGTGCCGGCGGCAGGCGACGGCCGCGGCAAGGTGGCCCGGCTTACGGCGCAGGGGATTGCCTTTATGGACGAAATCCTGCCGCCGCACTACCTGCGTGTCACGCAACTCATGGAGCGCCTCACGGAGGCAGAGCAGCAGGAGCTTATCCGCCTGCTGCGGAAGCTGACGCGCTAAATATGTATGCATCCTGCCCACGTTGTCAGGTTTTATGATGTGAGAGAAAAAGAGGAGTACTATGAATCCGGTCAATACGAAGAAAAAGGCCCTGCGGGTCGGGGCAGTCTTTATCGGCCTGCTGTTCATCGGCGGGCTGTTGCTCATGTACAAGGGCCACGATGCCGTGGCACTCGGCATGGAGAAAAAGGAGGGCATTCTCACGGCCGAGCAGGTCAAGATGTCCTTTGATAGTGTGAGTGGTCGTCTCGTCAGTCTGCATGTGCAGGAGGGCGACGAGGTGAAAAAGGGCGACGTCATCATGGAGCTCGACGCGACGGATACGGATCTCGCCATCGAAAAGCTCCAGGCGCAGATTGCTCAGCTCGACGCACAGATGCGCTCGCAGGGCGGCACGCAGGCTGTGAACTATATGAAGGCCGACAACGACGAGCGGCAGAGTTTCCGCCAGATTGACCAGCAGCGCGCGGCCGTGTCCGCCGCGGCGGCCACGCTGAAAAACAGCGAGATTGACTACAACCGCAAGGCCGCACTCGTGGCGGCCGGGGCCGTGGCGCAGTCGCAGCTCGACGACGCGACGATGGC
This sequence comes from uncultured Veillonellaceae bacterium, assembly GCA_900316275.1. Lineage (GTDB taxonomy): Bacteria > Bacillota > Negativicutes > Selenomonadales > Selenomonadaceae > UBA2897. Next base: position 2,901 of record ONCF01000060.1, read on the forward strand.
ACTCAACGTGGCGCAGGCCAATGTGGAGCAGCAGCAGCAACTCCTCGACAAATTACTCGCCGGTGCGCAGGACACGGGCAGCACGGACAGCCTGAACCTGCCGACGATTGCGCAGCAGCGTCAGGCCGCCAGCAATATGAGTAACGACATCGACGCGCTCGCGCAGCAGAAGCAGGCGCTTGAGGTGCAGCTCAAGCAGCTGCAGGTCACGAAGGAGCGCCTCACGCTGCGCGCGCCCGAGGATGGCAAAATCCTCAAGGTGCTCGCGAAAGAGGGCGAGATGATTGCGCCGTCGACGCCGGTCGTGCTGCTGGAGAGCGACCGCGCCTACTACGACATCTACATCAGCGAGGAGCAGGCGCAGGGTCTCAGCGAGGGCGATACGATTACAGGCACGACCGTGGCCGGGGACAAGAAGGTCTCGGGCACTATCCGTCTGCTCACGAAGGCGCCGGGCTTTGCCGACCTCAAGCAGTCGCGTGAAAAGGGCCAGTCCGACCTCACGGCTTTCCAGGTGCGCATTTTTATCGACCCGCAGGACGGTGTGGTCCCGGGCATGACCATCGGGGTGAAAGACAGTGCATTCGCTAAGAGATGAAATCCGCTTTCTCTTTTCCGGGCAGGGCATGCCCTATGAGAAAGTCTGCATTATGGTGGCGACGGTCATTGCGCTCGTGCTGGGCACCATGCTCAGCAGCAATATTGCGGCGGACGCGCCCATCGCCATCATCGACCTCGACAACTCGGCCTACAGCCGTGAAATGACGAACAAAATCAACGCTTCGGAGTACATGCGGGTCACGGCCGTACTCAACACGCCGACCGACCCGCAGGAACTGTTCTATCGCGACCAGGCCGTAGCGGTCATCTATTTCCCGCCGGACCTCGAAAAGAGCCGCTATACGGGCGAGGCCGCGAATATCGGCGTGTTCTACGACAACACGAACACGGCGCAGAGCTCCGATGTGAAAGTGGCGCTCAACCAGCTCATCGGCCTCGACAACGCGGCGGCACAGGGCGACCCGGGCAGCACGAACGACACGCTCGCGGGCACCATCGGCCTTGCGGACCGCAATCTGTTCAACCCGAACGGCTCGAACTACAACGTGGAGGTGCAGGGCTTCCTGTTCTTCTTCGGTTCGATGTTCTTTACCTTTGCGACCATCGGCATGGTGCCGCGCCTGCGGCTCACACACCAGCTGGATAAAATCCTGCTCGAAGGCACGCCGTGGGACCTCATCCTGCGCATTATCCCCTACGGGGCCTGCCTCGCCGTGTCGTTTGTGTTCGGCATGGGTCTGTTGCGCGTGCTCGGTGACATGACGTTCTCGGGCAGCCTCATCGAGTTCCTCATCATCCAGGCGTTCTACGTGATGACGGTCGGCATGCTGAGTCTGCTGTTCGGCTGGACGGCGGCGAACCCCGGCATCGCGTCTTCGCGCATGATTCTCTTTATCCCGGGCGGCTTTATCTTCGGTGGCCCGACGGGCCCGACGTCGTTCTATCCCGACTGGGTGCTGAACCTCTCGCACGTGTTCCCGCTGACGTGGGAGTTTCATTTCACGCGCGACATCATCGAGCGCGGCGCCAGCCTGCCCGATATCTCCAAGGAAATCGGCGCGTTCTTCATTTACATGGGCATTGTGGCCGTGCTGTTCTGCGTGAAGTTCTACCGCAGCAAAAAGCAGCTGCAGCAGCGTCAGATGGCGGAGCAGCGCCGCGAGGCAAAAATCCAGCAGCTGGCCGCGGAAAACGAATAAACCGGCAGCAGAACATGCATAAATTTTGACTCACGCCGCAGCGAGTTTGGACTGGCACGGCCGTTCAAAAACGGGTAAAATAGCATTAGCGATATTCATGTCAGAAAAGAGGCTTTTCGCATGTCAGAGAAAGCAGAACCGCAGGCCGCCGAGATAGTGGCGGCCATTCAGGAACGTCAGGGCGAGCCGGCGGCGCATATCAAATGCCACCGCATCCTCGTGCCGACGGACGGCTCGGGCACGGCGTTCAAGGCAGTGGGACAGGCCATCCAGCTCGCCGAGGCCACGGGCGCGGAGCTCACGCTGCTCATGGTCGTCGACTACAACCGCAACGTGGCTGCGTTTGAGCAGGTCAGTCTCAGCGGTTATGTGCCGGCTGAGCTGAAAATTGCGGCCTATCAGTTCCTCGCCGACCTCATGCACGTCGTGCCGCGTCATGTGCGTGCGCATACGCGCGTGGAGGCGGGCGATCCGGCCGAGACGGTGCTCGACGTGGCGGAGCAGGAGGAGAGCGACCTCATCGTCATGGGCACGCGCGGCTTCGGCACGTTCCGCCGCCTGCTGCTGGGCAGTGTATCCAGCCAGGTACTCGCACAGGCGCACTGCCCCGTGCTGCTCGTCAAGGGCATGCCCGAGGACTGGGCGGACGAAGACAATTTCCTGCCCGAGTGGGGGAAATGAGTGAGGTCAGTCAAAAGTTCCATTGACTGTTGACGGCCAGACCGTTAATATATACACCTCAAACTTCGCACACGGAAAACATCCCGTATGCCTTGATAAATCAGCTTGAACTGAATGTCGAAAGCCATTCACGCACACTTCTG
>ONCF01000066.1 GCA_900316275.1 uncultured Veillonellaceae bacterium
ATGAACTATACTATTGGACCAGCGGCCAGACCGCCGAGCTCGATTTCCTGCTGCAAAAAGACCTCGACATCATCCCTGTCGAGGTCAAAAGGGGTACGAAAGTGCGCTCACGCAGCCTGGATGTCTACCGCAAGCAAAATGCCTGCCGGGCCGCCATCCGCCTCTCCGCCCGTAACTTCGGACAGACCGACGGCCTCCGCTCTTTGCCACTATACAGTGTGTTCACCCTTTGAGCAGTATCTCCTGTGGCAGGTCAGCGGGAGCAACGACATCGAGTTCACCGGCCGCCTGCGCGGGGGCGCTGGTACGTCCGCAACTGGAGCCTCTGGCAGGACATCACGTTGCTGGTCCGCACCATCGGCGTCGTCCTGGGGCGGCAGGGGGCGTACTGAGTTTTGGACATTTGGCGCTTTAGCGCCAAGTGCGCCAGAGGACACCCCCAGTCGCCTGGCGGCGACAGCCCTCCGGTGTATGGCAGGCTCTAAGCGCTAAAGCGCCAAGAGCCTGCGCACCTCTGAGGAGGGGGCCAAGGAGGCCGTGGACACCCTCAGTCAGCTGGCGCTGACAGCACCCTCTGCGGAGGGGGCCAAGTAGGCCGTGGTCACAACAGTCAGCTGAGCAAGTTAATCTTGCCTCCCTCTGCAGAGGGAGGTGCCGAGCGTAGCAAGGCGGAGGGTGTCCTTGGCTGTGTCGTCGTTCTTGCCTGCAGTGCTGGCTACCTCGACGAACTGTCTGCGCAGATGCGCCCAGCATCCGGCGTGGGTGACCTTGTCCAGCTTGTTATAGCCTGGGAACTGGTCGTGGATGAGCACGCCATGGAAGCCTTCGAGGAATTTCACGGCGTAGTCGCCATTGCGTCCGGGCTGGTACTCGAACAGGCGTATGGGCGGCCGCTCAGGCTCCAGCGGCGTGAGTGGCTGGCTCAGTGACAGGCTCCACTGCCTGCTGCACAGCATCTGCATGCTGTTCGAGCAGTTCCTTACGGATGCAACGCAGCCAGTAGTAGTACCGCTGGCGCGAGATGTGATGCTGACGCGTGTACTCGACAATGGTCAGGCCGCTGGCCTGCCGGTCTGCGATGATCTGTTTCCATTGGAGGAGCTTCTGATGATGAATGAAAGCAGCTGATTTGCTCAAAGTAAAACCTCCCCGCCGCTGTGTGTCAATGCTGTAGCGAAAGTTTTACAACTTCTACAACTTGCAAAACTTTTGTTACACCGATTATCTCACACAATGCGGTGAGGAGGAAGCCGGTCTATTATTATGCGCTTACCTTTAAAGCTGGTCGAGTACTTTCTGCCGGAGGTTTTGCGGCACGGAGAGTGCCTCGATAGCTTGCTGGGCGGTCAGTTTCATGGACTTCATGAGGTTCCTTACGGATTCCGTCCATGTCTTTTCCTCGGTACTGGCAGTTACACTGGCAGTCACACTGGCAGTTACACTGGCAGTTACACTTTTCGTAACGCTGGCGGTAATGCTATCTCTGAGTCCGCTGCTGAGATTGCACATATTGTTTAGCTCCTTTCTTGCTTCTTCGTCGAGAGTGATACCGAATTCCTTGCGCATCTGCTCGACTTTTTGTTGTTCTGTAATTTGCTCGATGAATATAAGTCGCAGTAGTTGCAATAGTTCATCTGATGGTTGGTCATTGCCAATGTGGATGGTCGTGATGTTGATGAGGTCATAGCTTGCCTTGTCCTCCTGATGCTGACCGTAGAGACTTTTTTCTGCTAACTCATATTGGTTGATAGAGCTGCTTTCGCCTTCGGGGAGATAAAAGCAGAGCCAGATGGTGTATACTTTGCAGATTTTGTTGTAGTCCTGCCGTTTGAAGTCGCGTTCTTTCTGTGAGGAAATCATGCGGCTCGCGTAGAAGACAGCGCGCTTCAACAGATCATATTGCGTAGTGTTGCGTTGTGCTTCGATGTTGATGATGAACTTGATGCGGTTCTTTGACCTGGGAATGCATGCGTAAAACAGCACGTCGAAGGTTATCCAGCCTTCGTAGCTGTCACTTTGTTCCGTTTGGCTGCCACGTATTTTCTGTGGCTGTCTATGGAATACGCGGTTGGTATGTCCCGGCTCAATTGGCACGGTGCCGACAGACGGCGTGCCCTCGATGCATTCATCGGCTATAGTGCGTAGGCTGAGATTGCAGAACTCGGCAACGGACCGCTTGAGAATCGGGGCGAGAATCTGCCTCTGGGCCAGCACTGCTTTGGCACTTTTGTCGTAGGTGAGATCCTCGGGATTGGCGGTAGCTTTTGATTGCCTCTGTGGCTTATGTTTCATGACCATTCCCTCCCTATATTATACACGTAATCACTGCTACTTGCATTATAATTAGCATATCATAGACGAGAGTGTCGTGTAAAGTGACAAATAATCCTCTACCATGTACGCGAAATGTGACCAAAATGACGGTTGCGTTTGTGTGGAGGAGATGTGATTTACAAAGAAGAGTAATTGGTGATGCCAACTTTGCAACTGGTGTATGTTGAGTAAGGACAGCAGCTGGTAGTGAGTATTGCGCATACTTGTGGCCTGTTCGTACGTCATAGTGAGCATTTCAGCATGGCGTCTCTTGATGTAACTGCTAAATTCTAATGAGCTGCAACGCAGGACTGCTGAAATCTATAACATGACACACAAAACAAGTGCTGAAGCCTATGCCCTGGCGCAGAAGGCGCTCAAGGAAGATGAGGAGCAGTTCTTTAGCCAGGAGGAACTGAATCGGATGTTACCGGAAAAGCTGAGAAAATGATAGGGACGGAACCCATACGGCCCGTCCCTTTTGCTTTAGTGATGTTTATGTTTTTATTGCTCGGCAATTGGTATATTGCTTGTCGCTGCCATTTGGCGTATGTTGTCTATGGACAGCTGGGTTACACGCGCAACCTGCACATCGAGACACACGACACCTGTGACCGTTGCCCCAATGCCACGATTAAACTTTCAGCATGATGTATCCTGTCCCTCGATGCGGCTGATTGCTTCTGCCACTAGCTCTTCGTATTTCTGGGACAATTTGTTGCGGGGACATTTTTTCGTTACGGGTACGTGACGGTTGGCGGCATTGACGGCATCCTGCCGGATAGGGAGCAAGGTGTGGAACATATGCTTGTCAAAGGTCTTTTGGCTCTGCGGGAAGGTCTGGCGGAAGGATTTGTAGCGTTTATTTGTCTTCGTCATGAATATGCCGAGGAGTTGCAGGTTGGCGTTCAGCGGGAGGAATTTCTCCATGAACTTCATGGTCATCTTTGCACCGCTGATTGCATCTACGGAAGGTTCGATGGGAATGATTACGTGGTCTGTGGCAATCAGCACGGGAGCTACCTCACGATGCAGTTCGGAACTGGTATCAAATATAATGTAGTCGTATTTATCCAGCGCGCGGATTTCCTCGATGATATTGCGGAATAGGGCGGCCCTGGCGAAAACAGTCTCGTTAATGCGCGTAAATGCATCGTTCAAGCGGGAGTCAGAAGGGATGATATCGATACGCGAGGAGGTCTGTGTTGCCGGATGAAGAAAGGTGCGGATGTCCAGATGCTCGCTGTTGGCCGTCAGTCGGTCATTAATGAGGGCTTTCAGGGTGTTTTTGTACGAGCCCTCTGATGTGAGCCCCAGGAGAATGGCCAGACGCCCCCGGGGAACGGCATCGATTACGAGAATATGTTTTCCCTGACGGGCAAGGACATCGGCAAAGGCCGTCACGCTGGTTGTCTTGGCTGTCCCGCCCTTGATGGTGGCAAAGGTAATGACTGTACCGTGATGGGCCAGGTCCATGGTGCGTGCTTCTTTTGCGTATTGCCTGTGGATGACTTCATTTATAATCTGTGTGGTGCTCTTTCCCGTTTTTCGGGACATTTCGTCGAGATTGGCTGCGTTGCCCAGGGACAGCAGGCAACAGAGCAGGTTTACGTGGGCGACATATGCCGTGATACGATTTATCAGCTTCAGGAGCAGCTTGAACATCTTGGTTGACCTCTTTTCCATTCATGAGTATCGTCGTGGTGACACTTTGCCTAGTATAATCACTACACGTGTGTTTGTCAACGGCACATTATATTCAGTATAGATCAGCCCACGAGTCACCGGGCATCACAGGCCTGTGGCAGGTCAGCGGCCGCAACGATATCGAGTTCGACGGCCGCCTACGCCTAGACGCTCGGTACGTCCGCAACTGGAGCCTCTGACGGGACATGACGCTGCTCGTGTGCACCATCGGTGTCGTCCTGGGGCGGCAGGGGGCGTACTGAGGCGCAGGGCTTATGCAGATTAGTGGACGAAAACCATTGACGTGATAAGTCAATGTGGTTATAATTTAACCATAAGGTTAATGACAAAGGTGAGTATTCGTTGAAGATAACGTATGCAAACGCTAAAGTTGAGAAATACTTCTCTGATTATGCCAAGCTGCAAAAGAAGTTGCCTTTTGCCTGGGTGCGTAATATCAAGAAGCTCATGAACTATCTGCAGGCAGCTGAATATTTTGGCGATTTCCTACAGCTGGGCTTGGGGCGTCCGGAGCAGTTGACAGGCAGCCGTAATATTCGGTATTCTTTGCATATATCGGCCAACGTGCGGCTGATTATTGAGCCGGATGCCACCGAGGAGACGGTGATGATATGCACAGAGGTCGAAGTGGAAGGAGTTGTTGATTATCATGGCGGCAAAGACAATTGGTTTATCCCCTGAGCTGGTTATTCATCCCGGTGAGACGATTGGGGACCTTTTGGCTGAGCGTGGCATGACACAGCAGGAACTTGCTGTGCGTACAGGTGTAACGCCCGCCTTTATCAGCAATGTAGTCAATGGCAAAAAGGGCATATCGGGCAATTTTGCGTATGCTCTGGAGTGCGCGTTTGGCGTGCCCAAGACGTTCTGGCTCAATCTGCAGGCCAACTATGAGGCCGAGCTGCTGGAGGTGCGGGAGCGTAATACCATCACGCCGGAGGAACGGGATATTGCGCGCAACATGCAGGGAACTATCACGGAGATGCGTGCCAAGGGCGAAATCCTGCAAAGTCAAACGTGGGAAGACATCATACCGTTCTTGCGGCGGAAGTTTCACGTCAGCAATCTGGCCTATCTGGGACTCTTGCGATAATAAGCGGGCGGGGCAAGCTTGCCTCCCTCCGCAGAGGGGTGAATGCCCACTGGGCATTCACCCTCGCAGGGTCGGAGGGTGTCCTGGAGAGCCAGTATGCTAGATGACATATTTTACGTAGTACAAGTGGATACGGCTTTCCTCAGTGACCTGTCAGGTGACGATATTTACCGTAGGCTGACAGAGAAACTGCAACAGGGGCAGCCACTAGATGATACGGATTGCATGCAGTTCATGATTGCTCCGCTGACCTACAAGGCTCAGGAGGACAAGCAAGCGGCGGTGCGCAGAGCATATGCACTGTCGGATTTGATTACTGATGAGGAAACATTGAACTTTGTTTTGCCGGGGATAATCGTGTTTTGTGAAAAGGTAATAGATGAGCAAACCTATATACGCATGAGGGAGAGGATACGCATGACTAGAATGGGAAGAGAGTTCGAGGAGGAGAAACGCGCTGCAGTGGAGAAAGCACTGGCGGATAGTGCGCCCAAGTGGGAGGCGCAAGGCGAAACTAAGGGGACAGCGAAGGCGGTCAGAGCACTCATGGCATCCATGAAGGTTACGGCCAAGGAGGCTATGGATATGCTTTCAGTCCCCGACACCATGCGGCAAACCGTTCTGATGATGCTCTAAGCGGCGCAATTTGCCGCGCGAGCGGGAGAAAATCGGCAACTACTACCACGTCATCTGCATGACGACGCCGGGCATCACGGGCCTGTGGCAGGTCAGTGGGCGCAACGACATTGAGTTCGACGGCCGCCTGCGCCTGGACGCCTGGTACGTCCGCAACTGGAGCCTGTGGCAGGATATCACGCTGCTGGTCCGCACTATCGGCGTCGTGCTGGGGCGGCAGGGGGCGTATTGAGGGTGACAAATGGGACTCTGTGGGCTATAATGCTGACAGAGTCTTTTTATTTGAGGAGCGATAGTTATGAAAGTATTGGTGACCGGCGGGGCCGGGTTTATTGGGTCGCATGTGGTGCGGCTGCTCATGGCCGAGGGGCATGAGGTAACGGTGCTGGATAATTTCTCTACGGGCGACCGGGCACATCTGCCGGCGGACGGGTTCGAGCTGTGGGCCATGGACGTGCGCACGGAGGAGGCGCGCATCAAAATGCTCTCCGTGCCTTTCGACGGTATCGTGCATCTGGCGGCGCAGACGATGGTGGACTCGTCTATCCGCGATCCGCTGTTCGATGCGCAGCAGAATGTCATGGGTTCGGTGAATGTGCTGGAGGCGGCGCGGCGTATGGGGGCGCGGGTGATATTTGCCTCGACGGCGGCCGCGTACGGTGACGTAAAAGAGGACATGTTGCCGGTGCCGGAGGATGCGCCGCTCGCGCCGCTGTCTTTCTACGGCCTCACGAAGGTGACGGTCGAGCGCTATCTCGCGCTGTATCATGCGCTCTATGGCCTGCACTATGTCGTGCTGCGCTTCGCGAATGTCTACGGTGAGCGCCAGGGCGACAAGGGCGAGGGTGGCGTCATCAGTATTTTCTGCAAGCGCGTGGCGCGCGGCCTGCCCATCACCATCTACGGCGATGGCGGGCAGACGCGCGACTTCGTCTATGCGGGTGATATCGCGCATGGCATCTGTGCGGCACTGACCACGGCGCAGGTCGATACGGCGTACAATCTGAGCACGGCGACGGAGACGAGCCTGCGTGAGCTCGTGGCCGGCATCGCAGAGGCCGCAGGGCATCCCATCCATCCGACGCTCGACGAGCCGCGCCCCGGCGACATCTACCGCTCCATGCTCGCGAACGCGCGCGCACACACGGGCCTAGGCTGGCAGCCGGAGACGAGCCTGCGCGAGGGGCTGCAGCGGACGTATCGGTATTTCTGCGAAATGCAGTAAACTTGATTTTTTTGCTAAGAAGTTTTATAATATAAATATCGAGCAGCTGATGTGGGATCGTCAGCTCTCTCGACAACAAAGTGCTTGAAGGGAACTACGGACCGACCGTCAGTAGCTCCCTTCCTATAGTGTAGTTCATGCTTTTGACCGTGGGGATGTAATGGTCTCGACGTGGTCGGATGGGGCATGAATAGCGAGCCGGGGGGTCATCATCCCGTTAGTAAGGTGAAACTTTTATTAAATATAAAAGCTAACGAAGACTACGCTTTAGCCGCTTAAGGCTACCCCTGTCCAGCTTTTTCCCGCGGGGCAGGATAAGGGGACAATAGCGGGATACCTGAGGGCTGATGCTCAGAGGCCTGACTGGGAACTCTAAGCGAGCTCGGTGCGCTGCAGCCTGCCGGTGGGCGGCGGCAAACCTAAAGCAAAACATACGGCTGCGCTCGGAGAGGTTCATGTGACAACGGCTGCGGACAGGAGTTCGATTCTCCTCATCTCCACCAACTGAATATTCACCGTTAGGTTTTTATACAAGGAGGATGTACCTGGAATGACTCTGGGTACATCCTTTTTGGTTACGGGTTTACAAGCTGATTGTAAAGTTGTAAACTGACTTTTCCGCGCGCAATTGACAAGCACGCGGGGCTGTAGTAGACTTGTAACAATATATTTTCGGACGGCGGCTAAAACAGGTCGTATGTCCTTGCATTTCCGTGTCCTATACTAGTAGAAAGAAGGGGTTAAGTTGGCATTCTATTTCTCAGAGCCTTCGCACACGTTCGGTGAGTACCTGCTGGTACCCGGCTATTCCTCGGAGCAGTGCATCCCGAAGAATGTCTCGCTGCGCACGCCGCTGGTGAAGTACGCGCAGGGCGAGGAGCCGGCGCTCACGATGAACATCCCCATGACGTCGGCCATCATGCAGGCCGTGTCGGATGACCACATGGCCATCGCGCTCGCGAAGGAGGGCGGTGTCTCCTTTATCTACGGCTCGCAGACCGTGGAGCAGGAGGCGGCGATGGTCGCGCGCGTCAAGCACTACAAGTCCGGTTTCGTCAGCAGCGACTCGAATATCCAGCCGACGACGACGCTGGGCGACATACTCAAGCTGCTCGCGCAGACGGGCCACTCGACGATGGCGGTGACCGAGGATGGCACGCCGAATGGCCGCCTGCTGGGCATCGTGACGAGCCGCGACTACCGCATCTCGCGCATGTCGCTGGACACGCCCGCGAGCGAGTTCATGACGCCGTTTGACAAGCTCGTGACGGCCGATGCGGACGCGACGACGCTGCCGATGGCCAACGACCTCATCTGGGAGCACAAACTGAACATGTTGCCGCTCGTCGACAAGGAGCAGCATCTGAAATACATGGTGTTCCGCAAGGACTATACGGATAACAAGGAAAACGGCCTGGAGCTCACGGACAGCAACAAGCGCTACGTCGTGGGCGCGGGCATCAACACGCGCGACTATGCCGAGCGCGTACCGGCCCTGCTGGCGGCGGGGGCGGACGTGCTGTGCATCGACTCCTCGGAGGGGTTCTCCGAGTGGCAACGCATCACGCTGAGCTGGATTCATCAGCATTTCCCCACGGCGAAGGTAGGCGCGGGCAACGTCGTCGACGGCGATGGCTTCCGCTTCCTCGCTGAGGCGGGCGCGGACTTCATCAAGGTTGGTATCGGCGGTGGCTCCATCTGCATTACGCGCGAGACGAAGGGCATCGGCCGCGGCCAGGCCACGGCGCTTATCGATGTGTGCCAGGCGCGCGATGAGTACTACAAGGAAACGGGTATCTACATCCCGGTCTGCTCGGACGGCGGTATCGTGCATGATTACCACATGACGCTGGCGCTGGCCATGGGGGCGGATTTCCTCATGCTGGGCCGCTATTTCTCCCGTTTCGACGAGAGCCCGACGAACAAGGTCAAGGTCAACGGTACGTACTACAAGGAGTACTGGGGCGAGGGCTCGAATCGTGCGCGCAACTGGCAGCGCTACGACCTCGGCGGCGACCGCAAGCTGTCGTTCGAGGAGGGTGTGGACTCGTTCGTGCCGTACGCCGGTCCGCTGAAGGACAACGTGCATACGACGCTGGCGAAAATCCGCTCCACAATGTGCAACTGTGGCGCACTCACGCTGCTAGAGTTCCGCGACAAGGCGAAGCTCACGCTCGTGTCGGCGACGAGTATCGTCGAGGGCGGCTCGCACGATGTCATCCTGAAAGACAAGTTTGGCAGAGATTAACTTGCGATAGCGATGTAAATGCGCTATAATATAAACAGTGGAAGCCACCGATAGACGGCTGGCAACCTCGCTAGTTGGTTAAATGCATCATTAAGAGCAATAACCGCCCAGTTTCGACGCCGGGGCGGTTATTGTCGTTTTAAGACAACCAGCACACAAAGCATCATGAACAACATCATGGTTGCTTGTATCATGAGCTATCACCTCGTTTCAGGTTTATTCGACCTTTCTGCGAGGCTTGGCCAACCGCCTACCGTTATGGTGACTCCCAGCGTCATTATAACATAGACAGAGTTCCATTCAATTAAATAGAAATTAAATCAAGCGGGAGCCGACTATATCGGCTCCTTTTTATTCAGCGTAAATTCATGCGTAAGTTGTTAAATAGTATTGTAGTTTTAAGATATTGGAGGCAATGACTATGCGCGTTTTGCTGGCCGAGGATGATGCTCGCCTCGGGAAACTGATTAAATATATGCTGGAGCAGAATGACATCCAGGTGGACTGGGTGACGAACGGCAGCGATATCTACGAGTATGCGATGTATACGGAGTATGATATCCTCGTGCTGGATTGGATGATGCCGGGGGAGACGGGCGTGGCCGCGTGCAGCCGCCTGCGCCGTGAGGGCTACTCGCGCGCCATCCTCATGCTGACGGCGCGTGACTCGGTGGAGGACCGCGTGACGGGCCTCGATGCGGGCGCGGACGACTATCTCGTGAAGCCGTTCGAGTTCGCGGAGCTGCTGGCCCGCCTGCGCGCGCTGGGCAGGCGCAGCACACAGCAGATTCAACAGGACATCGTGCAGGTGGGCGGCTTTACGCTGAACCGCACGGCCAAGGTGCTGAAACGCGGCGATGAGGTCATCCAGCTCTCGCCGCGCGAGTTCCAGATTTTCGACCTCCTGGCGCAGAATATCGGCATCGTCGTGCCGCGCGACATCATCCTCGACCGCATCTGGGGCCTGGAGTCGGACGTGAGCTCGAACAATATCGACTCCTACATGAAAATACTGCGCAAAAAGCTCGGCGAGGGCAGCGGCATCATCAAGACGGTGCGCGGTGTGGGCTACCGGCTGGAGGCAGGGCAGGCGTAAATGGCGACGAATATCTTTGGCCGCAGCCGGCGGCGGCTCACGCTGCTGTACGCCATCATCATGGTGCTGTTCCTCGCCGTGCTCATTTTCACCGTGCGCAGCACGATGGAGTGGGCCATCACGTCGGAGCAGGCGCGTGAGCTACTGGACACGGCGCACGATGTGTCGGATGTACAGGAGTATATCGCGGGGCATCCGGGCAGCATACCGGACGAGACGCCGGAGTACAAGAGCAGTAACGACCGGCTGTTTTTCTACGTGTTCGATGAGGATGGGCGGCTGGTGAATTTCGCGCGCGCATCGTTCCGCATCGAGCCTTTTATCCTCGACCAGATTGCAGCGTGGCAGTCAGCCGAGGACGAGGTGGTGGTCTTTACCCAGGGCGGGCAGAAACCGCGCCCGACAAAGCTCATGATGACGTCGAAGGTCATCCGCCTCGGCGACGGGGTGCAGACGGTCTATGTAGGCAAGGATATCACGGCGCTGTACTACGGCCTGGAAAAAGCGACGTATGCGCTGGCCGTGACGGGCGTGCTCATGCTCATCATCGCGCTCGTTATCGCGCATCTGCTCTCGGGGCGGGCCATGATACCGCTGAAAACGGCCTACGAAAAACAGCGCCAGTTCGCGGCGGACGCCTCGCATGAGCTGCGTACGCCACTGGCGGTCGTCATGGCGTCGGCGGATTTGCTGGAGAACGACCCCTCGATACAGTCGCCGTTCCTCAAACAGGTCATTGCCGACGTGCGCGACGAGGTCAAGAAGATGACGAAGCTCGTCTCCGACCTGTTGCTCGTGGCGCGTAGTGACAATCAGGCACTGAAATTGAAGCCGAGCAAATTCGACTTTGCGGCAGTCATCGGGCAGACGGTGCGCCTCATGGCCCCGCTGGCGGAGCAGAAACAAATCAAAATCGTGGCGGATAACCTGCCCAGGACTATCGTGCATGCTGATGAGGCCAAACTCAAGCAGCTGGTGCTCATTTTCGTCGATAACGCAGTAAAATATACGCCGACGGGCGGGCAGGTCACGGTGCAGCTGTTGCCAGCGGATAAGGGGCAGGTGCGCTTCAGCGTGCAGGACACGGGCATCGGCATCGCGCCGGCGGATCAGGAGAAAATTTTTGACCGCTTCTACCGCGTGGACAAGGCCCGCTCGCGCGAGATGGGCGGCAACGGCCTCGGCCTGGCCATCGCTCAGGAATTGGTGAAACTCTACAACGGACATATCGGCATCCAGAGTGCGCTGGGGGAGGGCACGACGTTTACCATCAGTTTACATTTACCGGGTAAATAATGTATATATGGAAAAACTTTGACTTTTTTGCCATTAGTTGCAGGAATCAAGCAGGTTTTGGCGAATTATTTACGGTGAGAGAAAGGGAATTTTGTCGGCTGGTATCTGCTAGATAGGGAACATCGGCGGGGGTGCTGATGTTTGCCGCAATAGGGGGCGAGCGCCTTGAAACATGATCGTTTCGATGAGCGCCTCGATAGTATCCTCGTACGTGCCGCCATCCGTCTGCAAGAGCGCATGGAGTTTGCCTACAATAAGGGCAAGTTGACCGAGCTGCTCATGCGTATGGGTCTGGCCGTCGGCCTTGGCGAGAGTGCCTGCAAAGGCAGTCTGCTGGAGGTTCAGGACCGGGCTGTGGTGCTGTTGGCGCGCAATATCCGTGAGGCTCGTCAAAAGGGGTTTTTGCGTAATTACCTCGCGGCTATTCATATGGAGGAGCTCCTGCATTGGGATAGGCCGGGGGGACGGCCGGTACTCGCAGGACACCGCGAGGCAGAGGCAGATCATCCACAGAGTGCCACAGTTATCTCACTATCAGCGTTCCGTTAACGTTTACGCTAGCGAAACAGAAACGGCCATCGCCTTGGGGGAGGCGATGGCCGTTTTTTGTGTGTCCTAAAATTACATTTCTACGATGCGGCGCGTGATTTCGTCGAGCTGCTCGGGGGTCGGTTTGCCCGGCAGGCGGATTTTGTCGAGGCAGATGCTGCAGCCTGCGGACTTCAGCCCTTGCTCGACGAGCTGGACGCTCTGTCCGCCCCAGCCGAACGAGCCAAAGGCGAGCGCCTGGTGGTTTTTCGGCGCGAGGCCCTGCAGGTAGCAGAGGAAGCTCGCGATGGTCGGCATCATCTGGTTGTTGATGGTCGGTGAGCCGACGGCGAGGTATCGCGCCGTGAGCACGTCGGTCATGATGTCGGAGAGCTCATTTCTCTTGATGTCGTAGTACTCGGCGGGGATGCCCTTTTGCTGGAAGGCCTCGGCGATGCAGCGCGCGATGGTCTCCGTGCTGCCCCACATGCTGTCGTAGACAACGACGGCGCGGTCCTCGACGGTATGCGTGGACCATTTCTGGTAGCACGCGAGGATTTCGTCGATGTGTTTGCGCCAGATGACGCCGTGGCCCGTGGCAATCATGTCGATGTCAAAGGGCGCGAGCGCCTTGAGCGCTTTTTGGGCCTGCATGCCGTAGAGCATGAGGATGTTCGCGTAGTATTTCTGCGCCTCGAACAGGATGGTCGGCAGGTCGTTTTCGTCGTCGAAACGGCGGCTCGTGGCGTAGTGTTCGCCGAACGCGTCGTTCGAGAAGAGAATTTTTTCCTCGGGACAGTAGGTCACCATGCTGTCGGGCCAGTGCAGCATGGGCACGGGCAGGAACTGCAGCGTGCGCTGGCCGAGACGCAGGATTTCGCCGGACTTCACGCCCTGATAGCTGAGCACGCCGTAGCGCGCCATGAGGCCTTTCATACCCTGTGGGGCACTGGTGAAAATCGTGGCCTTGGGGCAGTGGGCAGCCATGAAGGGCAGCGCACCGGAGTGGTCGGGCTCAACGTGGCTGGAGACGATGTAGTCAATGCTCGACGGGTCGATGACGGAGCTGATGCGCGCGAGGAGCTCTTCCTTGAACGGCTCCTTGACCGTGTCGATGAGCGTGATTTTGTCGTCGAGGATGAGGTAGGCATTGTAGGTCGAGCCACGGCCGGTAGCGTAGCCGTGGAAGGAGCGCATGTTCCAGTCGATGGCGCCGACCCAGTAGATGCCGTCGCGAATTTTTACTGCTTGCATTTTGGCGAGTGTCCTTTCTTTGCAGAGTGGATGAGGAAAAGTGTTGAGAGTTGGGAGTTGAGAGTTGAGAGTTGGGAGTTGGAACCCCTTACTCAGTTGGTTTGGTAATAGCTCTCAGTGTATGCTCCCCTTGTGTCAGTTCCAGTGCATCAACATTTGTAGGCTGTCGCTGGCGGATTGGCGGGTGATTTCGCTGTCGGGGAGCCATTCCTCGGAGAAGAGGGGCAGGCCGCTGACGATGCGTTTCACCTCGGCGCGGGCCTCCTGCACGGCGGCGGCGTCACGCGGCGAGTTCAGCAGGCGGCCGATGATGTGGCCGAGTTTTTCCATTTGTTTTTCCTTGAGCGAACGCGTCGTCGGGTCGAGCGAGGAGAGGCGCAGGATGGGGATGTCGTGACCGTCCTGGTTCGTCTGCAGCGTCTCGGCCTTGATGAGGATGCCGGCGTCGGCAAAGCGGCGCGTGAGGTCCTCGATGTCACAGGCGGCGGGCAGCTCGGGCAGCACGAGGTGGTTCTCGGTGACGGCGCCGTGGCAGCGCAGACCCTCGGCCTGCAGGCCGAGCTCGAGGGCGCGGGCGTTGGCGATGACCTGCTCGCAGTAGGCGTGGAACTCCTCCGTCTCCGCCTCGCGGAACGTGATGGCGAGGGCCGCGAGCACGTTTTTCTTCAGTGAGGAGTGGCCCGTGCGGTGCACGGTCTCGACGAGCGCGTCCGCGTATTTCTCACGGCAGAGGATGATGCCGTTCTGGGGCCCATGGAGCACGTAGGCCGGGAACGTCACGACGTCGGCATAGGGCACGGGGCTCTTCAGCGTTTTGGTCGCGACGAGGCCGGCGTTCTGGCCCATATCAACCCAGAGTACGGCGCCGACGCTGTGTGCAATCTGCTCGAGCCGCTGGAAGTCCGTGCAGCGCGGCGTGTTAACGGGGGAGTAAATCACGAGTTTTGGCTGGTGCTCTTTGGCGAGGCTCTCCACCTCGTCGAGGTTGATGGCATCGAGCTCAGGGTCGATGTTGAAGTTTACGAAGTTAAAGCTCAGCTGGTCGCCCGTGCAGTACTCGCTCTTGCGGCCGTTGAAGGAGAGAATGGTGTCACCTTTGTTGACGAGCGCGAAGAGTACGACGCGCGAGGCCGTGTCGAGGCTCGCGAGGCGTACGATGGCGCGGTCGGCACCGTAGAGTTTCGCGGCGCGCTGGCAGGCAATCTCCTCGAGGCGCGAGTGGTTGCGCACGGTGTGGTGGTCGGCCAGCTCGTTGCCGAGCGCGCTGCCCTTTAAATAGGAAGTGAACGGCGAGGCAGCGTTGGCCGTCGGGATGAAGGAAAGCGTATCGTGCTGGCGCGTGAGCTCCTCGGCTACGATTTCGTAGAGCGCGGGGTCAAAGCCGGCCAGACGTTTCAGCAGTTGTTTGTTATCCATATCGATCAGGCTCCTTTACTGGTTTATGTGTGCTATATTCGCCACGCGGGGGGCAAATTCCTGTTTTTTAGCTGTGCTTAAATAAAATTCTTTCCTTGTTGGACAACTGCTGGGATAACAGATGCGCCCAAAGGCGGGGAAATATGGTATACTAATAGGGATTGAATAGGGAGGTCCCGCGGGCAGCCGTGAGACCAGCAGCAAAGGAGTTTCAGTATATGCAGATAAATGAAGTTGTACACGGTTTCCGTCTCGTGCGGCAGGGCACGGTGCCGGAGCTCAAGGTGCAGACGTATTTGTTCGCGCACGAGCAGAGTGGGGCGCGGCTGTTTTTCGTGCAGGCGGACGACGACAACAAGGTGTTCCACATCACGTTCCGCACGCCGCCGCACGATGACACAGGCGTCGCGCATATCGTGGAGCACTCGACGCTCTGCGGCTCGCGCAAATATCCGCTCAAGGAGCCGTTCGTCGAGCTCGTTAAGGGCTCGCTGAACACGTTCCTCAACGCGATGACCTACCCGGACAAGACGATGTACCCCGTGGCGAGCCGCAACGCGCAGGATTTCCACAACCTCATGGATGTGTATCTCGACGCCGTGTTCTATCCTGCCATGCGCGAGAATCCGCAGGTGCTTATGCAGGAGGGCTGGCACTACGAGCTCGAGAGCCCGGAGGCGCCGCTCACGTACAGCGGCGTCGTGTTCAACGAGATGAAGGGCGCGCTCTCCGACCCGGACGACCTGCTCGCGAGCAAGACGATGCAGGCGCTCTATCCCGACACGACGTATCACTATGAGTCGGGCGGTGACCCGGCGGCCATCCCGCAGCTCACGCAGGCGGATTTTGTGGCGTTCCACAGCAAGTTCTACCATCCGTCGAACAGCTTTATCTATCTCTACGGTGACCTCGACATCGAGGAGCAGCTCGCGTATCTCGATGAGGCGTATCTGAGCCATTTCCAGCGCATCGACGTGGACTCGGAGATTGCGCTGCAGGCCCCGTTCCCGGCGCTGCGTGAGTGCACGGAGTACTATCCCGTGGGCGCGGAGGAGACGACGGCGGGGAAAACGTTCCTCTCGCTGGCGTGGGTGCTCGGCGAGCTCTCCGCCCTCGATGCGGCGGGGCTCGACGTGCTATTGCACGCGCTGCTGGAGACGGAGGCCGCGCCTATGCGCCAGGCGCTCATCGATGCGCAGCTGGGCAAGGACGTGGATGTGCACGGCGAGAACGACCTGCGCCAGCCGCTGTTCAGCATTACGCTGAACGGCGCGGAGCCGGAGCGGGCGGCTGCATTCCGCGAGCTCGTCTATGCGCAGCTGCAGAAATACGTGACGGAGGGCATAGACCGTACGCTGCTCGAGGCGTCGCTGAACTCATTTGAGTTCCAGATGCGCGAGGCGGATTTCGGCTCGGCACCGAAAGGGCTCATCTACGGCATCCGTATCATGCGCACCTGGCTGTACGGCAGCGCGCCCGAGACGTATTTATATTATGAAGACATCCTGCAAAAGCTGCGCGCCGGTCTCGCGACGGACTACTACCAGCGGCTGCTGGAACGCCTGCT
The DNA here is from genome assembly GCA_900316275.1 of uncultured Veillonellaceae bacterium. Lineage (GTDB taxonomy): Bacteria > Bacillota > Negativicutes > Selenomonadales > Selenomonadaceae > UBA2897. The sequence goes on from ONCF01000066.1 coordinate 16,380, forward strand.
GCTCAAAAATACGCATGCCGTGCTGCTGACGCTTGCGCCGAGCACGACGCTGGCGGCAGAGCAGGCGGCAAAACAGGCCGAGGAGCTCGCGGCGCGCAAGGCGGCCATGAGCGAGGCCGACCTCCAGCAGGTCATGGCGGACGTGGCGGCGTTGAAGGAACGCCAGCAGAGCCCGGAGACACCGGAGGCACTCGCGACCATCCCGGTGCTCGACCTCAAGGATATCCGTCAGGAGCCGGAAAAGCTGCCGCTGGCGGTCAGCGAGCAGGCGGGCTGCCAGGTGCTCTGGTCGGAGGTCGACACGCAGGGCATCGCCTACGTGCAGCTGTTTTTCGACACGCAGGCCGTGCCGCAGGCGGACCTCCAGTACCTGAACCTGCTGGCGGACTTGCTCGGGGCCGTGGACACGCAGGCGCACAGCTACGCCGAGCTCGCACTGGCGCAGGAGCTGCATACGGGCGGCATCAGCTACAGCCCGACGGCCATCACGCAGGCGGGCGAGCCGGACTCGTTGCGGCCGCTGCTGCGCGTGCGCGCCAAGGCGTTCGTGCGTGAGCTGCCGGCACTCATGGCGCTGCTCAGGGAAATCCTCACGATGAGTCAGTTCACGGACGCGAAGCGCCTGCGCGAGCTCGTCGAGCAGACGCAGTCGGCGCAGGAGCTCAGCCTGCAGCGCACGGCGCACCGCATCGTGAGCTCGCGCATCGGCAGCTATCTCACGCCGGCGGGAGCCTATGCCAACCTCGGCAGTCTGCCGTATTTCCATTTTCTCACGGACGGGCTCGGCGATTTCGACACTTTGCTGGCAGAGCTACAGCGCGTGTATGCGGAGATTTTGCCGCGTATTTTCAACCAGCACGCGCTGACGGTGAGCGTTACGTGCGACCAGGCTGGCTATGAGTCGTTTTGCCGCGAGCTGCCGGGCTTGGTGCAGGCGCTGTCGGACGCAACGTTTGCACCGGAGACGTACCATTGGGACCTCGTGAAGCGCAACGAGGGCTTTACTTCATCGAGCCAGGTGCAGTATGTGGGCAAGGGCGCGAATTTCCTCAAGCTCGGCTATCAGTTCACGGGCGCGATGCACGTGCTGGAGACGCTGCTGCGCTACGGCTATTTCTGGACGCGCATCCGCGTGCAGGGCGGTGCCTATGGTGCCTTCACGAGCTTCAACCAGAACGGGCAGATGTATTTCGGTTCGTATCGCGACCCGAATCTCGCGGAGACGCTGCAGGTGTTCGACGGCACGGCGGATTTCGTCAGCCATTTCGACTGCGACGCGCGCGAGATGGCGAAGACCATCATCGGCACCATGAGCGGTGTCGACGTGCCGCTCACGCCGAAGATGAAGGGCGAGGCCGCCACGTCGCTCTATCTGCGGGGCATCAGCTATGCCGACCGCCAGCGCACGCGCCGCGAGATTCTCACGGCGACGCCGGCAGATATCCGTGCGCTCGCGCCACTCGTGGCGGCCTGCATGGCCGAGGACGCGTTCTGCGTGTTCGGCAACGAGGCGCAGGTCACGGCGCAGGCGGCGCTCTTTGGCAGCGTAAAGCCGGTTTTGTGAGGTCGCGGCAGCAGCATACAGCCCCTACTGTGAGTCAGCACGGGAAAGACGTTCTGCCAGCGTGTACGTTGACAGTGGACGTGTTTAATGGGATAATAAAGAGAAATTATGTAAATTTTGCCCTGTAAAAGCGCAGAGTTGTGGGAGGAGTCTACAGGTATGAAAGCACCAATTTTCCGCGGCGCAGCGGTGGCCATCATCACGCCGTTCACCGAGACGGGCATCAACTATGAGGAGTTCGCGCGCATCATCGAGGCGCAGCTCGCGGGCGGCACGGACGCCATCGTGGTCGCCGGTACGTCGGGCGAGGCCGCGACGATGAGCGATGCGGAGCACAAGGCTGCCATCAAATTCGTCGTGGAGCAAGTCAAGGGCCGCGTGCCGGTCATCGCGGGCACGGGCTCGAACGACACGTCCTATGCCATCCAGCTCTCGCAGTACGCGGAGAGTGTCGGTGTGGACGGTCTGCTCGTCGTGACGCCCTACTACAACAAATGCACACAGAAGGGCCTTTTCGCGCACTATAAAGCCATTGCAGAATCTGTCAAGACGCCGATTATCCTCTACGATGTGCCGAGCCGTACAGGCGTGGGCATCCAGGTGCCGACGTACGTCGAGCTCGCGAAAATCCCGAATATCGTGGCGGTGAAAGAGGCGAACGGTGACCTCTCGAAAATCCTGCGTCTGCGCGCGGCCGTCGGTGACGACCTCGTGCTGTACTCCGGCAACGATGACCAGATTGTCCCTATCCTCTCGTTGGGCGGGCAGGGCGTCATCTCCGTGCTCTCGAATGTGGCCCCGGCCGACACGCACAAAATGTGCCAGGCGTATTTCGATGGCGATGTCCAGACGGCCGCTGAGCTGCAGATTGCCTACAGCGACCTCATCGACGCACTGTTCTGTGAGGTGAACCCCATCCCGGTCAAGGTCGCCATGCGCAAGCTCGGCTTTGCGGCCGGTCCGCTGCGCGCGCCGCTCTGTGAGATGGAGCCCGCGCACGAGGCGCAGCTCGAGGCTGCGCTGCGCAACCATGGTTTGCTGAAATAAGTAACTTTAAATGTTTGTTTCGGCAAAATTTTATCGCAACGCCAAGGAAAAAGGTGTACAATGAAAGAGATATGGGCGCGATGGCAAAGGCCGGGGCGCCAGAACCTTATAGGAGGAAGTATCTGATGAAAAAGATTTTCCACGTATTGCTCGTGGCCTGCCTCGTTGTGCTGGGCACGCAGGTGGCTTTCGCGAACTCCGACAAGGAGACGCTCCAGGAGGGGGCGGACCTCACGGCTGTCCGCAGCATGGCCGTGGCGGCGCCACTCTACATGCAGACGGATGAGCGCGCTCCGGACAAGGCGATGCTCACGAAGATTATCTACGACTCCAGCAGCGTCGTGACGAAGTACACGGTCATTTCCTACGACACGATTGCCAAGACGTTCCAGAGCGAGAAGAAAATCGATATCAAGAGCATGAACCGCCACCAGGCGGCCAAGGCCTTCAAGGAGAACCTGCCGGGCTACGCGGACAGCTATGTCGTGCTGACTGTGGCCAACAACAGCAAGACGACGTTCTTCTTTGATGTCTATCAGACGGGCACGAACCAGCTGCTGTACTCGTACCAGATTGTGGCGAACAGCGGCGAGGACAAGACCGTCACGGGTTACACGACGCTCTGCGAGCAGTTCTACAAGCACTTCGAGCGTGCGATGACCGACCAGGAAAGGGCCAACGCCAAGAAAAAGAAATAAAAAATGACCGCTGACCAGCGTTGTTCAGTCGTGGGCTGAATGCTGGGCAGCGGTTTTTTTGTACCTGCAGGTGTTCAGTGGGCGAGGATGAGCGGCTTGATTTTCGCGTCCTCGGCCATGCGCTCGTCGATGTAGCCGTTCTTCACCATGGCGTCGAGCACGACGAACTGGCGTTTTTTCGCCATGAGGAAGTCGACATAGGGCGAGTAGAGCGAGGGGGCGTTAGGCAGGCCGGCGAGCAGGGCGCACTCCGGCAGCTGGAGCTCCTGCGGCTCCTTGCCGAAGTAGCCTGTGCTCGCGGGACCGATGCCGTAGAAGTTCGAGCCGTAGTAGATGGTGTTGAGGTAGAGCTCGAGGATTTCGTCCTTCGAGTAGTTGGCCTCGATGTCGAGTGCGAGCAGCAGCTCCTCGCCTTTGCGGCCCCAGGTTTGTTCGTGCGAGAGGAAGAGGTTCTTCACGAGCTGCTGGGTAATCGTGCTCGCGCCCTCCTCGATTTCCCCGTACTGCAGGTTCACGAGCGTGGCGCGCGCGATGCCCGTGGGGTCGAAACCGTGATGCGTGTAAAAGCGGCTGTCCTCCACGGCCACGACGGCGTGCTGGAGCTCCACGGGTATCTCGCTGAGTGGCACGTAGTCGTCGCGCTGTACGCGCGCGTCCACGGCGCGGCGGATAAAGAGGAAGCGGCTCAGGCGGTCGCTCCAGGCAAGCACCTCGGGCGCGCCGCTTTCCTGGATGGCCGGCAGCTGCTGGCTGAGCCGCGGCAGCAGGTCACCGACGTGCTGCCAGGTGCGCGGATGCAGCACCCAGATGCCGCCGGAGAGGAAAAAGGCGATGAAAAACACGAGCACGAGGGTAAAGAGGAACCGCAGCAGGCGGTTGCGAATCTGACGTTTCTTGGCTTTGCGCATAGTTTTGCTATTAATCTCCTTTACTAGGTACTTTCCATTATATCATTGGAAGAATTTCTCGCCAACTATTGCAATATTATACATGTATGATGTATAATTATAAAAACATTTTGGGGACCGACTGTGGATGCTGTTTGTCACGGCGGTACCTGAGGAGGGAGTGCTTTGATGAGAGTAAGTGTATTGGGTGCGACGGGTTACGCGGGTGCGGAACTGCTGCGCATCTTATATGGACATCCGGAGGCGGAGGTGGTACATATCACCTCGGAGAGCCACACGGGCGAAAACATCGCCGACCTGTATCCACATCTGCGCGGGCTGTATGATTTGACGCTGGAGAGCATGCAGGATATCGAGCGCATTGGCCGCGACAGCGATTTCGTCTTTATCGGCCTGCCACACGGGCACGCGATGGCGGTCGGGCAGAAGTTGGCGAACCTGCCCGTGCGTATCATCGACCTCGGCGCGGATTACCGTTTCAGTGATACCAAAGTCTATGAGGAATGGTACCATGTGCCACATACGCATCCCAACGCGCCGCGCTGCTATGGCCTCGCTGAGCTCTATCGCGAGGATATTAAAAAGGCGAAAATCATCGGCAATGCAGGCTGCTTTACCACGGCCAGCATCCTCGCGCTGGTGCCTCTGGCGAAAAAACACCTCATCGACGTGAATACCATCATCGTCGACGCGAAATCCGGCGTCTCGGGCGCGGGGCGCAAGCCGAAGCAGGGCAATCATTTCCCCGAGCTCTACGACAATTTCAAGGCGTACAACGTGGCGCATCATCGACACACGCCGGAAATCGAGCAGGCCATCACGGACCTCTCAGGCGAGCAGACCATCATCAATTTCACGCCGCATCTCGTGCCCATGAGCCGCGGCATCCTCGCGACGTGCTACGCGACGCTGCGGGAGGGCGTGACGGCAGAGCAGGTCGATGCGGCCTATACGGAGCTCTATGGGCAGGAGCATTTCATCCGCCTGCTGGGGCGCGACGCGTACCCGGAGACGAAATACGTGCGCGGTTCCAATTTCTGCGATATCGCCTGGCATCTCGACGCGCGCACGCACCGCGTGATTGCACTCTCGGCCATCGACAACCTCGTGAAGGGTGCCGCGGGCCAGGCCGTGCAGAATTTCAACATCGCCTGCGGCTTCCCCGAGGCGACCGGGCTCGATTTCACCCCGATTTATCCGTGATTTTATATAGGAGGCAATACATATGTTTGAAGAAGCAGCAGCGAAGGCGGGCGTGACGTTCCCGCAGGGTTTCACGGCGGCGGGCGTCAAGGCCGGCATCAAGAAGAGTGGCAACCTCGACGTGGCCGTGATTTATACGGCAAAGGAGGCGGCCGTCGCAGGTACGTTCACGCAGAACGCGGTGGCGGCGGCCCCGGTCTACGCCTCGAAGCGCGTCGTGGCCACGGGCACGGCGCACGCCATTGCGGCGAACGCGGGCTGTGCGAACGCCTGCACGGGCGAGCAGGGCGATAAGGACGCGGCGGCCATGCAGAGCATCACGGCGGCAGCGCTCGGCTGCCAGCCGGACGATGTCATCGTGGCTTCGACGGGCGTCATCGGCGTGACGCTGCCCATGGACAAAATGGAGCAGGGCCTGAAGCAGGCCGTGAGCGAGCTCTCTGCCGATGGTAGCGAGAACGCGGGCAACGCGATTATCACGACGGATACCTACTCCAAGGCCGGCAGCACGGAGTTCACGCTCGGCGGCAAAAACGTGCGTATCGGCTTTATTGCCAAGGGTTCGGGCATGATTCAGCCGAACATGGCGACGATGCTTTGCTTTATCACGACGGACGCGGCCATCGCGCAGCCGCTGCTGCAAAAGGCGCTGTCTGAGGTCGTGAACGTGACGTTCAACATGATTTCCGTCGACGGCGATATGAGCACGAACGACATGGTCATCGTGCTCGCGAACGGCGCGGCCGGTAACGCTGAGATTACGAGCGAGGACGCGGACTATGCGACGTTTAAGGCGAAGCTGCTCGAGCTCTGCACGGGCATCGCGCAGCGCATCGCGGCGGACGGCGAGGGCGCGACGAAGTTCCTCACCGTACATGTGACGGGCGCCAAAACCTACGACGACGCCAAGACCATCGCGTTCAGCGTCGCGAAGAGCCCGCTCGTCAAGACGGCGTTTTTCGGCGAGGACCCGAACTGGGGCCGCGTCATCTGTGCCGTCGGCTATGCGGGCGTGCCGATGGACCCGCAGACGACAGTCGTGAAGTTCGGCGGTCTGCCCGTCTACGCACACGGCGTGGGGGCTGAGTGCGACGAGGCCGCGCTGCGTGACGTCATGGCCGCGCATGATATCGTCATCGATATCGACATGGGCGCGGGCGACGAGGAGGCCACGGTCTGGACCTGCGATTTCTCCTACGAGTACGTGAAAATCAACGGCGAGTATCACACCTGACAGGGGGCGCGGCAGATGTTTTCAGCAGAGGACAAGGCGGCCATTCTCGTCGAGGCGCTGCCCTATATCCAGGCTTTTTACGGCAAGACTATCGTTATCAAGTATGGCGGCAACGCGATGATTAACGAGGACCTCAAGGACAAGGTCATGCAGGACATCGCGCTCATGAAATACGTCGGCATCCGCCCCGTCATCGTGCATGGCGGCGGCCCGGAGATTACGGGCTTTCTCAAAAAGGTCGGCAAGGAGTCGGACTTCGTGGCCGGCCTGCGCGTGACTGACGAGGAGACCGTGGAAATCGCCGAGATGGTGCTCGACGGCAAGGTGAACTCCGATATCGTGACGCTGCTCAATAGGCGCGGCGTGCGGGCGCTCGGCCTCTCGGGCAAGGACGCGGACCTCATCCGCGCGCAGAAGCAGCTCGCAACCGTCTACGAGGGCGACGCGGTGCAAAAGGTCGACATCGGCTACGTGGGCCGCGTCGAGGCCATAAACACGACGCTGCTCGAGGACCTGCTCGACAACGACTACGTGCCCATCGTCGCGCCCATTGGCGTCGGCGAGGCGGGCGAGAGCTACAACATCAACGCCGACTACGTGGCGGCGGAGATTGCGGGCGCGCTGCAGGCGGAAAAACTGCTGCTGCTTACGGATGTGGAGGGCATCTACAAAGACTTTAACGACAAGAGCTCCTTCATCTCCAGCCTGCGCGTGGACGAGGCGCGCGACTATATCAAGGAGGGCGTCATCAAAGGCGGCATGATCCCAAAGGTGGAGGCCTGCCTGCGCGCGCTGGAACTCGGCGCGGGCAAGACGCACATCATCGACGGCCGCCTGCCGCACTCCCTCATACTGGAGCTCTTCACGTCCACCGGTATCGGCACCCAGGTTATTCACTAAAGGCAGGTAAGATTATGAGTAAAATAGATGAAGCTGTCTTCGCGGAGGACGCGGCGAGCTATGTGCCCGTGTTCCAGCGCTACCAGATTGTGCTCGACCACGGCAAAGGCGCGTACCTTTGGGACGTCGACGGCAAGAGTTACCTCGATTTCCTCGGCGGCATCGCCGTCAACGTGCTGGGCCACGACGACCCGGAGCTCGTCTGGGCCGTCACGGAGCAGGCGCACAAGATGATTCACTGCTCGAACCTCTACTACACGCAGGCGCAGGCCGACGCGGCCGCGCGCCTCGTGGAGCTGTCGGGTCTCGGCAAGGCCTTTTTCGGCAACTCCGGCGCCGAGGCCAACGAGGGCGCCATCAAAATCGCGCGCAAGTGGGCGACGCGACAGAACCCCAATAAGGTGAAAATCATCACGGCGCGCATGAGCTTCCACGGGCGCACGTACGCGACGCTCACAGCTACGGGTCAGCCGCACTATCAGGAGGGACTCGGCCCAGTGCCGGGCGGCTTTACGTACGTCGATTTCAACGACATTGACGAGCTCGCGCGCACTATCGACGACGAGACCTGTGCCGTCATGCTGGAGACCATCCAGGGCGAGGGCGGCGTGTTCACACCAGCGGGCGACTACCTCAAAAAGGTGCGCGCACTCTGCGATCAGCACCACGCGCTGCTCATTCTCGACGAAATTCAGGCCGGCATCGGCCGCAGCGGCACGTTCTTCGCCTACGAGAACTACGGCATCAAGCCGGACATCGTGACGCTCGCGAAGGGCCTTGCGGGCGGCGTGCCCATCGGCGCCTTCGTCGTGACGGACGAGGTCGCACAGGCCTTCGGCCCCGGCGACCACGGCACGACGTTCGGCGGCAACCCGCTGGCTTGTGCTGCGGCGAACGTAGTGCTGCGCCGCGTGCCCGAGCCCGCGTTCCTGCAGCACGTGCGCACGGTCGGCGCCTATTTTAAAACCGGCCTCGAGAAACTGCAGCAGAAATACCCGCAGCTCATCCGTGACGTGCGCGGCCAGGGTCTCATCCTCGGCGCCGAGCTCACCATCCCGGGCCGCGACATCGTCAACGCGGCCCTCGCGCAGGGTGTCATCATCAACTGCACCGTAGGCAAAGTCCTGCGCTTCATCCCGCCGCTGATTATCACGGAGGAGCAGGTAGATGAGGTGCTCAAAGTGCTGGATGAGGTACTGTCTAAATATTAAGTTCGAGGCTGAAAGGGGGGCGCTGATGTAACGACTGGCGGTAGCGTCCTTGATAGGCTCTAGCCCAGGCGTGGGGTGGGGTGCCTTGCAGCGGAGCGGAACACTGCAACCGGCGCAGCCGGTGGCCCGCACGCTAAAGCCCAGAAACGGCCTCGATGAATGCACGTTCGTGGCTTGCCCGAACAATCGTTTAGGCGATATCGTCAGGCTCTGAGCGGGTCGTTTGTGGAGCGGAGTCGCAAGGCACCCCACCCCACGCCGGTTGGTTGGCTCTAGCCACTGCGGAATGGAGCAAACAGGCCACCTGCCCCGGTTGCTTGTGCATAAAAATAAGAAATTTACGCATATTTTTGCAAAAATCCCTTCACAAACGCCGCGGAGGGGAGTATAATACTGCGTAACGGCGGACATTGCGTACACTTTAGGAGGTCTGGGAATGCTGAAAGGTAAAGATTTACTTTCCATACACGATTTGAGCGTCGACGAGGTGGCAGAGATACTCGCGCTGGCGGCTGAGCTCAAGGCGAAGCAGAAAGCGGGCGTCGAGCACCATTTGCTCAAGGGCAAGACGCTGGGCATGATTTTTGAGAAATCCTCGACGCGCACGCGCGTCTCGTTCGAGACGGGCATGTACCAGCTCGGCGGGCAGGCGCTGTTCCTCTCGAACCGCGACCTGCAGCTC
>ONCF01000040.1 GCA_900316275.1 uncultured Veillonellaceae bacterium
GGACGCGGTCATCAGCCCGTCCTGGAGCATCCACGCCGGCTGCGGCACGAAGAACTACACGTTCATCTGGGCCATGGGCGGCGAGAACAAGACGTTCGATGATATGGATAATATCAAGAAGGTCGATTTGAAGTAAGGAGGATATTAAATTATGGCGGATTTGCTAGAACAGTTTTCACTGAAGGGTAAAGTGGCGCTCGTGACGGGTGCGGCTTATGGCATCGGTTATGCGATTGCCAAGGCTTATGCGCAGGCGGGCGCGAAAATCGCCTTTAACTGCCGCAGCCAGAAGCACATGGACGCGGCGCTGGCCGACTATAAAAAGGACGGCATCGAGGCGCACGGCTACATCTGCGACGTGACGAAAGAGGACGAAGTCCAAAAGATGGTCGCGGACATCGAGAAAGAGCTCGGCACGATTGACATCCTCGTGAACAACGCGGGCATTATCAAGCGCATCCCGATGCTCGAGATGAAGGCCGAGGAGTTCCGTCAGGTCGTGGACATCGACCTCAACGCGCCGTTCATCGTTTCGAAGGCCGTTATCCCCGGCATGAAAAAGAAGGGCCACGGCAAAATCATTAACATCTGCTCGATGATGAGCGAGCTGGGCCGCGAGACGGTCTCGGCCTACGCAGCGGCTAAAGGCGGCCTGAAAATGCTCACGCGCAACATCGCCTCTGAGTACGGTGCGGACAACATCCAGTGCAACGGCATCGGCCCGGGCTACATTGCGACGCCGCAGACGGCACCGCTGCGTACGCCGGGGCATCCGTTCAACTCGTTTATCCTGTCCAAGACGCCGGCCAACCGTTGGGGCACGCCGGAGGACCTTATGGGCCCGGCCGTGTTCCTCGCCTCCGACGCCTCGAACTTCGTCAACGGCCATATCCTCTACGTCGACGGCGGCATCCTCGCCTACATCGGCAAGCAGCCGTAATAGGCAGTATAGATTTAGCTAAGGTACTCCGTTCTTTGCCTCCCCCCCTTGGGGGGAGGTGGCACGCGTAGCGTGACGGAGAGGGTCGTCACTTTAGAAGGAGCCAACATCAATGAACAAGAACGAAACCGTACTGAAACTTTCCCAGCAGGGCATCATTGCCGTCGTGCGCGGCAAGACGATGGAGGATGGCGTGAAAATCGCCGATGCCTGCATCGCGGGCGGCGTCAAGGCCATCGAGCTCGCGTTTACGACGCCGCATGCGCCAGAGGCCATCACGACGCTCGTCGAGAAATACAAGGATGATGCGGACGTCATCATCGGCGCCGGCACGGTGCTCGACACGACGTCGGCCCGTCTCGCCATCCTCGCGGGCGCGCAGTTCATCGTCTCCCCCGCATTTGATAAAGACGTCGTCGAGATGTGCAACCTCTACCGCGTCGTCTCCTGCCCGGGCGTCATGGACCCGACGGGCGTGGTCAACGCGCTGAAGGCAGGTGCCGACATCGTGAAGATTTTCCCGGGCGACATCGTGGGCACGAAGATGATCAAGGACGTGCACGGTCCGCTGCCGCAGGCCCCGCTCATGCCGTCCGGCGGCGTCAGCGTTGAGAACACGGCCGAGTGGCTGCACGCCGGTGCCGTGGCCGTCTCGGCGGGCAGCAGCCTGTCCGGCCCGGCCAAGAAAGGCGACTACGCCGGTGTCACGGAGAACGCCAAGGCGTTCGTCAAGGCCGTCGCCGCGGCGCGTGCCTAAAACATAGGGCAACAGCCCGCACAAGAGCATAAATCAAAGCAAATTAAGGGAGCCACATCATTGCGATGTGGCTCCCTTTTGTTGGCACTATATTTTATTTTTCGTACGGCCGATACACTTTATGATATGTCGTATGCAGCAGCTCGTGGGATTTCTCCGACAGCGGCTCGCCGAGGAAATCCTTGTAGAGCGTGATGATGTCGGGGTTTTCGTGCGACTTGCGGATAGGCATGTTCTGGTCGATTTTGTAGAGCGCCGCGATGCGCTTTTTGCGGATGGCGTTCGTCGTGCCGATGGGCTGACCACCGCCACCGATGCAGCCACCGGGGCAGGCCATGATTTCTATGAAATCGTATTTGCACGTGCCTTGCTTGATTTGCTCCATGATTTTACGCGCGTTGCTCAGCGTGTGGGCGACGCAGATGCGGATGGTCTTGCCGTTGAGGTCGACGCTCGTCTCCTTGATGCCCTTGAAACCGCGTACATCGTTGAAGTCGAGCTTCGCGAGCGTTTTGCCCGTGACCTTTTCGTAGGCCGTGCGCAGCGCCGCCTCCATGACACCGCCCGTGGCACCGAAGATGGCACCCGCGCCCGTGCCAAAGCCGAGCGGCGAGTCAAACTCGCTCTCGGGCAGCTGGCGGAACTCCAGACCGACGTATTTGATGAGCTTGATGAGCTCGCGTGTCGTGAGCACGACATCGACATCGCGCATGCCGTCGCGGCCCATCTCGGGGCGCGCGGCCTCGAACTTCTTCGCCGTGCAGGGCATGATGGCGACGGTCACGACATCGTGCACGTCGACGCCCGCGTGCTGCGGGTAGTAGGTCTTCGCGATGGCACCGAACATCTCCATCGGGGATTTGGCCGAGGAGAGGTGGTCGCGCAGCTCGCCGAAATGTTTCTCCATGTAGTTGACCCAGCCGGGGCTGCAGGAGGTCATCATCGGCAGCACGCCGCCGTGCGTGAGGCGGTGCACGAACTCCGCGCTCTCCTCCATAATCGTGAGGTCGGCGCCGAAATTCGTATCAAAGACTTTGTTAAAGCCTAAGAGCTTCAGTGCCGCGACCATCTGGCCCGTGGAAATGGCGCCGGGCTCCAGGCCAAACGCATCGCCGATGGAGACGCGCACAGCCGGCGCGACCTGCACGACGACGTGTTTCTGCGGGTTCTGCAGTGCGTCGAGCACTTTCTGTGTGTCGTCCTTTTCCACGATGGCACCCGTAGGGCAGACGAGGCTGCACTGGCCGCAGAGGATGCAGTCCGTCTCCTCCATGGGCTTGTTGTAGGCTGTCGTGACGACGATGTCGCTGGAGCGGTGCGCGTACGTGAGCGCCGCGATGCCCTGCACGTCCTTGCAGGCGCGGATGCAGCGGCCGCAACGGATGCACTTCGACGGGTCGCGCACGATGGACGGGTTCGTCTCAATGCGCGGCGTGCGTTTCACGACGGAGGGCAGCGGGGATTTCAGGATGTTGAAACGGCTGCACAGGCGCTGCAAATCGCAGTTCTGGTTGCGCGGGCAGGACAGGCAGTCCTTGTTGTGGTTCGCGAGCATGAGCTGCAGGATGGAGACCTGCGTGTCGCGCACAATCTGCGTGTCCGTATGTACCTCCATGCCCTCCCAGCACTCGGTGGAGCAGGCGGCGAGCAGGCGGCGTTTGCCGACGACCTCGACGGAGCAGAGACGGCAATGCGCCTTGATTTTCTGGTCCTCGTGGTAGCACAGGTGCGGGATGTCGATGCCCAGCTGCTGTGCGGCCTGCATGATTTTCGTGCCTTTGGGCACGTCTACGGGGATATTGTTGATGGTCAGATGGACCATAGGGATTTCATTGACGGCAGCACTCATGCCTCAGCACCTCCAACTGCAAATACTTCCGGGAACACCTCGACGGCCGAGCGCAGCGTGTTCTGCGCCGTTTCGCCGAGACCGCAGAGCGAGGACATGCTCATTACGCGGGCGATTTTCTCCATGACGGCGATGTCTTCCTTCGTGGCGGTACCGGCCTTGATTTTGTCGAGGATGATTTTGATGTGGAGGTTGCCCTCGCGGCAGGGCGTACACTGGCCGCAGGACTCCTCAGAGAAGAAGTCCTGATTGATGCGCAAAAAGTCGATGACGCTCGTGCGCTCGTCGACGACGCAGAGCGCGCCGGAGCCGACCATGACGCCGTGCGCGCGCAGGTCCTGATACGTGTACGGCGTGTCGAGAATGTCGTCCGAGGCGACTTTGCCCGAGGCCCCGCCGAACTGGATGAGGCGGATTTTGCGGTCGCCCTGGATGCCGCCCGCGAGCCCATAGATGATGTCGCGCACCGTCGTGCCGAAGGGGATTTCGAACGCGCCGGGGTGCTTGACGTTGCCGCCGACGCTGATCATTTTCGTGCCGACGGAGTCGCCGACGCCGTAGCTCTGGTAGACTTTATCGTCATCGAGCAGCAGATGCGGCACGAGCGAGAGGCTCTCGACATTCTGCAGGCAGGTCGGGCGGGCAAACGCGCCGCTGACCTTGACGAAAGGCGGCTTCATGCGCGGGCGTCCGGCCTTACCCTCGATGGAACGGATGAGCGCTGTGCCCTCGCCGCAGACGTAGGCGCCAGCGCCGGAGTAGAGGTGAATTTCGTAGTCAAACCCCTCGACGCCGAGGATGTTGTGCCCGAGGAAACCCTCGCGGCGGGCCTGGCGGATGGCGCTCAGCAACAGCGGGCGGAAGCAGGCGTACTCGGCGCGCATGTAGATATAGCCGTCCGTCGCGTGCATGACGTACGCGGCGATAATCATGGCCTCGATGAGGTTGAACGGGTCGTTCTTGATGAGCTCGCGGTCCTTGAACGTCGTCGTCTCGCCCTCGTCGGCGTTGCAGATGATGATGTGGTTGTGGCCGGGCACCTTGCGCGCCTGCGACCATTTGCGGCCCATGTCGTACTCGGCACCGCCGCGGCCTTTGACCTTGTTCTCGGCAATCAGCGTGGCGATGTCCTCACCGTCCATCGTGATGGCCTTGCGCAGGGCAGAGAAGCCGCCGATTTTCAGGTAGGAGTCTATGGAATGCGGGTCGTATTTGCCGAAATTCTGCGTGAGAAAAGAAACTTTATTCGTCATATTCAGCGCTCCTTTCAGGCCAGCGACGCGAGCAGGTGCTCAATTTTTTCGCGCGAATCCAGATGATCGTAGACGTGGCCATTGATGCGCACGGCCGGCGCGCGGTCACAGGCACCAAAGCAGGTGACCTTTTCCAGCGTAAAGCGGCCGTCGTACGTCGTCTCGCCGAAGTCGATGCTGAGGATGTCCTTCAGCGTGGCGGCGAGGCTCGCGCTGTCGTTGACGCGGCAGGCGATGGAGCTGCAGACCTGGATGGGGTATTTCGCCCGCGGCTCGCAGGAGAGCTCACTATAGAAATTCAGTACGTCGTAGACGTTCGTGACGCGCATATCGAGTTTTTGCGCCACGTAGTAGGCGACGGGCTCCGGCACGTAATGGCGTTCGTTGAGGTCCTGGACCTCGAGCAGGATGCCCACGATTTGCGTGCCGTCGTAGTCGTGCGCCTCCAGCACCTGGTCAATCTGCTCCCGCAGTGCCTCGGGCAGCGGGTAGTCAGCGGTGTGTTCAGTCAGCATAGAAAAGCCTCCTATAAAATACAACATGCATTGCATTTATTATAGTATAAAACGGTTTACATGACCATAGATTATTTTTAGTTTTTCCCGTTTTGATTTGTGTTTTTGCACTGGTTGTGTTAGCGTGCTGGGTGTGCTATCCTATTAGCCGATACGTTTTTAGCGGAGATGGAGCGTTACCATGAAGTCAATCTTGAAATGGCCGGGCGGCAAAGAGCGCGAACTGCCGGTCATCAAGCAATATATGCCACCGTTTACGGGGCGCTACGTCGAGCCCTTCGTCGGTGGCGGTGCGCTGTTTTTCGACCTAGAGGGGCACGACTGCTACCTCAACGATAAATCGAACGAACTCATCAATTTGTATCGTTGCGTGCAAAAGCAGGATGAGGACTTTCGGCAGTTTTTGCAGAAGGCATACGATGAGTTTCAGTCCTTGGGAGGCTTTGTTGCGACGCATTCCACTGAAGTCTTGGCTTTGTATTTAGGGCAGGTAGAGCTCGAGAATTTTTTGGCTCGGCATCAGGCGTATTTTACTGCCCTGGCACAAAAGAGTAATGGTGTTTTGGGCAAAGAATTGCGGCGTAATCTCAAGGGCAAGATTCAACGTTCGGCCAAACTGGAACAAGCCAAAGGGGCCTTGCCAGATGAAGATAGGCTGGCCAATATGGAGTCGGCACTCAAATCAGCCTATTACATGTATATGCGTTACCTATATAATCATGCGCAGGACGCCAGTGCAGGCGTACAGGCAGCTCTGTTCTTTTTTATTAGGGAATATTGTTATTCTTCGATGTTCCGCTATAATGCCAAGGGAGAGTTCAATGTTCCCTATGGCGGCATTTCGTACAACAACAAAGACTTCCAGAAAAAGATTGATTATTTATTTTCTGCACCCCTCAAGCAGAAACTGCACGCGGCTTCATTTCAGGCAGAGGATTTCGAGATATTTATGGAGCAATTGCATTTAACAACGGACGATTTTGTCTTCCTGGATCCGCCATATGATTCGGATTTCTCTACATACGCCAAAAATCAGTTCGGACATGCTGAACAGGCCCGTTTATGTGCGTGCCTAAAAAAAACGCAGGCAAAATGCCTGCTGATTATCAAGAATACCGATTTTATCTATGATTTGTATAAAGAAAATTTTCGCATCAGAAGCTTTGACAACCGCTATCGCGTTAGTTTTATGAACCGTAACGACAAAGAGACCAAACATCTCATCATCACAAATTACTGAACGTACCAGGACCGGCAGCAGAAAATTGTTGCTGGTCCATTTTTTGATAGGCTTGCTGGGAGTCCTGTTGCGCTAATGCCTGGTGGATGCGCTGTTGCGTGGCCACATAGAAATCGGGCTCGATTTCGCAGCCGATGAAGCTACGTTGCAATTGTAGGGCGGCGACGCCCGTTGACCCTACGCCCATGAATGGGTCGAGGATGACGTCGTTTTCGTTGCTGGCAATGGTAATCAGATGACGTAGCAGTTTGAGTGGCTTCTGCGCGGGATGCTTGGGGGCCTTCCAGCGCTCCTGACCCATGCAGATGGGACACTCGAAAAAATTGTGCATTTCCCGTTGTGTGGAGAAATTCCATTTGTGGCCCTTGTTCCAGAGGCAGACAATCATTTCGCAGCTGTTCAGGAATCCATTTTTGTAGATTTTCGGCATAGGGTTCGTCTTGTGCCAGATAAAATACTGGAACGTATCGAACTCCGGGTCAAAGGCCGCGTGCCATTTGCCGAGCAGGTTGTAGCTGGTGAAAATAAAGATGTTGCCGTCCGGTTTTAGTACGCGCTTGAAATCAGCGACAAAATCCTGCGGGTTGATATCATTTAAATCCCAGGAGCCCAAATCATTATTGACGGCGCTGCGGCCCGGCAAGGGGATATTGCCTGTGGAATATTGAGCAATATTATAGGGTGGGTCCGTC
Source organism: uncultured Veillonellaceae bacterium (assembly GCA_900316275.1). Lineage (GTDB taxonomy): Bacteria > Bacillota > Negativicutes > Selenomonadales > Selenomonadaceae > UBA2897. The sequence continues at coordinate 7,247 of ONCF01000040.1, forward strand.
AAAATCAAGTCGATAGATTGATCCGGTATTTGGCGTAAATAGGTGCGGCAATCATCGTTGATCAATCGAATAAAATGTTTTTTTTCTGCTGCCATTTACTTGACCGTCCTGTCAATCATCGTTTTAATACGCTGGTTCAAGTCGATGTCCTCTAGCGCGGCGCGATACAAGGCGGTAAAGCGCTCATAGTTGATGCCTTCTGGCAGGATGACGTTCCAAAATGCTTTGCCAATGAGGAACATCTCCGGGAAGGCCATGTGTTTCTTCAAGGCACCGGTCCACGTGTTCCCCTCGCCGTTCTTGTTGTACAAGGTGGCAAAATGTGCATGTGCATTGGGTACGTTCAGGCAGGCGTAGATGGTCAGCAGTTTCTCCACGTTGGCGGGGGCATTGGAACTATCCAGATCGCCACCGGCTTTGAGCTCCAGCACATGCCAGTTCTTACCGTCGAAAAAAGCCAAATCGACGGGCTTGGTGTAGCAACCAGCGGTGCGATAACGCTGTGCCATCGGCAACAGCTGCCGGATACTCGCTTGCGTTACGCCGCTCTCCCGACGATTTTGGCCTTTGCCTGTGGCCACATTACTGGCGCGGAACTCGGCAATATGGCCGTGCAGCTCACCGTTGTCGGGATTGATGTCGGTGACAATAATCTGCCCGCTGACGCTCTGCGGGTCAATCTGGTGCGGGATGTGGCGGGGGTTGACGATGGCGGGTACGTTCTCCTCGCCGAATTTGAGGCACGCAACCTGCTTGGCACAACTCTCAATGGCAAAGCCACTTTTTGACTCGAAACTGCTGACAAACACCATATTAGCAATCAGCGTTTCGTCCAGCTGATTCAACAGGAAGTTATACCGTTTTTTGATAAAGTTTTGCTGGAAATCGGCCTCGATGGTGGTCATCAGTTGAGCAAATTCTTTGTAGACGATTTGCTGGACGGCCTGCTCATTCTTTGTCATATGTGTCCTCCAATTCTGTAAACAACTCGGCAATGGTTATATTGAAACCTTGAGCTATTTTTTCGATGTTTTGGAGGGAGATGTTGCGCCTACCGGATTCGACGGAGGCGAAGTAGGAACGGTCCATGTCAATCTTGAGTGCGAAGCGCTCTTGGCTGAGGCCTTGCGCGGTTCGTAATTGACGAATACGATCTCCCAATGCTTTTTGCAGCATATATAATCCCCTGCTTTCTGAGTGCGTACGATTGATTAAAGTTTATGTTCGTTGATGATTTTGGGTCAACGGATTATAAGCAACAATAGCAACCGATTAGGCTGTGTCAATGCTGTGGGGAAGTTAACCGCACTTCCCTAACAAAGTGCTGGTTTGTTGTATTCTTGTTAAGATACGGCAGGAGGGGTGTACATGTTTACAATCCCGTGCTATAATGTGGGTGTCACAAGGATAACACTGTAAATAAGCGGGGGCGTGCAGCCGTCGGCTGTGCTTCCTCACCTGGCATGTCTGATGAGGGGGATTATTTATGGCTATCAAGAACATCGAAATGGACCGCCGTGACAGTGCGAGTTATCGCAAGCATCTGCGGGATGTGGGTTTCCTCTCCGCAAGCTATCTATCCACCAGCGGCTTCGATGTCGCGTCCTTGAAAAAGCTGGCCCAGGACGGCAAGCTGGACGCCATCCGTTGCGCTATCGGCAAGTCCGTGCGCTGGTACTATCGCGAGCGCCAGGCGGAGCTGGCCCATCTGCGCGGTCTGGTCTGATAGGCAGGAGCATGCAGTCGTCGCGGCAACGGCACAGCAATCATAGCGTTTATTGTGGAATCGGCAGTAGCGGCCGGTTCTTTTTTTGTGACCTTTTTGTACTTTGCGGGAATCTCATGGTAGAATATAAGAGTTGAGAGTGAAGAGTTGAGAGTTGAGATGAACGTGGGCCTCCACGTCACTCCCAACTCTCAACTCCCAACTCTAAAAGACATTAACTGAATGAGGAATCCTATGACTTTTGGACAAATACTGTGCCTGATACTAGCGTTTCTGCTCGTGGCCTCGGGGTGGGCGGTCTCCTACCTTTGCCGCGGCCGTCTGCGTTGGGGCGCGACCATTTTGCTGGTGCTTGTCGATGGACTGACGCTGGCGGGCTTTGCGCTCGGCGGGCGGCATCCGGGGTGGCATTGGGCGGACTGGCCTTATCTCGGCACGCTGTTGCAGGTGCTCACCGTCGTCTTTATGCTGCAGGTACTGCTTGTCACGCTCGTGCTGCTGGTCGTGCTGGGGCGGTGGCTTTATCGTCGCCTGAAGCGGCCGGCGTCCCCGGTGCCCTTTGACGCGTCCCGGCGGCGTTTGCTGCAGCGCGCGGCTATCTATCCGGCACTGGCTGCGGGCGCGAGCCTGTACGGCGAGGCTATTGAACGGCGGCAGCTGGTCGTGCGCCATTTGGACATCCCCGTGGCAGACCTCCCATCACAGCTGCAGGGCCTGCGCATCGCCCAGCTCAGTGACGTGCATCTCGGCCTGTTTTACTCACTGGCGGACTGGCGCGAGCTGCTGGAGCGTGCGGCGGCCCAGCAGCCGGATTTGCTGGCCATCACTGGCGACCTGTTTGACGATGACAAAATCAACGTGGCGGCGGCAGGCATACTGGAGGAGTACGTAGACAGGTTCCCGCACGGCATCTGGTTCTGCCTCGGCAACCACGAGCATTTCCGCAATCTGCGCCAGACGCTATGGGCGTTGCAGGCGACGCGCGTGCATACGCTCGTCAATAGCGCGGCCCCGGTCGAGGGGCTGGCACCGCTGTGGGTGGTGGGCGCGGACTATCCGATGCACCGGCCGGATTTTGCCAAGGATAAAGTAAAATATACGACACAGGCTTTCACCGAGGTGCCGGAAGGGGCCATGACGCTCTTCCTCGCGCATCATCCAGAGTTCATCGACGACGGCGCGGCGCACGGTGCGGCGCTCACGCTCACGGGCCATACGCACGGCGGGCAGTTTGGCTTTTTGGGCCTGCCCGTGTTCCCCGTGTTCAAATACACGCGTGGCCTCGTGCAGACAGGCGACAGCTATGGCTATGTACACAGCGGCAACGGCAGCTGGTTCCCCTGCCGTATCGGCTGCCCACCGGAGCTCGCTATTTTCACGCTGATTAACAAGGAGTAGCGTAATATGCAGAATGTGCATGCGGAAATCAAAGCTATCGAGCAATTGCTGGCGGCGAAAAAAGGCCTGGCGGCCATCAAGGCGCTCAATGCCGTGCAAAAGGCGCACCCGCCGATGCAGCGCGGCGTGCCTGAGTGGCGTTTGCAGGAAATGTATGCGGAAGCCAGCCGCTTGACGCTGGATCCGGTGCAGCTCGTGAATGCGCTTTATGATGCGGCCTGTTTTGACCGGGATTTGCGTCGCCAGCGGGAACATTTTTCTGCGCATCTGTTTGCGGCGCACTATGCGTTCAACCTGGGCCCGTATGGTCTGGCCAAGCGTCACCTGAACTACAGTGTGCTCTACGAGGAGCAGGAGACGCTGCCCGCGCGGCCACTCTTGCCGCACACACGCCTGCGTATCGGCTATCTCGCGCCGAATTTCTGCGATGGCTCGGCGGCGCGCTTTTACGAGGCGGCCCTCACGACGCTGCCCGCGGACGAGTTCGACGTGACGCTTTACGCCATGGAGGATAAAGAGGACGCCTTCACGGCGCAGCTGCAACAGCGCTACGCCTATAAATGTCTGCAGCACGAGACGCTGCAGGGAGCGGCGGAGGTTATCCGCGACGATGAGATCGACATCCTGTTTGACCTCGGCGGGCATACGGAGGGTGGGTTCACGCTCATGGTCATGGGTTACCATCCTGCGCCCGTTCAGCTCTGCGGCATCGGCTGGTTCGATACGACGGGGCTGCCGGCCGTGGATGGCCTGCTGACGGACACGCTGCTTGATCCGCCGAACAGTACCTACCTCGAGTGGTATACAGAGCATCTCTGCTACCTGCCGGGTACGAGTCTATGTTTTACGCCGAATGCGGCCATGCAGGCCATGCACGACGAGCTGCTGGCGACGTGGCCACAGCATGAGCCACGGCCGGACCGGCGCGGCACGGGTGAGCTCTGGACTTTGGGCGGGGAGCAACCGGAGCCCGGTGAGGGCGTGGTCTTTGGCTGCTTCCAGAACTTCCTCAAAATCAATCAGCAGGTGCTGGACTGCTGGAGTCTCATCCTGCGGCTCGTGCCCTCGGCACGGCTGGTCATCCAGGACACGGTGGCCAGCGAGGCACGCGTGGCAAGGATGCGCAATCTCTGTGCCGCGGCCCTGATACCCTCGCACCGCGTGCAGGTGCGGCCGGGGCGGCCCGAGTATCTGCAGGACTATGCGGAGATTGACGTCATGCTCGATACGTTCCCGTATCCGGGCGGCGCCATGACGGCCACGGCGCTCTATCTCGGACGTCCTGTCGTCTCCATGCGTGGCGGTCACCACAGCGCGCGTTTTGGCGCGGCCATCCAGCAGGCGGCTGGCCATGAGGAGTGGCTGGCCATGGACGAGGCAGGCTATATCTCGCGGGCGGTGAGCCTGGCGGCGCAGGCAGACCAGTTGCCGCAGCTCCAGCGTCAGCTGTTGGCGGAGGTGCCGCAATCTCCTTTAATGAACAGCCAGCTCTACGGCCAGCGGCTGGCCCTGCTCTATAGCGAACTCTGGTCGGCGAAGCGAGCTTTTGGCAACATCGAAAAGGCGGCGAATCCGAATTGAGCACAACAGGGACAAAATCAACCGCGGCGCTACGCTCGCAGGCAGAGCAGGTACGCACGGACCTGCGGCATTTCCTCTATGCGAGCCCGTTGCCGCTGAAAATTCTCACGGTGGACAGCTCGCTCTACCTGCCCATATTGCGCGAGCTCTGCCCGCAGGCGGCGCTCACAGCGGTGACGGACTTCGTCGAGTTGCCGGACGTGCCCGCCTACACTGATTTGGGCGTTGCGTGGCACGTGCGTGAGCAGCGCGGCGAGAGTCTCGCGGCGCTGGGGCTGTCCGAGGGACAGTTTGACCTCATTATCGCCGAGCATGTGCTGGCCTGCGTCTATGAGCCGTATGAGGCGATCATGACACTGAGCCGCCTGCTCACGGACACGGGCACGCTGCTCGCGGCCTTTCCCAATGTGCGTTATACGGGCGTACTGGCGGGCCTGCAGGCCGGGCAGTTCCCCGTGCGCGGCGAGCGCCTCTGGGCGAAGGATGAGGTCGTGCGCCTGCTCAACGATACGCTGTTCAAGGAAATCGCTTTTGCGCCGGGCGTGCAGGATGTGGACCGGGCGGCGGAGGATATCTGGGCCGCGCACGGCTTTGCCGACTATAGCCGCGACCTTGCGACGCAGGTCTGGCTCGTGCGCGCATCACGGGCGACGGCGGCTGTGGCGAATCTGAAAAGTCTGTACGACAAAAAGACCCGCACCGGGCTGGCACGCGTCCTGCATCGTCTCGAATATGGTGTTGACCAGGAGGCCAATCTGGCGGCTTTGCAGGCGCTGTGCGAGGAAAATATGCTGTTCCCCGACTATTTGCGCGATTTCGTGCAGAGCACCTGTGTGCACGCGGGCCGCGTGCTGGCGCTGTTACAGGAAAAAGGATTGCTTTGAATAGGGCCGGTAATGTCCGGTTCAGAGATTTTGCGCAAGTAAAAAGGACCACCGACATTTGCGTCAGTGGTCCCTCGCTTTATGCTGTTATGCCGTTATGGCTCAGCGGGGCACGCCGAGCAGGATGAGGCGCACGCCGAGCGCGAACATGGCGAGCGAGAGCAGCGTGAGGATGAGCTTGCTCTTCGTTTTCTTGGAGATTTTTGCACCCACCTGTGCGCCAATGGCCGCGCCGATGGAGATGCTGATGGCCGGTACCCAGACGATGTGGTCCATGAGAAAATGGGAAATCACGCCGAACGTGGAGGAGCAGGCCAGCACGAAATGCGAGGTGGCCGTGGCCACGTGCACGGGGAAACCAAGCGCGTAAATCATGAGCGGCACGTGGATGACGCCGCCGCCGATACCGAAGATGCTGGAGAGGAAACCGACGCCGAAGCTCACGACGATACCGAGCACGCGCGGATACTGGAAATCCTGTGGCAGCTCCATGATGTCCGTGTGCGGCTTGTGCATATTGTTCCAGTACATGAGGCAGGCCATGAACAGCAGGAAAATGCCGAAATAGAGGTCGAGCTGCGTGCCGCTGAAGTCGTCGACGATGCTCGAGCCGAACCAGGCACCGGGCAGCGTGGCGATGGCGAATGGGATGGCCGCGTTGAAATAGACGCGTTTCTGGCGTATGTAGGCCAGGGTGCCGGAGAGGGCGTTCGCCATGACGACGACGAGCGACGTGCCGGCAATCTCAGCCGCCGTTTTAAAATACGGATGAATGAGGGCGTTTTCGCCGCTCAGGCAGAGGATGAAGATGGGCACGCAGATGAGGCCACCGCCGATGCCGACAAGCGTGCCGAAAATGCCCACGCCGATGCCGAGCAGGAGAAAGAGAATAAAGGCTATCAAGAGAGCATCGTCCTTCCTATTTTGTCAAGCCCGAAACCATTGATTTTTGGGCTTTTCCACACATAAATTCATATTGAAAACAGAGCTAAAGCGATGA
>ONCF01000026.1 GCA_900316275.1 uncultured Veillonellaceae bacterium
AAAAATACGATGCTCGTGTCCGCGATAGCAGAGCGCCTCGTGAATGGGCCGCTCGTAGCGCAGGTCGGGCATGCGGCGGAACATGCGGATCTGGTAGCCCGCACTGAGCGGCGCGTTATCCCTATCCTCGTCGAAATTCAGCCAGTCACAGATAAGCCCGATGACCTCATACTGCGCATCGTAACGCGCGAGTGCCGCCCGCACGGCCGGCCATTGCGCCTCGGGGAAATACTCATCCGCATCGAGCAGCAGTACCCAGTCGCCCGTTGTCTGGTCGATGGCATAGTTCTTCGCCGCCGCAAAATCCTGGCACCACGTGAAATGCGCCACACGCGCGCCCGCCGCCTCGGCGATAGCCACCGTCTCATCCGTTGAGCCCGTATCCACGACCACGATTTCGTCTGCCAGTGCCTGCATGCAACGCAGCCAACGTGACAGATTGTGCGCCTCATTCTTTACGATGACGCAAGCCGATACCTGCATACCCTCACCTGCTTTCCATATTATATATAAATTCGCCATGAAAAATATTTTTCCTACATACTAAACACAAAAAGACCCGCCCGGAAGTGGGCGAGCCCAAAAACTGCGGCCAAATACTCAGACCGTCAGTTCCTCTCTGTCGCGCAGCATGTAGCGGCGCAGTCGCGTGTGCGCGGCCAGATAGTAAAGCAGGCCACCGCAGAGGGCCGTGTAGCCGCTGCCCGTCGTCACGAGGAAGATATCACTCTGTATCTGCCCCGTCACGGGGTTGTAGACAAAGAGGATAGCCGTGACAAAGGCCACGAGCACGCAGCCGAGGCCCACGAGGTTAAAGCCGTGCGTGAACGCATATGCATCATGTCCCTCCAGTGCGTAGAGGCTGCGCAGCGAAATGCGGCGGTGCTTGACCAGCAGGTAGTCCACGACCGTCATGCCGATAATCGGTCCCTGGATATAAGCCGCACAGGAAATAAAGGAGCCGAAATTTTCCATAATCCAGCCACACCAGGTCAGGAAACTGACGTAAACCATCGCAATAAGCACGAGCACCTTGTACGGCACCGTCGGCAGGCCGCTTTTCACAATCATGCAGTTAACATAGGAGCCTGTGCCCTGCGTGCCGATGTTGGCAAAGGCCACGAGCAGCAGACTGAGCAACGAGGCTGCGGGGCCTGCGAGCGCCGCCAGCATGCGCGTGGGGTCGCTCTCATAGTAGCCGAACTGCACGAACATAGCCATAGCCATGACGCCGCCAGCTGCCACGAAGAACGGCGCCACGACGCCATACGCAAGTGCCGACCCCCAGTAGCCGCTGCGCTCCGTGCGCGCAAGACGCGGCAGGATAAGCGCCTGTGTCGACCAGGAGAACGCAAACGCGACGTTGCCCTCCGCCGAGAGCATGAAGCGTCCGAGGGCCGTCTCATAGAGGCTCGTATCCGGCTGCACCTGCACGAGCTCGCCGAGTGGCACGGCCGTCAGGCAGATGCCCACGACCACGACGCCCACGGCCAGCAGGCACACGGCAAGAATGCGGTTCGTCCATTTGATGACGCGCGGCCCGCCGAGGGCGATGGCCGTGCCGAGCAGCACGCAGAGGATGCCGAGGAACGGCTCCCAGAGACTGCGCTCCAGCGCGATGCCGAAACCGGCACAGAGATTAATCATCGAGGTCGCGAACAGGTCGGCATCCACGGCGTACCAGCCGAAATTCGCCAGACTGATAACCGTCGCAAGGATGGCCACACCGTTGCGTCCCAGTACGGAGCGCAGCCAGATCCAGAGGTCGATGCCGTAGCGCACGGCAAAGAGGATAGGAATGCACTCGATGAGTACCCAGACTATGTTGAAGCAGAAAATATTGACGAGCATCTGCGTAAAGCTGAGATACTGCGCCACGTACGCGCCCTGCGTATAGCACCACGTCGCAATGGAGAAGCCGCTCGTCGCGAGGAACAAATCCCAGAACGAATACATGCGCCCCGCCCCCGCCGTCATGGGCACGGAGCCGGTGACCGTCTCCTGCAGGACATAATCATTTTCCACCATCAGTGAATCACCCCCGTCATACACAAAATAATAAGCAGTGCACAAACCGCCAGCAGACCGACAATCAGTCGCCAATCGCTACGACCCAACTGCGTGGGGAAAGGGTAATCCGGCTGCTCCATGGCCTCAACGGCCTGCAACGCCCCCTGCCTGATTTTATTCTCCAAAAGCTGCTGTTTCACTTGTCGTTGCCTCCCTCTGTCGTCTGGTAACCAGCCAGCGCCCGCCGGCCGTTATCCTGTGCCACACGGTACCAGATATACTGCCAGTCGCCCACAGGCTTGCCCTGGCTCTCCTGATGCAGTGCCCAGACGAACCAGTAGTACCCTGCGAGTGCCGTGTAGGCGTAAAAGTGCCGGAAGCGCGCGGGCGTATCCTCATCGGCCAGATAGTAGTGCAGCGCCGCCTCCGTCTGTGCTACATCGTACTGGGAGCAGCAGATAAAGGTGCCGATATCGCCCGCCGGATCGCCCATGCCAGAGTACTCCCAATCGATGAGGTTCAGCGTACCGTCGGGCGCAAATAGGAAATTCGGCCCGTAACAATCATTGTGGCAGAGGCACTCCCGCGCCTCGCCGTCCTGGCTCGCATAGGCGTGCAGCTGCGCCATCGCCGCCTGCAGCGCCGCCGCGCCCGCAAACTCCATGCGGCCGAGCGCCTGCATCTCCTGCTCCAACTGCTGCGTGCCCGCCCACATATCGAACGCATACGGCGTGCGCTCGCCACTGCGGTGCAGTTTGCGCACCAGCGCGAGTGCCCGCTCTGCCTGCGCGCGGTCGTGATGGTCCAGTGGCCGAGCGTCGACGATGAAATGCGACAGTTTCCAGCCAGCTTCTGCGTCCATATAAATGAACGTTTTGTCGATCCCCAGCTTGTGCGCTATGGCCATCGAGGCGGCCTCACTCTGCCGGCTGATAATGGCATGTGTGCCCGGCCCCGGATGACGATATACATACAGGCTACCCCGGCACGCAAAGCGGAACGACACATTCGTCAGGCCCGCTTTGATGGGCTGTATTTGCTGGATATCCGCGTCGCTGCAGTGCAAAATCTGCTCGATATGCTGGAAAATCGCCGACCCGGCGTTGCGCACATAGTCCGTGTCAAAAGCCCGCAGCTCGTCCAGCGAATCAAACTCGTAAATAACGCCGTCCGGATAGCGCTCGATATAGAGCGCCAGCTCATCGAGGTGACGCATGTAGAGATTTTCCCACAGCTGCTCGCGCGTGACCTGCAGGGGGTACTCCTGCTCCAGGAGCATGCGGAAACGCTCACTGAACGTGCGGTCGAAATACACGTGCCCCAGCATATACCAGCCGCCCGGACCGCCAACCGTCACCCGCGTGATGCGTCCTTGCCGGTTCGTGCTGAGCAGATACTCCTCCGTCGGCTGGTCCGTATAAACCGCCGCGTAGTAGCCCCGATAAACATAGGGGGCAAAGACATTCTGCGTGAAATAGTTGTCCGAAGAACAGATATAGGTATTGCCCAGCCGTTCGCGCACGCACATGAGCGTCGAAGTGTTGTTGTAACGGTAGTAGTCCTCGTTGACGACAATTTGCACACCAAATTTATCTGCCAGATAGAAAAGCTGCTCGCGCTTGTAGCCCACGACCACAGTAATGTCCGTGATGCCAGCCGCCTGCAGCTGGCGGATTTCCCGCTCGATGAGTACCTCACCCTTGACGCGCAGCAGTGCCTTCGGCTTTTCGTACGACAGCGGCGCAAAGCGCGTGCTCATGCCTGCCGCCATGATGATAGCATTGTCTACACGGTACGGTGTCAGTGCCGCGAGGCCCGCTGGCTGCAATACGCCCTCCGCGACCCAGCCGGCCGCCGTACACCCTTTGAGCACGCGGTTGACCTTGCCGAGCGACCAGCCGAGCCGCGCCGCCAGATCACGCTGTGACAGCTGTGGCAGTTCCTGCACGGCCCGCAACAGTTGAAATTGCGCTCGTTCCAGCATATACTCACTTCCTGTTCATTTTTATGATTTATTATATCACTTATGAACTATACTGTAAATATCACGTTCGTGGTAAAAAAATAGGCCAACCACCGCTAAAAGTGGCTAGCCATGTGCAACACTGTTCTCTCATAGACGATAAAAAATATCCTCGACATTCACCAGCAAATCGTCATACAGGGACACTTTAATCTCTGGCTTGATGGCGGCCTTTTCCTTGTCATCCATCACGCTCAAATCAGCCTCTGAGTATACAGCATAAGTTTCATCTATCTCAAAAACGCCCCCGTGATTCAGGTAGACTTCGACTGAGCGCGCCAGCGGCGTGACGAGCCAGTATTCCTTTACACCCGCCTGGGCATAGGCCTGCATCTTCGGACCGCGGTCGTAACGCATCGTAGACGGCGAAATCACCTCTACCACGAGGTCGGGCGCGCCGTAGATTCCATTTTCCTTGATGATATCCGGATTGCAGACAATCATGGCATCCGGTACAAACCAATTCTGGTCGTTCAGATGAACATCCACGCCATCGGCAAAGGGCACGCAAGTCTTACCATGTAAATATTTAGCAAAAATATAATATATATTACTGGCGACTAAATTGTGGCTTATCAACGGGCGCGGTGACATCAGCACGGTTTTGCCCGCAATAATCTGCATACGTGGTGGCTCCTTCTGTGCAAGGTTATCCATATGTCCTCTCTCCTTTTCCGACACTGAAAAATTACTCTACCTGTTACTCCACATTATAACATAATCCATAGGCAACACTGGTGCAAGCGTCAACTTTTCCCTACGCCTCCGTCTCCGGCAGCTCCACCGGCGTGCGGCCCTCGCGCTTGTCGTACCAGTACTCGCGGCCCTCACGCATGTCGGGCCATTGGCAGCCGTGGCTGTCGATGTTGCGGGTGAACTCCGTGATGCGCGGCAGGAACGGCGCGATTTCGCTGTCGGGCAGGCGCTGGCCTGTGGCGCGATCGTAGACGCCTACAGCCGCGCCACGCAGGTCGCAGCGCCCGTCCTCATCCGTGAGCTCCTGCGCCTCAAGGTAGCAGGCGCGTTTTTCTGTGCGCAGGCAGAGCTTGAACGTCTGACCGGGATAGAGGGACATACTGACGGCGCAGTCCCGCCCTGGCCCGCCCAGCGCGCGCGGCAGACAGCCGTCCACCGTCTCCGGCGCGTAAAAGCCGAGCAGCTGCGCCATAGCAGGATAGATATCCACGGCACTCGTCAGCTCGTCGACGAAGCCGCACGTCGGCACCCCCGCGCCGCGCAGCATAAAAGCCGCGCCGTTCATATGCGCGCTGAGCACGTTGATTTTCTCATCGTAGATAGGCACGCCGTGGTCCGAGCAGAGCACGACGAGATACTCCTCCGGACTGTAGTGCGCCTCGAGATAGGCAAAAAGCTGCGCAAGCGAACGGTCTATATCACGAATGGCCTGCGCATTCCAACGCAGGTAGACGGGGCGGTTCGGCAGACGCACGCTCGCGCAGGCCTTCTCCGCATGCAGAGAGCGCTCGGCGACGGTGCTGTGCGTCTGCACCGTGAGTGGCAGGCTGCTCATGTTCTGCGTCCAGGGGTGCGCGTCCATCGTATGCAGCAGTAGATACTGGTCACACTCGTCAAAGGCCATGAGCTGCCGCAGTGTGCGCTCAACGCCCACGTAGGTATGCAATGCGTAACCGTTCGTCACGAGACGGTCAAAGCCGCGCGCCACACCCGTATAGAGCCCCTCGCCGCAGCCCATCGTATTCACGCAGTAGTAGCCGAGACCGTGCAGCTGCTCCGTGAGCGTCGTGTGTTCTGCGTTCAGCCAATGCGTGGCATGATTGTTGAACGTCTGCGAATGCTGCGGATACATGCCCGTCTCGATGGTCGGCACCGAGGGCACGGTGTACTCACAGACTGAGTGATGGTCGTTAAAGATAATCCCCTGCTGGAAGAACTGCAGGATATGGGGCACGAGCGCGTAATCACGCTCCTTGATAGCCTGCCAGCAGAACGCATCCAGCAGGATGTTGAGCACGACCTTGCGACGACGTGGACTGTGCCCGAGCGTTACGGGGCGCCCTAGCGTAAACGGCTGCTCCGCATGGATACGTGTCGGCGCCGTCAGACGGTAGTAGTTGAACGCCCATTTGCCGAGCAGGCTGTCATACTGCTGTGTATCTGGGCTGTCGAAATACACGCGCTGCTCGTCCTCCGTGCCCGCGAGCGGCACGAGAACAGGCGCAGCCTCACTGGCCTCGATGTCATACGCCGTCTGCCCTGCCTGCGCGCGCATGATGTCAAATGGCAGGTCAGCACTGCACATAAGCGCGAGCTTTGCGTTGTCCCGGATAGCCGTGAGCAACGTGCCCTTGTAGTCGAGCATCTCCTGCTCGGTAAATACGCCGACCCAATACCGCCACGGCAGCTGTGCCCCACCCTGTGGCAAAAAATCACCCACGTTGATACGTCCCCGGTCGTGCAGCTCGCCTGTCGCTGTCAGCTCCATATAGGACATAAGGGACGGCGCGTACTCCGCGCGGTAGTTCAGGCTCAGCGAGAGCTGCGGCAAGGCCTGAGCCAGCTCCGCGCGTGACAGGGAGAGCTGCAGCGGCACCTTGTAGAATGCGCTGGCAAAGCCGGCAAAGGTCAGCGCCCGCGTCCCCTCGCCACAATGGCTGTAGATATCCCGCAGCAGCAGCCAGAGCGTGAGGTTGATTTTCCGCATGTGGTAGGCCTGCTCTGCATACTCGCGCGCCACGCTGACCGCCCCGTGTGCCCAGGCATAAAGCGCATAGAAAATTGCCGGCTCCGTCTCGTCCGCGGTCACTTCACGGTACGCGATGAGCGTCCGCAGATAGTCGTCGTCATACGCCTGGGCTTTTACAGCTGCAGTGAGCTGCGCGAACAAAGCGCGCGCACGCTCCCAGTGCGCCGGCTTTTCTTCCGTATAAAACATCTCTGCCCCTCCTTTTATCGTCAAGGCATCAGCCGTGTTGCCCTAACAGAACCTGCCCTGTATGCCCAACCAATGTAAGATATCCGGGCCCGCCCCTACGTGGCTGACTTCACCGCGCCTGCTGGTCAGCCAACAGCCGGTTGACGGCCGCGATGACCATCGGTGGCGTGATGCTGCGCCCGCATTCGAGGAAGTGCGGCGAGTCCTGTGACCAGCGCGGGCAACTGTGCGTATAGGCGTTCTCACTCACGTCGTTGAGGCAGCCGAAACAGGCCAGCCGGTTGTAGACGCGGTACGCGCCGGTGAACTCATGCCACGGATAGGAGAACCCGCCCACCATAATCACGGGACAGCCAACGCTGTGCGCCAGCCACGACAGACCGCTCGGCAGCCCGATAAAGAACGCCGCGTGCGCCAACAGTTCTGCCCGCTCCGTAAGTGGCCGGTCGCCCGTGAGGTCCTCCGCGCCCGGCGGGCACTCGGCCACGTAGGGACCAGTCGCTGTACGCCGCTCTTTGTCGATGCAGAGCACACGGTACCCCGCCGCCCGCAACGCCGCCGTCACCTGCTCCCAGCCGTGCGGATAGAGCCAGCACTTCGTGAGCGACGAAGCCTGTACACCGACACAGACATAGGGCTCTGCTATCTGGCGTGGCCGCGCGGGCCACGGTGGCAAAGGTGCCGGCTCTGGCAGATTCAATATAATCTGGCCGATGCGGTCCATACGTACGAGCCGCCCCTCGCAGGGCATAAACATCGGTGCATTGATTCCTGCACCAAAAAGGAACGTCGCGTACGTGTCCGGCAAAATGCCCTCGCTCTGGTGCACCTCCGGGTAAAAACGCTGTATCAGCTCCTGCATGTGCTGTGGCGTATAGTAGTAGACCTCGCCGTCGTAGTATTCCCGCACTGCCCCGATATAGGGCATAAAGGCCAGGCTGTCGCCGATGGCACTGCTGGTATTTACGAGGTAGATGCGCTGTCCGTGCGGGTCAAAAATATGCTCGAAACATTTCTCCCCGTCCCGCCAGACCTCGATATGCCAATGAATATAATATTTCTCCAGCGAAATGAGCACCGTCGCCTGCACCGTCTCGTCAAAAAAGACCATTTCTGAGTCGTAGTCGGAGAGTCGCACCCGCCAATGCCCCTCAGGCACCTGCAGGCGCAGGCCGTTGTTGAAATCCAGCCGCAGTCCCGGTACCCCCGTCTCGCCCTGCACGCCGCCCATGACCGCCCCGATACTGGCAAAAAACTGCACCTGCTGGTCAAAAAACGCCTGCGCGTCTTCCTGATGCGGTTCCTTACAATGGAAATACCGCACCGGATAGGGTAATGCTCCCATCACTGATACCTCCCTAGGCCTGATGTGCGACCAGCATGGCCTGATAGGCCGGGTAGAGCGGTGACTGGGCCAGCACGCGCGCCTGAGCACTCACGGCCCGCCCGCGCGCGGCCAGGGTCCGCCAGCCCTGCCGCAAGACAGCTGCGTCCTCCTCGTCCTGCGCCTGCTCGAGCAACGTCGCCCACTGCAGCTGGTGCCAGAGGAACACCTCGGCCGTCACCTGCGGCGGCACCTCGCAGAACGTATCGTGCAACACACCGACCCCGGCGAGCGGCTGTGCAGTCTGCGCTACGTTACGGCAAAGCTCACGCCACATGACGAACTCGAGTGCCCGTCCCTCAAGGAAACAGCCCTCAAGCCAGCGGCTGATAGACAAAAGTTCGCGAGGAAATAATCCTGAAGCCACACCGCCCAGCGGATAGTGGCCATTCTGCAGACAAAGGGACCAAAAATCCTGCGCCAAATAGGCCAGCACCGGCTCATCCGCAGGGAAACACACCCCCGGCTGCCACTCACTGTCCTGTGCCTCGCTGCCCGTAGCCGTGGCGAAGACGAACGGCTGATCCTGCAGCTCGAGGAACGTCACCATGCGCTCCACCTTGTCCGGGCGGATGACGTTGCCCGGCAGCAGCCACTGCACGTAGTCCCCCTGCACCACCGCGTCCAGCGCCGCCGCCCAGGTGCCGGTGGAGCCATCGATACACGTGACCTGCTCGCCCGCCGCCTGCGCCTCGCCTATCGCCTGTGCCAGTGCCTCCGGCATGGCCTGTGTCAGCTGCAGCACGATGAACTCGCGCAGCGTATACGTCTGCGCCAGTGCCGCCTGCCAGCTGCACAGGCTGGCCGCCTCGTCATCGTTCACGATCAGCACGATACTCACGCGCCGTGCGTGCGCCAAGGCCTTCATCTGCGCCATCTGCTGTGCGAGGCGTTCCGCCGCCGCCATGAGGTTGACCGTCATATCCGCCGGCTGCGCCGACGTATAGCGCAGCGTCTGCGGCGTGACATAAGGCGTGAGGTCGTAGGCACGGTCGTGCCCCATGAGGCCATCCGGCTGAGCCGTCTCGTGCCGTTCCAGCTGGTCATAGGCCGTCTTGAGGTACGCGGCCGTCAACGTGTACTGTGAGTATTTCGCCACATTGTTGATCCAGCTCGTCGCTACTTTGGACGCGAACTGCGCATCGCTGCGCCAGTGGAAATGTGCCGTGTGGATATAGGGCGCCCAATACATCGGCACGGACTCGCCCGTGTCGAGATACTCGCCATAGTGCGCGCCCTGCACGAGCTCGTAGCGGCGCGGCCCCGTGTAGCTCGCCGCGCCGACAATGGTCTTTTGTGCAGGCGCGAAATCCGCCCCGCTCTTACAGGGACGCGCGAGCAGGAACTGGTCGAGGTCCCGCTCCGGATACAGCGGCTCATATTTACGCCAGTGCAGACCATAGAGCTGCGTGGGGTCGAGACTCTCCAGCACCTCGCGGCACGTGAGCTCGTTCTCCGTATTGACGAGGAACTCATCAGCGTCAAACGGCAGTACGATGTCCGCCCCCTGCGCTATGGCCTCACGCACGAGACCGTTCATGACCTCGCGGTGCGCGAGCTCCACGCGGTAGAGCCGCCGGAGCGTAAGCGGCAGACCCTCAGCCTGCAGTTTTTGCAAAATCTCCCACGTGCCGTCTGAGCTCTGATGGTCGGCGATGATGAGCCTGTCCGCATATGTCAGACTGTGCCACACAAAACTTTCGATGATGTCGGCCTCGTTCTTGACCATCGAGACCAGGATAATACATTTCCCCATGTGCTGCTCCTTTTCTTCTCTTGCCTCGGCCGCGTCCATTAGCTGCAGGCACGCGGCCTGTGCCGCCGGTGTCAGCCGCCACGCTACGGCCATACGCAAAAGCTGCCCGGCCTCCGTCCTCTCCTGCCAGAATGTTCCCGCCGGATAGCGTGTGCGCAGTGCCTGCAGCTGCCGCACGGCCGCCGCCCCGTCGCCGCACCGCAGGGCACCCACGAGCGGGAACAGCGAAAAAACGCCGTGCCATACCTGCCAGCGCCGCGCACGCAGAGCCTGCAGCTGCGCGTGCGCCGCCGCGTCAAAGCCGGGCGTACTATAGCCGAGCTGCGCCACGGCCGCCGTCAGCCCGGCAAACTCCAGCTGGTTCCAGCCGTGACAACCGCAGGGCCGCCAGCCACTGGCCAGCCGCGCGTAGGCCCGGTGCACATTGCCCTGCACGGCAAAGCCCAGCGCCGTCTCTACATCCGGCACGCTAAAATGGAGCTCCGGCCGTGTGCCACAATAGCCCCAGAACAAATCCTCCCATGCCCTGAATAAAGGCGCGAACGGATGTGACTGCGCCGCCGCATCCGCTCGCCACGCCCGCAGCACACGCCTGCAGGCCGCAACGCGCCGCAGGGAAAAGCCGCCGTTGCCCACGCGCGCCCCGAGCAGATGCCATGGCAGGCGCCGCCGCTCCACGGGCGCCCCGATATAGTCATAGCCGAGCGCACAGAACTGCGGCAGGGCATCATAGAACACGAAGGCATCCGTCTGATAGAGCACGAGATACGCGTAACAGGCAAAGCGCGCGTAGAACGCCTCCGTGAGCAGCAGCTCGCTGTACGCCTCCGTACTGGCGAAATACCGGTCTGGGAACCGCTCCACACGCACGCCCTGCCCGAGCGCGCCAAAGTCAAACGCGAGCGACGCAGGCGCCACGAACACGCGCGGATACTGCCCCCACACCTCCTGCAGCCGCCCGAGCGCCACGCACTCCAGCTCCGACAGTTCCGCCCGATAAATAGGCACCACGATTACGACCGATGTTTTTGGCATCTGCACCCCTCCCCGCTACTATATCTACATATATACTATTCGCCAACAAGAGCTATTTTCCTACATACTTTAACCACACCGCCAGCTTGCAACGCTAATAAAATACAGATACAACACCTTGGGTAAAACATTTGGGGATTTCTAACACTTTTCGCAAATAACATTTGGGGATTTGCCAAACAAACAATGTGGCAATGCCCCCGCGCCGATAGTTTGGTATATTAAATGTTCTGTTGACGTGTACAGGCGTCGGTGTTATGATAAATACAATGCAAAACGATTGTATTTCATGTATAATAAAGGAGAGGCATATGGGACAAGTGGATAGCGTGACCAAGGCCTACGTGCAACACAACGTGGTGTTCGCAGATATTTTCAACCAGTTCATCTATGATGGCCGGCAGGTAATCCAGCCGGACAACCTGCGCGAGCTCGATACGACTGCACTGGGACGTGGGCGAAACGGCAAAATGCTACAAAAGAATCGCGACGTGCTGAAACTGGCGATGAAGACGGACGGACGCACAGCCTACTGCATACTGGGTGTCGAAAATCAGACAAAAATTCACTATGCCATGGTTGTGCGCAATATGCTCTACGACGCCCTGCGACTCGACGAACAGGTACGCCATATCTGCACCCGCAATGGCAAAAACAAGAAATATCGCAATGAAGCGGAGTTTCTCGGCCGTTTTACC
>ONCF01000098.1 GCA_900316275.1 uncultured Veillonellaceae bacterium
GAAGGTAAGCTTTACGCCTTTTATTCTCTCAAATTTCTTTTATTGACGCGGCATTGTCAGTGTTTGGCATGTGGGAAGTTTGAGTATTTTACCTTTTTACCTAGGGAAAAACAAGCGGGAGAGGCCTTGTATATACGGCAAAGGAGCCGTTGCCGACAACGGCAACGGCTCCTGCTATGATGGTGTGAAATAAATGGCAGCCTGCAAGGGAAAAACTGCCTGAATTGTCGGCACTTTCTCAGCGTGTACCGCTATGCCTGCTCATTCCTCCGTGAACGCGGGTACGATGGCGCCCTTATATTTGTCGAGGATGAACTGCTTGACCTCATCGCTGTGCAGGGCCTTGACGAGGGCTTTGATCTCGGGGCGGTCCTCGTCACCGGCACGCACGGCCACGATGTTCACATAGGGCGAGGTGCTGTCCTCCAGCGTCAGGGCCTCTTGGGACGGCACGAGACCCACACGCAGGGCGTAGTCCGTGTTGATGACCGCCGCGGCCACGTCATCGAGCGAGCGCGGCACCTGGGCGGCCTCCATCTCCTCGAACTGCAGATTTTTCGGATTTTCTACGACATCATGCACCGTGGCCTTCAGGCCTGCCGACGGGTTCAGCTTGATGAGGCCCGCCTTTTCCAGCAGCAACAGTGCCCGCCCACCGTTCGTCGGGTCGTTGGGCAGAGCTATTTTCGCGCCTGCGGCCAGTTCCTGCAGGTTTTGCACCTTTTTCGAGTAGACACCCATCGGCGCGATGTGCACGCCGCCCACGGCTTTAAGCTGCATGTCGCTGTGCTCGGCCACGAAGTTGTCCAGATAGGGTTTGTGCTGGAAGAAGTTCGCGTCGAGCTCCTTGGAGTTCAGCGCGAGGTTCGGCTGCACATAGTCGTTGAACTCCACGATTTCCAGCTTGATACCCTGCTGCTCCAGGAGTGGCTTGGCCGCCTCGAGTATCTCCGCATGCGGCACGGCCGAGGCCCCCACCTTGAGCGTCTTGCTGTCGCCTGCGCCGCTGCCGCAACCGAGGCAGAGCATCGCCACTGCCACCACAGATATACCTAATAAAATGATTGCCCGTAAACGCCGCATAAGCGTTCCCCTCCTTGTCGATAAAACTATATTGATTTGATATGTTTAGAATGATATACGCGAATCATAGCTTTGTCAAGGAAAAGTTTACACTTTTTAGTAAATATAGTCGATTTTTACGAAAAGTAATTGACAGACTGTACACTTAGCGTTACTATTGTGTACAACAAAGGCCATAATGATAGTATACGGATATGTTTTAGTGATAACGAAGGGTGGTTTCTTTTATGCAAAGTTTAAGCGAGCGCTCGGCGCATTTTACGGACTCGGTCATCCGACGCATGACGCGCGTGGCCAATAAATACGGCGCGGTCAATCTCTCGCAGGGGTTCCCCGATTTTGACCCGCCGCAGGCTATCACGGATAGGCTGGCCGAGGTCGCGCATGAGGGGCCGCACCAGTACGCCATCACCTGGGGCGCGCAGAACTTCCGCGAGGCGCTGGCGCGCAAGCAGAAGCATTTCTCCGGTCTCGACTACGACCCGAACGGCGAAATCGTCGTGACCTGCGGCAGCACAGAGGCCATGATGGCCGCCATGATGTCCATCACGAACCCCGGCGACAAAGTAGCGATTTTCTCCCCCTTCTATGAAAACTACGGCGCCGACACCATACTCACGGGGGCCGAGCCCATCTACATCCCGCTCGTGCCGCCCGACTTCACGTTCGACCCGGAGAAACTCGAGGACGCGTTCCGTCAGGGCGCGAAGGCGCTCATCCTTTGCAATCCCTCGAACCCCTGCGGCAAAGTGTTCACACGCGACGAGCTGACGACCATCGCAGACATTATCAAACGATACGACGCCTACGTCATCACGGACGAGGTCTACGAGCACATCCTCTATGCGCCGCACGAGCACGTCTACATGGCCGCCCTGCCCGGCATGCGCGAGCGCACCATCACCTGCAACTCGCTCTCGAAGACCTACTCCATCACGGGCTGGCGCCTCGGCTACGTGCTGGCCTCACCGGAGATTACCGATCGCGTGAAAAAGGTACACGACTTCCTCACCGTAGGCGCAGCCGCGCCGCTCATGGAGGCTGCCGTCGTGGGCCTGAACTTTGGCGACGACTACTATCAGGAGTTGCAGGCACACTATACGCATATGAAGCAGCTGTTCGTCGGTGGGCTGCAAAACCTCGGCTTCACGTTCACGGACCCGCAGGGCGCCTACTACGTGCTCATGGACGTCTCCGAGTTCGGCGTGCGCGACGATTATAAATTTGCCGAGTGGCTGACCCGTGAGGTCGGCGTCGCCACCGTGCCCGGCTCCAGCTTCTTCCGCGAAGACGTGCACCACCTCATCCGTTTCCACTTTGCCAAAGAGGACGCTACGCTGCAGGACGCCCTGAACCGCCTCGAGTCCCTGCGTAAAAAGGCCAACGCCGCCACGAACGTGGACTGGCGCTAAGTCGCTGCCAAAAAATATCAGTAAAAATCGCCAGCAAGGCATTACCTCTCCTGTGGGGCACGCTTTGCTGGCGATTTTACTGCAAAACATATTTCCTTTAGCCAGTTACCGCTATCAGCCGTTTGCTCACTAGAACACCGGTTCCTAAAACACGCTATTGCAGCTGTGCAACAACCACAAAAAGGCCGCCGCAGGTCAACCCTGCAGCAGCCTCCATTCACAGTATAGGTGTTTATTCGCGCTCCAGCGCACGGTGCGCGATGTCCTTGCGGTAGAAAGCGTCCTTAAAGGTAATTTTCTCAATGCCCGCATAGGCTTTGTCCACGGCCGCATGGATGCCCGGCGCTGTGGCCACGACGTTCAGCACGCGGCCGCCGTTCGTGACGATGTGCCCATCTTTGACCGCCGTGCCCGCGTGGAACACCTGACAGCCCACCGCCTGCGCCGCATCGATACCCGTGATAGGATAGCCCTTGGCGTACGCCTTCGGGTAGCCGCCCGAGGCCAGCACGACGCAGACCGCCGCGCCGTCGCTCCAGGGGATATCCACCTGGTCCAGCGTGCCATCGACGCAGGCAAGCATGATATCCACGAGGTCGCCCTGCAGGAGCGGCAGTACCACCTGCGTCTCGGGGTCACCGAAACGCGCGTTGAACTCCACGACCTTCGGCCCCGTCTCTGTAATCATGAGGCCCGCATAGAGGCAGCCCTTGTACGGACGGCCCTCTTTTGCCATCGCGGCCACGATGGGCTCGAGGATTTCTTTCGTCGCACGCTCCACCATTTTGGGCGTCATCACAGGCGCGGGCGCATACGTGCCCATGCCGCCCGTGTTCGGACCCTTATCGCCGTCGTAGGCACGCTTGTGGTCCTGCGAGGAAATCATCGGCCGCACTGTCTTGCCATCCGTGAAAGCCAAGAGGCTGGCCTCCTCGCCTGCCATAAACTCCTCGATGACCAGACGGCTGCCCGCCTGACCAAAGGCCTTGTCCTCCATGATGTCGTCGATGGCCTTGTAAGCCTCGTCGACGGTCATGGCCACGACGACGCCCTTGCCCGCCGCGAGGCCGTCGGCCTTGATGACGATAGGCGCGCCCTCCGTCGCCACGCAGCGACGTGCCGTCGCCGCGTCGACAAAGACGCCGTAGTTCGCCGTGGGGATACCATATTTGCGCATCATATTTTTGGAGAAGGCCTTCGAGCCCTCGAGCTCCGCGGCCCGCTGGCTCGGGCCAAACGCCTTGATGCCCGCCGCCGTCAGTGCGTCCACAACGCCGTTAGCGAGCGGCACCTCCGGCCCCACGACCACAAGGTCGATATCGTTTTCCTGTGCGACCCGGACCACGGCGTCATTGTCCGTGATATCCACGCCACCGATACACGTCGCGACCTCCGCCATACCCGGATTGCCCGGCACGGCAAACAGCCGCGTGCATTTCGGCGACTGCGCCAGTTTCCACGCCAGCGTATGCTCACGCCCACCGCTGCCGATTACCATTATGTTCATGTTGTATCTCCCCTAAAGTTCTGCTAAGCGACCGCCGCAGGCGGGGGCAGGCCAACGTTCCGCTAAGTAATTTTGCTACAGGAAAAATTTTTCCGAAAATTAATCCTGTAAATAGACTTAAACGCGCTTCGCTTGAACGAAAGTCAATTTACGAGGAAGCTAGTCGGAAAAATTTTTCCTGCTTAACGCAAAATTCCAACGCTTCACTTATGACCTGCCCCCGCCTGCGGCTACCAAGAGCCCATATTGCAAGGAGGCACCAACCATTACCTTTGCCTCGCAGTAGCCGGGCAGGGGTGCGGCTGACAAGAGCGCAGCGTTGATAATTTGCGTTAAGAAAGATTTTTTTGCCTACTAGAACCCTCGTAAAAGTTTCAACCGTTCAAGCGCAGCGCGTTTTGAAACTTTTACAGGATTAATTAAAAGGCAAAAAAATCTTTTAGCAAATTATCTCAGCGAAGCGATGTCAGCCACGCCCCTGACCGGCGGTTCGGCTACCACGAAAAATTACTGCAGCTGCTCGGCCAGGTAGTTCTTGATGGCTGTGTCATAGTCTGCCGTGTGCGCGAAGGCCTCCTGCGCGAGCTCCATGCGGGTGCGGTCGTCAACCTCGCCGTTTTGCGTCACCATATCAGCTACCTGCTGATAGCGGCCCGGGTTCGTGATGACGGTGACGAACCGGAAATTCTTCGCCGCCGCGCGAATCATCGCGGGGCCACCGATGTCGATGTTCTCGATGGCCTCGGCGAGCTCCACACCTGGCTTGGCAATCGTCTGCTTGAACGGGTAGAGATTCACGGCTACGAGGTCAATGCCCGTGATGTGGTGCTCCTCCATCTCCCGCACATGCTCCGGGTTGTCGCGCACGGCGAGGATACCGCCATGGATATAGGGGTTCAGTGTCTTCACGCGGCCATCCATAATCTCGGGGAAGCCCGTCACGTCGCTCACGTAGGTCACGGGGATACCCGCCTCCTTGATGGCCCGCATCGTGCCGCCCGTGGAGACAATCTCCACACCCGCAGCCTGCAGCTGGCGCGCGAACTCCACGACGCCCGTCTTGTCAGAGACGCTGATTAAAGCGCGTTTGATTTTCATGTGTAATTTCCTCTCTCTAGCGGGCAGGCCGTTCCAGTCAGCCTGCCTCATTCACATAAAGCTGTGCGTGCCCGCCACACATAGCTGGCACCGCTAAACTGCTAATTAAGGCTCAATCCTTGGCTGGCAGGATGCGCACGTGGCGCCCCTCGACCTGCAACCGCCCCTCACAGAAGAGCTGGATAGCCTGCGGGTAGATGATATGTTCCTGCTCCAGCACGCGTGCACCGAGCGTTTCCTCCGTGTCGTCGTCCAGCACGGGCACCGCCCGCTGCAGGATGATGGGGCCGCTGTCCGTGCCCTCGTCAACGAAATGTACCGTGCAGCCGCTGACTTTCACGCCATAGGCCAGCACATCGCGGTGCGCATGCGCGCCGGGGAAACTTGGCAAGAGCGCAGGGTGGATATTCATGATATGTCCGGGGAACGAGCGCACGAAGTACGGCGTCAGGATGCGCATGAACCCCGCGAGCACGACGAGCGTCACACCCGCCGCGCGCAGCTCCTGCACGAGCACCTTTTCGAACGACTCGCGGTCACTGTACTCCTTGCGGTTCACGCAAACGGCTTTGATACCGGCCTTTTTCGCGCGCTCCAGCGCATAGGCGTCCGGCTTGTCTGTGAGCACAATGCTAATCTCGGCGTCCACCTCGCCGCGCCCGATAGCGTCGATGATGGACTGCAAATCCGTGCCACGCCCCGAGCAGAGCACGCCTAAAATCTCTTTACGCATCGAATACGCCACCTTTGATGGTCACGTCATGCTGACCACGCACGACACGCCCGATGGTGTAGACGGTCTCGCCCTGCTTGCCGAGGTAAGCCTTAATCTGCTCCGCCTCCTCCGGGCTCGTGATGATGACCATGCCCACGCCCATGTTGAACGTGCGGTACATCTCGTGCCAGTCCACGTTGCCCCACTGCTGCAGCAGGCGGAAAATGGGCGGCATGGCCCAGGCGTTCGCATCAATCTCCACGGCCATATCCTCCGGCAGCGTACGCGGAATATTGTCGTAGAAGCCACCGCCCGTGATGTGCGCCATGCCGTGAATGTCGAAATTCTGCACGAGTGGCAGGCAGGTCTTCGGGTAAAGGCGCGTCGGCGTCAGCAGCTCCTCGCCGATAGTTTTGCCGAGCTCCTCGATATACTCGTCGCCCTTCAGCCCCTGTTTCTCAAACACGATTTTACGCACAAGCGAATAACCATTGGAGTGCACGCCCGAGGACGGCAGGCCGAGCAGCACGTCGCCCTCCTGCACGCGTGCGCTCGTGATAATCTGTGATTTCTCCACGACGCCCACACAGAAGCCCGCGATGTCGTACTCGCCCACGGGGTAGAAACCGGCCATCTCGGCCGTCTCACCGCCGATGAGTGCACAGCCCGACTCCTGGCACGCGCCTGCGACGCCCTTGACGACCGCGGCGACCTGCTCGGGGTCGAGCTGGCCCACGGCGAGGTAGTCGAGGAAAAACAGCGGCTCCGCGCCCTGCACGAGGATGTCGTTCACGCACATGGCCACGGCGTCCTGCCCGATGGTGTCATGCTTGTTCAGCAAAAAGGCCAGGCGCAGTTTCGTGCCCACG
Source organism: uncultured Veillonellaceae bacterium (assembly GCA_900316275.1). Classification (GTDB taxonomy): domain Bacteria; phylum Bacillota; class Negativicutes; order Selenomonadales; family Selenomonadaceae; genus UBA2897. The sequence continues at coordinate 6,685 of ONCF01000098.1, forward strand.
CCGTCCGTGCCCGAGACGAGCACCGGCTCCTGATATTTGCCGCTGTTGAGCGCAAACAGGCCGCCGAAGCCGCCGAGGTCGCCGAGCACCTCGGGGCGGTAGGTCGCGCGCACGCTGTCCTTTATGAGTTTGACGGAGTAGTTGCCCGCGTCAATGTTGACGCCGGCGTCTTTATAGGTGAGTTGTTCTGCCATGTCAGGCTCCTTTCAGCGTTTGCGCTGCTCGAATACATATTTGCTGTCGCCGGCCGGTTTCTCCCCGTCCGCGATGGGATAGGCACTGTTAAAGCAGGCGTAGCACATCTGCTCGGGGTCGACGGCGCTCACGGATTTTTTCAGACCGTCGAGCGAGAGGAAATACAGCCCGTCAGCACCGATGAACTCGCGGATTTCCTCCACGGATTTCGTGGCTGCGATGAGCTCTTTGCGCACGCTCGTGTCGATACCGTAAAAGCAGGGATAGCCAATCGGGGGGCTGGAGACGCACATCTTGACGGACTTCGCGCCAGCGCTCCGGAGCATCTTCACGATTTTGCCGCTCGTCGTGCCGCGCACTATGGAGTCGTCGACCATGATGACGTCCTTGCCACGCACGACCGAGGCGATAGCGTTCAGCTTCAGCTTGACCGAGAGGTCGCGCATCTTTTGCGTCGGCTGGATGAACGTACGGCCGATATAGCGGTTCTTGATGAGGCCCTCGACAAAGGGTATGCCCGACTCATAGGCAAAGCCCGTGGCCGCCGTCGTGCCCGAGTCCGGCACGGAAATGACGATGTCGCCGGTAAAGCCCGACTCACGCGCGAGCATACGCCCCATCATGAAGCGCGCATCGTGCACACTCTGCCCATCAATGACCGAGTCTGGCCGTGCGAAATAGATATACTCAAAAATGCAGGACGCCCGCTTTTCGTCGGGTGCGAACATATAGGAATGCACGCCCGCGTCATCAATGACCACCATCTCGCCGGGCTGGATGTCGCGCACAAACTCCGCATCCACTACATCCAGACCGCACGTCTCCGACGAGAGAATCCAGCTGCCCTCGGCCGTCTTGCCGAGGCAGAGCGGACGGAAGCCCTGCGGGTCGCGCGCGCCGATGAGCTTTTCCTCCGTCATAATCGTCAGGCAATAGGCGCCCTTGATCTGCTTCAGGCTCTCCACGAGCTTCTGCTCGATGGTCTCCGCATGGCTGCGTGCGATGAGGTTCACAAAGACCTCAGAGTCAATCGACGTCTGGAAAATCGTACCCTCGCGCTCGAGGCGGTGGCGGATTTCCGCCGCATTCGTGAGGTTGCCGTTATGTGCGAGCGCGATTTTGCCGTCGGCGTAGTTCACGAGCAGCGGCTGCGTGTTGCACATGAGGCTCGAGCCCGTCGTCGAGTAGCGCACGTGCCCGATGGCGATGTACTCGTTTTCCATACGCGGCAGCTGGTGGCGGAATACCTCGTTCACGAGGCCCATGCCGCGCGTGACGTCCATCCAGGCCCCGTCCGTGAGCGCGATGCCCGCACTCTCCTGCCCGCGATGCTGCAGCGCGTAGAGGCCGAGGTAGGTCAGCGTGGACACGTCCTCCGTGCGCGAGTAAACGCCGTAGACGCCGCACTCTTCCTTCCATTTCGGTTGTGTTTCATACATATTGTTTTAGGGTCTCCTTTTCTGCATGCAAGAAAAGCAGCTCGCGCCGGGCACAATCACAGTTGTGCCTGTACGCGGGCTGCTTTTTCCTCTACGCCCTTGACCATGTCGGCCCGATAGTCGGCCAGTTTGGCCTGCAGTGCCGGGTCGCTCACTGCAAAAAGCTCCACCGCGAAAACGGCTGCGTTCTTGGCCCCGTTGACGGCCATCGTCGCCACGGGCACACCGGACGGCATCTGTACGGTCGAGAGCAGGGCGTCCATGCCATTGAGCGGCGTGGCATTGATGGGCACACCGATGACGGGCAGCGTCGTATAGCTCGCCACGACGCCCGCGAGATGTGCCGCCGCACCTGCGGCCACAATAAAACACCCGACACCCTGCTCGGGCGCCGAGGTCACGAACTCCCGCACCCGCGCCGGCGTACGATGGGCCGAAGCCACCTCGACGACCGACGCGATACCGAACTGCTTCAGGAGCTCCACGGCCGGCTTCAGGACAGGCCAGTCCGAGTCGCTTCCCATGAGTACAGCTGCTTTCACGGATATCATCCTCCATTCATATCACCAACCGGGCCAGAGCGCGCTGCCCTGTCCGGCACTACACTGACATCTCTGCATCAGCATAACACCATGATAGCGAGAAATGGGAGCGATGTCAATAAAAACGGTCAGATGTCCTTGACTTCTCATGTATGCCTGTTGATAAAACTTCTAAATGGCCACAAACGCGGGCAAACAAAACAGGCCGCACCGCTCAGATGAACGGCACAGCCTGTTAATACATTTTATGCTATTGGCGAGCTCACGCCCGGTTGTCCACGAAGTTTTCCTCGTGCACGATGACGGGCTGCGGGCCGCGCGCCTTGGCAACGGCCATCATGAGCTTGATGCGGTTGAGCTGGTTGACCTCCGAGGAGCCGGCATCACAGTCGATAGCCGTGATGTTCGCGCCCTGGTAGCAGGCGCGCAGCTCGTGCATGACGCCCTTGCCCGTGATGTGGTTCGGCAGGCAGCCGAACGGCTGCAGGCAGACGACGTTCGGCACGCCCTCGTGGATGAGCTCGACCATCTCGCCCGTGAGGAACCAGCCCTCGCCGGCCATGTTGCCGAGGCTCACGTGACGCGCGGCGAGGCGCGCCGTCTCGTAGATGCTCTGCGGCGGCAGGAAATGGCGGCTCTTGCGGAGCGCCTTGCGCAGCGGTGCGCGGAAGAACTCGATGAGCTGGATGAACATTTTGCTCATATAGACGTCTTTTTTGCTCCCAGAAAGCAAGGTATGCTTGGAGATGGCATCATAGGCACCGTAGAGGAAAAAGTCCACGAAATCCGGCATGACGACCTCGCCGCCCTCGTCCATGATGACCTGCTCGATGTGGTTGTTGGCCACGGGGTGATACTTGACGAGGATTTCGCCCACGACACCGACCTTCGGCTTCCAGAGCTGCTCGTCGACAGGCAGATGGTCAAAGGCGCGCACCATGGCCTTGAGGTTGCGGCGGTAGCTGAAGAAGCTGCCCTGCCGCAAATCCTGCTGGCAGCGTGCGAGCCACTCTTTATAGAGCGCCTGCGTCGCTCCCGCCTCACGCTCGTAGGGCTGCATGCGGTTGCGCATGCGCATGAGCGCGTCACCGTAGACGGCCGCCTTGATAATCGTGCTGAGCATTTTGTGGTCCATATGGAAGGAGTCCGTCTCCTCCGGCAGGCCCTTGCAGGCGAAGACCGCGACCTGGCCGTAGCCCGCATCCTGCAGCGCCTGGCGCATGACGCCCATGTAGTTCGTCGCGCGGCAGGCCCCGCAGGTCTGGAACAGCATGATGCTCGTGTGGTCGGGGTCGACGAGGCCGTCCTTCAGCGCCGCGAGCAGCTGGCCCGTGACCACGATGCACGGATAGCACATGTCGTTATTCACATAGCGCAGGCCGAGGTCGATGGCATGCTTGTCCGGCATCGGTGGGATGACCATGTTGTAGCCGTATTTCTGCAGCGCCGTCTGGATGAGCGCGAAATGTGTCGGTGCCATCTGCGGCGCGAGAATCGTATGCGTGCGCTTGCAGTCCGCCGTGAAATGCGGCCGCTCGATGTCGGGCACGGACGCATACGCCGTGGCCTGACGCCGCGCGAGCGCCGCCATGAGCGAGCGCAGGCGGATGCGGGCCGCGCCGAGATTCGAGACCTCATCGAGCTTAATCATCGTGTAGATGCGGTGATGCCGCTCGAGGATGGCGCGCGTCTGCCCCGTCGTCAGCGCGTCGAGGCCGCAGCCGAACGAGCTGAACTGAATGAGCGTGAGGTTCGGGTGCTCGGCCACATACTGCGCAGCATGGTAGAGGCGCGCGTGGTAGCTCCACTGATTCACGACCTGCAATTTGTTCGCGTCGCGCACCGGCAGGTGGTAGATGGCGTCCTCCGAGATAATCGGCAGCTTGTAGGATTGAATCATATCGGGGATGCCGTGGTTGATTTCCGGGTCGATATGGTACGGCCGGCCCACGAGCACGATGGCCTGCTCGCCCGTCGTCTCCAGGCGCGCCAGCACGCTCGCGCCGTAGTCGCGCACATCCTGCCGGTACTGTGCAAGCTCCGCGTACGCCGCGTCCACGGCCGCACGCAGTTCCGCCCGTCTGACGCCATAGGGTTTAAACGTTTCATAGAGGCGCACCGCCATGCGTTTCGGGTCATTGATGGGCAGGAACGGCTGGATAAAGTCGATATTTTTCTCTTTCAGAATATCCATATTGCCGCGGATATTCTCGGCATAGGAGGCCACAATCGGGCAGTTGAAATGGTTGGCCGACGGGTGCTCCTCGTCCTGCATATTGTACGGCTCGCAGGGATAGAAAATCGTCTGCACGCCGCGCTCGATGAGGTCGATGATGTGACCGTGCGCGAGCTTCGCCGGGTAGCAGAGCGAGTCGGACGGCACCGTCGCCATGCCCTTGTAGTAGGTCTTGGCACTCGATTTGCCCGAGAGCACGACCTCGTAGCCAAGCTGCGTAAAGAACGTGAACCAGAACGGGTAGTCCTCGTACATGTTCAGCACGCGCGGCAGGCCGATTTTACCCCGCTTGGCGTTCTTGAGCGGTGTATAGTGATGGAACAGCCGCTCGTATTTATACTGGTACATATTCGGCACGTCGTCGGTGTGCTTCACGCCACCCACGCCGCGCTCGCAGCGGTTGCCCGTGAAATATTTGCCGCCGTCGGGGAATTTCGACATGGTGACGAGGCATTTATTGCCACAGCCCTGGCAGCGGTAGGAGCTCGTCTGCACGTCAAACGTCGCCAGCGCGTCCGCGCCGAGCAGGCTGGAGTGCTCGTAGCCCGCCTCCTGCGCGAGGATGGCCGCGCCGTAGGCGCCCATGATGCCCGCGATATCGGGACGGACGACGTCGCGCTCCAGCAGTTTCTCCAGGCAGCGCAGC
>ONCF01000031.1 GCA_900316275.1 uncultured Veillonellaceae bacterium
CCTTTGCGGGGAAATTATGATCCGTCGAATTTACGTATCTATTTTGGCGATACTGGACTGCTGATTGCTTCTCTGGATGAGGAGTCGCAGGATGATTTGCGCGTGAACCGGAATTTTGGGGTCTATAAAGGGGCACTGTTTGAGAACATTGTCGCTCAGATGCTGGTCCAGCAGGGGTATGGACTCTATTTCTATCGCAATTCCAGTGCAACACTGGAGATGGATTTCTTCATCCGCGATGCAGCATCACTGATACCCGTCGAAGTCAAGGCAAATAACGGCGCGACGAAATCCCTGCATTCCCTGATAGCCGATTCGCGTTATCCGGATGTCCGGTATGGCATCAAACTTGGGCAGATGAATATCGGTTGGAATGGAGAGTTTTATACGTTCCCGTATAGCCTGACGTTTCTGCTGAAACGCTGGTTGAAACATCGGTTGTAAGGGCGACGATAAGGATGGTATGCTGGTCACAACAACGGTTTTTATGGAAGCACGGATTAATTGAGTTAGTCCAGATGTGTCGAGATGGGCTGATGATTTAATCAGTGCTTCCCTAAATATATCGAGGCACCGGCAATTCTGTTCGTCATGCGTAGTGGCATTTTGCGGCGGACTTTCCCGGTGGCGCTTGCTTACGGTGGGTTTACCGTTAATCAGGATTTGAAGGGGCTGATTCCCAATCAAGACATTGATTTACGGTACCTTTTGTATCACATGCAAGCCGACGAACATAAGGTGTTAGCTACTTGCATGAAAAGTGGTACAACAGTAGAAAGTATCAATTTCGGAGCCTTGCAAAATTTCGTCATCAAGCTCCCGCCCCTCCCCGAGCAGCGCGCCATCGCGCAGCGGCTCGACCAGCTGCTGGCGAGCGAGGCGCGGGCGGCCGCCTGCGTGACCGCTGCCCAGACCGAGCTCCGCCGCCTCCGCGCCGCCATCCTCGCCCGCGCCTTCAGCGGCGAAAGAAAGGAGGTTTTATTATGGCCATAGTGACTTCACGGCTGAAGGCTGGGAGCACACCATCTGAGGAAGTGCTGGCTAGAATAAAGGAAGCTGCTAAATATCCGGTGACGTTTGATGCCGACAGCCCGGAACTGACGGACGAAGAATTGCGTGAGTTCAAGCCTGTAAATCCAGAGTTGCACGCGAACCCGGCATATTTCAAGCCTAAGAAAAAGCAGATTACACTTAAGATAGATGCTGATGTTTTGGCGGCATATCGTGAGACGGGGAAAGGCTATCAAACTCGCATGAACGAAGCACTGAGAAATTCTGCCATAGCTGCAGGCTTACTGCGTGATGCCGCATCGTGATGGCTGCCGCAAAATCACGGCCGATACCTCCGTGCGCTTGGGCCGTTACTTCGGCGTGTCGCTACGCTATTTCCTGAACCTGCAGAACGACATCGACATCCGGGAAATCGAGCGCCAGCAAAAGGCGGACCTCGACAGCATCAGAACCATACAGACGGCTTGATGCTGCCGGATTTTACGCTTTGACAGCCCAGCGCAGTTTCGTGGAGTGGGCGCGGCTGTTGCGGTAGCATTCCTCTTTGCTCGGGCGGATGACGTCCTTGGCGATGGCGCGGTAGAGGCCTTGCTGGTGGTAGGCTTTGAACGCCTGTTTGACGATGCGGTCCTCGCCGGAATGGAACGTGAGGATGGCGGCGCGGCCGCCGGGCGCGAGGGCGTACGGCAGTTTCTCCATAAATTCATACAGCACTTCATATTCGTGGTTGACATCGATACGCAGGGCCTGGAAGACGCGGGCGCTGCTTTTTTTTATGAGCTGGGCGCGGGCGGCAGCCTGCTTTTTCGTGCTGTAGCCAGCGGCGGCCTGCAGGTCGGGTGGCAGGGGGACCTTGGCGAGCGCGCGCGTGACGGCCGCGTGCAGGTCGGTCGTCGTCGTGATGGGCTGGCGGCGCTCCGTGCGCACGATTTCGCGCGCAATCTGCGCGGCGTAGGGCTCGTCGGCATTCGTCTGCAGCAGGCCCGTGAGCTCGTCTTTGTCGAGCTCGCGCAGGCGCGCGGCGGCAGAAATGCCGGCCTCGGGGTTCAGACGCAGGTCGAGCGGGCCGTCCGCCTTGTAGCTGAAGCCGCGCGCGGGATTGTCAATTTGCATGGAGGACACGCCGAGGTCAGCGAGCACGAAGTCAAACGGCCCCACCTCGGCTGCGAGTGCGTCAATCCGGCAGAAATTCATCTGCCGCCGCTCCCAGATGTTGGGGCCATAGCCCTGCGCGCGGATGCGCGCCTCTGTCTTCGCACCCTCGATGGGGTCGACGTCGCCACCGATGAGATGGCCGCGCCCCTGTAGCGCGGACAGCATTTTGAGCGTGTGCCCGCCGTAGCCGAGCGTGGCGTCAAAACCGCGCTCGCCGGACTGGATTTTTAGTACGTCGAGAATTTCCTCGACCATGATGGGGATATGCATGCCCGCCGGTGTATTGCCCTTAGCGAGCACGTGCGCGACCTCGTCGCCGTAGCGCTCCGGCTGCAGTTCCTTGTATTTCTCCTCAAAGCGTTTCGGGTAGTGCCCGCTGTAGTGCACGCGGCGCTGGTGCGGCTGCTGTTCGTCCATATTTTTGCTCCTTTCGGCTGATGTAGCTATAGGATAAAACGCCGTTTGCTAATTTGTCAAATCATGGCAGCGTGGCAGGCATAACGCCACCATCTACGTGCCATTATCTCGGTGCCATATGTGGCGCATGGTAGAAAAATGCTATATTTCCGTGCAGTTGCGGTATAATATGGTTAGCAAGTTGAGCTATTGCACGAAGGGAGTGCTTTTATCATGGGGCAGTTGCAAACGAAACGTGTCTATGACCCGGCGGAGGCGGGGGACGGGCGGCGGGTGCTCGTGGACCGGCTGTGGCCGCGCGGGATAAAAAAGGAGCGCGCGCAGCTCGACTGGTGGGCCAAAGAGCTCACGCCGTCGGCGGAGCTGCGCAAACTGTACCATGCGGGCGAGATGCCGTTTGAGGGCTTCGCAGCGGCCTACCTCGATGAGCTCGAGGCCAGTGACGCGGCTAAAGCCGCTGCCGCAAAAATCCGCGACTACCTGACCGAGGGCGACGTCACGCTCGTCTACGCGACGAAAAACACCGCGCAGAACCACGTGCAGGTGCTGGAGCGCTGGCTGCGGCATCATATGCGGCTTGACGCGTGAACTGTAGCTGACGTGGCATACGGTATATTTATTTGTAGAGCATACAGCTGAAATGTTCAAGGGTCTGTGGCGACAAAAAATGTGTTTTGCACCACAGACTCTTTGTTTTTTGTCTGTAACATGTATACACTTTTAGAGATGGTAGCAGGATTTTGCCTTTTTATAGCGAGAAACACCAGTATAGCCGGTGGGGCAGTTTGGCCCTACAGGTGGATTTTGGGTTATTTTGGAAGGAAGTTGAATATTCATGCAGTCCTCAAGGATGCGGACGAAGTTCCTCGTTATTCTTTTGCCGCTGTTCATCATCAGCTTCGTCGCCATGGCGGGGTTCAGCTATTTCCGCGCGGGGGCGGCACTGGACAGCGATGCGGACACGATTGCGCGCACGGTCGGCCTGCAGACGGCGAAGACCATCCAGTCGGAGGTGCACAGCGCCATGCTGCCGCTCCGGGCGGCGAGCCATGACGATGTCTTCAGGTCGGGCGACGAGGCAGCTATCGTTGCGGCCCTCGCCCAGCTGAAGACTGATGACAAAGCCTACACGAAGGTGCAGTTCGCGAAGCTCGACGGCACTTGCGTCGACTATCAGGGCAAGCATCTGCAGCGCGGCGACCGTGCCTATTTCAAGGATGCCGTGTCCACGGGGCAGCCGGTCGTAGCGAAGCCGTTCATGGGCGAGACGACGAAGAAAATGACGACCATTCTCGTCTAGCCGGTCAAGGGCACGGATGGCCAGCTCGCCGGCCTGTTGCTCGCGACGCTGCCGCTCGATGAGATTGCGGCGGAGTCCGATCAGGTGAAATTTTTCGAGACCGGCTATACGTACATCACGGACACGGACGGTATGGTCATCGGCTACAACAAGGTGCCGGACCTCGTCGGTGTCATGAATATCTCGCAGCCGACCATCCCACAGTTCAACGACGAGCCAATAGACCCGGCGCTCAACAAGCTGTTTGGCGATGCGATGGCTTCGAAGGCGCAGACCTCTGGTACCTGGAAAATGCCGGACGGCACGGAGTTCTTCTCCGTCGCGACGCCGTTTGACGTCGAGGGCACGCCGTGGTGCGTCATTTCCGCCGCACCCGTCAGCGAAGTCGCCGCCCCGGCACATCAGCTGCTCATGGCGATGGCCGTCATCGCGCTCATCGTGCTCGTGCTCGCCGTGGCTATCATCACGGTGTTCGCACAGCGCATGTCCGCACCGCTGGCCGGCGGTGTCGAGGAGCAGGCAACGGCCTCGCAGAATATCCAGGAAAGCGCGGCGGGCGTTACGCAGCAGTCGAAGGATGTCGGTGCCCAGACAGCGCATATCGTCACGTCCGCGCAGGGCGTCAAGGAGCAGGTGACGGCGGGCCGCGGCTCTATCAATATGGCCGTCGAGCAGATGCAGAATATCACGAAGAGTACGGAAAGCATCCAGGCGTCCATCGGCAAGCTTAGCGAGAGCGGCAAAAAGATTTCCCAGATGGTCGATGTCATCTCGGGCATCACGGAGCAGACGAACCTGCTCGCGCTGAACGCGGCCATCGAGGCCGCACGTGCGGGCGAGGCCGGCCGTGGGTTCGCCGTCGTGGCGGACGAGGTGCGCAAGCTCGCTGAGTCGTCGAATCAGGCCTCGCAGGAAATCGCGCAGATGGTCGCGAGCAACCACACCGATATGGAGGCGACCGTCGCAGCCTGCAACGAGGGCGCAGAATCCATCCGCGCCGGTATCCAGACCGTGCACGACGCCGACGAAGTCTTTGAAAAGATGGTCACGACCATCGATGAGCTCGTCAAAGGCATCAACGCGGTCGCGGAGGCCATCCGCCAGATGGAGGCGCAGAACGAGGCTATGCTGGGCGCGAGCCAGAACATCAGCACCACGGGCCGCAAGAACTCCGACGAAACGCAGTCCGTCTCCGCCGCTACGGAGGAGCAGACGGCCTCCATGCACGAAATCGCGAGCGCGAGCGGCAGTCTCGCCAAACTCGCCTCGAATTTGCAAATGGAGATTGAGAAGTTCCGCTTATAAAAAGAATATTTTGGCATGACAAAGGAGCTGTTGCATCAGATGGTGCAGCAGCTCCTCTTTGGTTGCTATGCTGTTGTCTGTGCAGCCGTAGGCTATTGCGAGGCGGATACGGCGGCTTTTTCAGGCGATGAGCTTGACGTTGTGCTCACTGAGGTAGTTTTGCCAGTCTTCGTTTGGCAGGACGTCAGTGACGATGCAGGAGACATCGCTGACGTCGCCGCAGTGGACGAAGGCTGTGCGGCCGAATTTTGAGTGGTCGGCGAGCAGCAGGGTCTGCTTGGCCTGGTGCATCATGCACTGCTTGATGCGGCTCTCGCTGTCGTTGGACTCCATGATGCCCTTGGCGAGGTCGAGGCCCTTGCAGCTGATGAGCGCGAAGTCGACATAGTAGCGTTTCAGGCAGTCCATGGCCATCTCGCCCGTGAGTGCGAAGGAGTTCGGGCGGATGGTGCCGCCCGTGCAGATGAGCGTGAACGTGCTCGTCGTGCCCGCGTAGGCGTCCATGAGGTGGATGGAGTTCGTGATGACCGTGATGCGGCGGCGCAAATCGCGCAGGCGCTGCAGCAGCAGCTCGCAAGTCGTGCTGCTGTCGACCATGATCGTGTCGCCGTCGTGGATGAGGCCCTGCGCCTTGCTCGCGATGGCGTTTTTACTGTCGCTGTTGATGTTCGTGCGGCGCACGTAGGGAACCTCTTCGTTTGTGTGCTCGGCGATGACGGCCCCGCCGTAGCTGCGGCGCAACAAATCCTGCCCCTCCAGCTTTTCCAGGTCGCGGCGGATGGTCTCTTCCGTGACGCTGAACAGCTTAGCCAGCTCGGAGACGTAGACCTTGCGCTCGGCCGTGATTTTTTGCATGATTTTCTGGCGGCGTTCCAAACCTAACATAGGACAACACTTCCTTTGCCTGATGGCCATAATGCTTCATTACTTACCAATATTATAGTCCTGTCCTATCCGTAAAGCAAGCAGCAAAATAACAAAACACAGATAAATGTATCGTTATTTGTGATAAATGATTTGACATGTGGTTGCACTTGATGAGTCGCACATTCGCTAACGGCCCGCCCAAGGGAGGACATTTTTGTTAGTAAAGCGTCTTGAACATTTACGAAAAAGGGGATAACTGCTATAATAAATAAGATACAAGACAGATTTACTGCATTAACAGGGCTTTTGAGAAACAAGGAATTCAGGTCATACCAGAACGATGAAACGCAGGGATTTTTTACGTAATATTTTCGTGGCGGGCGCGGGACTGGCGCTCGCGCCGGAGCTCGCCCTCGGGCGGCTGGCGGAGGCGTCCTGGCACACGGACGCCGCTTTGCCGGGCGTGGCGGTGCAGGCCACGCACTTGCAGTTCCGCAGTCTGGAGAACCGGCGGCAGACGGATGCGCTGATTTTCCACCATATCGGCAACACGGACGCGGATGTGTCGGCGGCGACGGTGCACCGCTGGCATCTCAATAACGGCTGGGCCGGCATCGGCTATCACTATCTTATCCGCAAGGATGGTACGATTGAGCAGGGGCGGCCGCGCGACACGCTCGGTGCGCACTGCTACGGCGAGAACTATCACACTATCGGCATCAATATCGTGGGCAATTTCGAGGTGGCGGAGCCGAATGCGGCGCAGCTGCGCTCGGCGGCACGGCTCGCGGCGGCGCTCTGCCGTCTGTACGGTTTCGCCCCAAGTGGCGACACGATTTTCGGGCACCGCGACTTCAACGCGACGGCCTGCCCCGGCGAAAACCTCTATGTGCGTCTGCCGGAGCTCATCCGCGCGGCGCGGCAATTATATTGAGGTGAGGACAATGCGTAACCGTTGGTTTGATACGGAGGAGCATGTGGATGACTTCGGGCGGCCGCTCAGCCGGGCGGCGCATGACCGGGCGTTGCACCCTGATCCACCGCGCGGCATGACGAAGGGCGAGGCCACAGGCTGCGTGCTGGCGGCGGGTATCCTCATCTACGGGCTCGTGACCTGGGATGTACCGCTTAGTTTGTTCTGTTTTGCCTTCCTTTTGTATATGCTGCGCCCGCTCGTGCGGCAGCATGCTGGTCCGCGTGGACGGGATATCAGTCAAATGATGTACGGCTTCAGTATTGCGGCGGGCTTTGGTGCACTGGTGATGGCTTACCTGTAATCTTTTGGGGATTGCAGGTCTTTTTTATGCGTTCAAGTGTTATTTGTCAGCATTGTGCGAATTTTTGCGGGGCAAAGGTTTTTTTTCGTATTTTTATCGTATTTTAGCAGGATTTTTTTTCTGCATAGCGAAATTTCCTAGTATAGGGAAAACCACAACGGGTAAACAGGTAAAACTGGTACTATGGGTACTACGGTACCGCCAATATATCCAGGGGGGATTTTTATGAGAAAAACAGAGTGCTTGGCAATGATCTTGGCAGGCGGACAGGGCAGCCGTCTGGGAGCGTTGACGAAGAAGATTGCGAAGCCGGCCGTGCCGTTCGGCGGCAAATATCGCATCATCGACTTTCCACTGAGTAACTGCGCGAACTCCGGCATCGACAAGGTCGGTGTGCTGACGCAGTACCGCCCGCTCGAACTGCACAACTATCTGGCTTCGGGCAGCGCCTGGGACCTCGACAAGAAAGAGGGCGGCGTGTTCATCCTGCCGCCGTATGCGCGTGAGAAGGGCGCGGACTGGTACCGCGGCACGGCGGACGCCATCTACCAGAACCTGAACTTCATCGATTTGGCCGACCCGGACTATGTGCTCATCCTGTCCGGCGACCATATCTACACGATGGATTACTCCTGGATGCTGGAGTCGCACAAGCGCAACAAGGCGGAGGCAACAATCGGCGTCATCGAGGTACCCTGGGATGAGGCTCCGCGCTTCGGCATCATGAACACGGACAAGACGGGCCGCATCGAGGAGTTCGAGGAGAAACCGGCGAAACCGAAATCCAACCTCGCCTCCATGGGCATCTACATCTTTAATAAGGATTTCCTCGAGAAATATCTCATCGAGGATGCGAAGGACGAGACGTCGGCGCATGACTTCGGCAAGAACATCATCCCGAAGATGCTCGCCAATAACGCACGCCTGTTCTCCTATGCGTTTGAGGGCTATTGGAAGGATGTCGGCACGATTGAGAGCCTCTGGCAGGCCAACATGGACCTGCTGCAGGATAAACCACCGTTCGAGCTCAACGGCGAGTGGCGCATCTACTCCTCCAACCCGTCCATGCCGCCGCACTACATCGGCCCGCAGGCCAAGGTGAAAAAGGCCATGATTTCCGAGGGCTCCATGGTGCTCGGCGAGGTCGAGAACAGCATCATCTTCCCGGGCGTGCGCATTGGCAAGGGCGCGAAAGTCACGAACTCCGTCGTCATGCCGTCCACGGTCATTGAGGAGGGCGCCGTCGTCGACTACGCGATTTTGGCGCAGAACTGCCGCATCAGCGCCGGGGCCCAGGTTGTGGGCGAGCCGGGTGCCGTGACCGTCGTAGCCGAGGGCGAGAACGTCCTGCCCGAGGCCGGCAGCAAGCAGGCTGGCTGAGCCTGGATTCGGAGGGAAGTTGATAAACGTGAAAAATGTAATGGGTATTATCAATCTGCAGGAGGAGAACAGCTTTATCCGCGAGCTGACGGAAAAGCGCAACGTGGAGTCCATCCCGTTTGCGGGTCGTTACCGCCTCATCGATTTCTCGCTGTCCTGCATGGTGAATTCCGGGATTATCAACGTGGGCGTCATGCTCCCGAACAATCCGCGCTCCGTGCTCGACCATCTGCGCTCCGGCAAGGACTGGGATCTCGCGCGTCGTCACGACGGCCTGTTCTATCTGCCGGCCGTGGAGGACGATGACGTACCCTGCCGCGGCGACTTGAAGAATTTCTATGACAATCTGGATTTCTTCGAGCACCATTCCCAGCAGTACGTGCTGCTGGCCAAGGGCAGCTACATCTACAACATGGACTTCAACGAGCTGCTGCGTTTCCACCAGAACACGGGCGCCGACCTGACCGTCGTCTACCATACGGCGACGGAGGAGCAGGAGGGCCGCAGCATCGTGCTGGAGACGGCCGAGAACGGGCTCGTCGAGGATATGGCCGTGCGCAATACGGTCTATGACGGCACGAAGGTCAGCATGGGCATCGTGCTCGTGAGCCGCCGTTTCTTCATCGACATGGTGCGCGACAGCTTTGAGCACGGCGGTGAGAGCCTCATGCTCGACACGCTGGTGCGCCGCTTCAAGGACTACAACATCTACGCCTACGAGCACGATGGCTATGTGGCGCATGTGGACTCCACGGCCTCGTACTACAAGGCGAACATGGACATCCTGCAGCCGGAGGTCTGGGAGGAACTGTTCATGGGCAACAACAGCATCTACACGAAGGTGAAGGATGCGGTGCCCGTGCAGTACAAGGAGTCGGCGGAGGTCGACAACTCGTTGCTCGCTAATGGCTGTGTCGTGCGCGGCAAGGTCGAGAACAGCATCCTGTTCCGCGGCGTGAATGTGGGCAAAAACGCCACTATTAAAAACTCCATCATCATGCAGAAATGCGATATTCAGGACGGCGCGCTCATCGAAAATGTCATTTGCGATAAGAACGTCGTCATCACGAAGGAGAAGTGGCTCAAGGGCGCACCGAACTACCCGCTCATCGTGAAGAAGAACGTGGTTATCTGATTTAGTTTTTCAGAGCCGCTGCCGGGCTGGGCACCAGTGTTGATGCCTGCAGCTCGTGTCAGCGGCTTGTTATGTAAATTTTTATAAGCTTTTGTTTTCGAGGAAATGCTGGCCTCGTGCCAGTGTTTCCCCAACATCACTGTGGCAGTGGTATGACTCTGGGAGGGTATGATATTGGCTAGAAAAAAGAATGACAGCGCTGCTAAGACGGCACAGAGCCGCGAGCAGGAGCAGTTCAAGGACATGCTGAAGAAATGCTTCATCCAGACGGCACACATCATGTGGGGCCGTCAGGTGCATGAGCTGACGAAGACGGAGATTTATCAGACGGTCGCCGCGACGGCAAAGCAGTTCATCTCCGACAACTGGATCAAGACGAACAACGCCTACGCGGAGCGCGAGGAGAAACAGATTTACTATTTCTCCATCGAGTTCCTCATGGGCCGTCTGCTCAAGAGCAACCTCATGAACCTCGGTATCGACGAGACAGTAAAAGAGGTGCTGGACGAGGAGTTCCACATCTCGCTGTCCGAGACGTTCAAAGAGGAGCCGGACGCCGGCCTCGGCAACGGCGGCCTCGGCCGTCTCGCCGCCTGCTTCATCGACTCCATGGCCGCGCATGCCCTGCCGGGTCACGGCTGCAGCATCCGCTACCAGTACGGCCTGTTCGAGCAGAAAATCATCAACGGCACGCAGGTGGAAATCCCCGACAACTGGCTGAAAAACGGCTTTGCCTGGGAGTACCGCAAACCGGATAAGGCTATAGACGTGAAGTTCTACGGCAACGCCTATATGAAGGAAATGCCGGACGGCAGTCTGAAGCTCGTGCACGAGAATCCGATGACGGTCATGGCCGTGCCGTACGATGTGCCTATCGTCGGCTATCATAATAAAACGGTCAACACGTTGCGCCTCTGGAACGCCGAGGTCAACCGCGACTTCTCCGACTATGGCTATCTCACGCAGGAGCAGATTCACCAGCGCGAGGAGTACCGTCATTTTGTCGAGTCCATCACGCGCTATCTCTATCCGGATGACAGCACGGAGGACGGCCGCCGCATGCGCCTCATTCAGGAGTACTTCATGGTCTCCGCCGGTGTGCAGAGCATCGTGCGCCACTTCAAGAAGACGGGCATGGACCTGCACGACTTCGCGAAGAAAATCGCCATCCACATCAACGATACGCACCCGGCGCTCTGCGTGGCCGAGCTCATGCGCATCTTCGTCGATGAGGAGGGCTTTGAGTGGAGCGAGGCCTGGGCCATCACGAAGAACACCATCGCCTACACGAACCACACGATTTTGCCCGAGGCGCTGGAGAAATGGCCGATTGACATGTTCCGCAATCTGCTGCCGCGCATCTACATGATTATCGACGAAATCAACCGTCGCTGGCTCATCGATGTGCGTGAGCGTTACCCGAAGAACGAGGACAAGGTGCGCGCACTGTCCATCATTCAGGATGGCATGGTGCATATGGCGCGCCTCTCCATCGTCGGCGGCCACAGCGTGAACGGCGTGGCGAAAATCCACTCCAACATCCTCAAACAGACGACGCTGCATGACTTCTACGAGTATAACCCGCAGATGTTCAACAACAAGACGAACGGCATCACGCACCGCCGCTGGCTCATGGGCGCGAACCCGGCGCTCGCGAACCTCATCGACGAGACGCTTGGCAGCCGCCGCTGGCACCGTCACCCCGAGCAGCTCGACATGCTGAACGACTACGTCAAGGATAAGCCGTTCCTCGATAAGCTCGGCGCGGTGAAGCGCATCCGCAAGGAGGAGCTCGCGAAGTACACGCTGGAACACAACGGTTTCGCCGTCGACCCGGAATCCATTTTCGATATCCAGGTCAAGCGCATACACTCCTACAAGCGCCAGCTCATGAATATCTTCCATATCATGTATCAGTACCACAAGCTGAAGACAGATAAGGACTATACGATGCTGCCTACGACGTATTTCTTCGGCGGCAAGGCGGCACCGGGCTACTACATCGCCAAGGAGACCATCCGTCTCATCAACGCCGTGGCGAACATCGTGAACAACGACCCGCAGACGAACGACCGCCTGAAAGTCGTCTTCATCGAGAACTTCGGCGTGTCGTTGGGCGAGATTGTCTATCCGGCGGCCGATGTCAGCGAGCAGATTTCCACCGCCTCCAAGGAGGCATCCGGCACGGGCAACATGAAGTTCATGATGAACGGTGCCATCACGCTGGGCACGCTGGATGGCGCGAACGTCGAAATTCGCGACGCCGTGGGCGGCGACGACCATTTCGTGCTGTTCGGCCTGCGCGCCGAGCAGGTGCTCGACTACTATGCGCACGGCGGCTACTCCGCCTGGGATGAGTACAACAACAACCCTGACGTGCACATGGTGCTCGGCCAGTTGCTCAACGGCCCCTATGGCGATTTCCGCTCTATCTTCGACGATATCCAGCACAGCAACGATGAGTTCTTCATTCTCAAGGACTTCAACGCCTATGCGGAGGCCCATGAGGAAATCTATCGCCGCTACCAGAAGCGTTTTGAGTGGCTGCACGCTTCGGCCGTGAACATCGCGAATTCCGGCTGGTTCTCCTCCGACCGTACTATTGACGAGTATGCGAACCAGATCTGGCAGGTCAAGCCAGTGATTATTTCGTGAGCTTTGCCCAGTATAGTCGTGAAGGGGGATTATTGTGAAGACATCTGAGTTGAGTGAGTTTGATTTATACCTGTTCCATCAGGGCACGAACTACCATGCCTATGAGATGCTGGGCGCGCACTGTACGGAGCAGGACGGGCAAAAGGGTGTCCGTTTTGCCGTGTGGGCGCCGCATGCGAAGTCCGTGAGCGTCGTGGGCGATTTCAACGCCTGGGATACGCGCGTGAACTACATGGAGCGCATCGGCGACGGCGAGATTTGGGTGACGTTTATTCCAGATTTAAAGGAAGGTGCCATCTACAAATACGCCATTGAGCCGCAGTGGGGCGGGCCGCACATCATGAAGGCCGACCCGTACGGTTTCTACGCCGAGAAAAAGCCGCAGACGGCTTCGCGTATCTACGATATGAACCACTATACGTGGCATGATGCGGACTACATGGCGCGGCATCAGCAGGAGGTCAGCTTCGGCCGGCCCATGCTGACGTATGAGGTGCACGCGGGCTCCTGGCGTCGCAACGCCGAGGGGGAGTATCTCACCTACCGTGAGCTTGCGGACCAGCTCATCGACTATGTAAAGAAGCTGCATTATACGCACATTGAGTTCATGCCGCTGTGCGAGCATCCGTTCGATGGCTCCTGGGGCTACCAGATTACGGGCTTCTACGCCGTGACGAGCCGCTACGGCACGCCAGACGATTTCCGCTATCTCGTAGACCAGGCGCACCAGAACGGTATCGCCATCATCATGGACTGGGTGCCGGGCCATTTCTGCAAGGATGACCAGGGCCTGCGCCGTTTCGACGGTGAGAACCTCTACGAGTCCGACAACGAGCAGCTGGCGGAGAACAAGGGCTGGGGCACGACGAATTTCGACTACGGCCGCACGGAGGTGCAGAGCTTCCTCGTCTCGAACGCGCTGTTCTGGCTGGAGGAGTTCCACGTCGACGGCCTGCGCATCGACGCCGTGGCGAACATGCTCTATCTGAACTACGGCCGTGAGGAGGGCGAGTGGACGCCGAACAAATACGGCGACACGGGCAACCTCGAGGCCATCGACCTGCTCAAGAAACTCAACGAGACCATCTTCAAATATCACCCGCAGGCGCTCATGATTGCCGAGGAGTCGACGGCCTGGCCGCTCATCTCCAAGCCGGTCTACATGGGCGGCATGGGCTTTAACTACAAATGGAACATGGGCTGGATGAACGACATCCTGCGCTACATGTCGCTCGACCACATCTACCGCAAGTGGAACCACGATAAAATCACCTTCTCGCTCATGTACGCGTTCAGTGAGAATTTCGTGCTGCCACTCTCGCATGACGAGGTCGTGCACGGCAAGTGCTCGCTCATCAGCAAGATGCCGGGCGACTACTGGCAGAAATTCGCGGGCCTGCGTTCGTTCTACGCTTACTGGATGAGCCATCCGGGGAAAAAGCTGCTCTTTATGGGCGGCGAGTTTGGCCAGTTCATCGAGTGGAAATACGACGACAGCCTCGACTGGCATCTGCCGCAGGAGTACCCGATGCATGCGAAGCTGCTGCATTACGCGCAGGTTTTGAACCAGTTCTACAACGACAATAAAGCGCTCTGGGAGGTGGACTTCGACTGGAACGGCTTCCAGTGGATTGACTGCGACGACAACGAGAACAGCGTGATTTCCTTTATCCGCAAGGCGGAGGACCCGCAGGACTATATAGTTGCGGTATGCAACTTCACCCCCGAGGTGCGGCATGACTACCGCATCGGCGTGCCCGATAAGGGCGCGTATGTCGAGGTGTTCAACTCCGATGCCGAGGAGTTCGGCGGCAGCGGCGTCGTCAATGCGGGCGAGCTCGTGACGGAGGATGTGCCGTGGCACGACCGCGCGCAGTCCATCCGCCTCACGGTGCCGCCACTCGCGACGGTCTTTTTCCGGCTCAAGGGGAGTAAATATGGCAAAAGCATGGTCTCGAAGCAAAGAAAGGTAGGATATAAATGAAAGTATTATACGTAGCAGCCGAAGCAGTACCCTTTGCGAAGACGGGCGGCCTCGCCGATGTGGCGGGCTCCCTGCCGAAAGAGCTGAAAGCTGAGGGCGTAGACATACGGGTCATCATGCCGAAGTTCGGCAAAATCCCCGAGGAATACCGCAATGCGATGGAGCATGTCTATGACGGCAAGCTCAACGTGTCGTGGCGTGAGAAATACGTGGGTCTGGATAAACTGGAGCAGGACGGCGTGACGTTCTACTTCATTGACAACGAGGAGTATTTCAACCGCGAGGGCTTCTACGGCTACGATGACGATGCGGAGCGCTTCTCCTTCTTCAGCCGCGCCGTGCTGAATTTGCTGCCGGCCATGGACTTCTGGCCGGATGTCATCCATACGAACGACTGGCATGCGGGCCTCGTCAGCGTGTTCCTGAAGCTGGAGCATATGGACGACGAGCGTTACCAGCGCATCCGCACGCTCTACACGATTCACAACCTGAAATATCAGGGTGTGTTCCCGAAGGATGTCATGCCGGACGTGCTGGGTCTCGACTGGAAATATTTCAACAACGGCGACCTCGAGTTCTACGATGCCGTTAACTTCATGAAGGGCGGCATCATCTACTCCGATTTCGTCTCCACGGTGTCGAAATCCTACGCCGAGGAAATCCAGTACCCGTATTTCGGCGAGCATCTCGACGGCCTGCTGCGCAGCCGCCAGGATGACCTGTACGGCATCATCAACGGCCTTGACTACGATACGTACAATCCGCGCACGGATAAACACATCTTTGAGACCTACGATGTGGAGTCGTTCGACCGTAAGCTCGACAACAAGACGGAGCTGCAGAATTTGCTCGGTCTGCCGAATGACCGCCGCGTGCCGCTCGTCGCACTCGTCTCGCGCCTCGTCGAGCCGAAGGGCATGGACCTCATCGTGCGCATGATGGATGAAATCCTGCAGCACGAGAACATCCAGTTTGTCGTGCTCGGCACGGGCGAAAAGCGCTATGAGGACTGGTTCAAGGGTCTCGCCTGGCGCTTCCCGCGCAAGGTATCCGCGAATATCCGCTTCTCGAACCAGCTCGCACAGCGCATCTATGCGGCGGCGGATTTGTTCCTCATGCCGTCGAACTACGAGCCCTGCGGTATCGGCCAGCTCATCGCCATGCGCTACGGTGCCATCCCCGTCGTGCGCGAGACGGGCGGCCTGAAGGATACGGTCATCCCGTACGACAAGCAGACGAAAGAGGGCACGGGCTTCGTGTTCCACGACTACAACGCGCACGAGATGATGTACGCGCTGAAGCGCGCGCTGAGCCTCTACATGAACCCGATTGAATGGTACCGCCTCGTCAAGAATGCCATGTCGGCCGACTACAGCTGGAAGAAATCGGCGGAGGAATATCGCCAGTTGTACGAAAAACTGTGCCGTACTGAGTGAAAAAATAAAAAATAAAACCAATCTATAAAAACATAAAGGAATTCGGCCCTGCTACCTAGAATAAAGGAAAGATAAAGAGGGCCGGTTTCATAGCAAGGAATATGTCAGCGGCAGTGGGGACTGCCGCTTTTCTTTTCGCCCGGGGAACGGAAAGAGGACGGTATACTCAAAGTTTACAGATGTTAAGGAAAGAAGGAGATTATATGCTGGACAATGACCATGCCTGGCATGACTCGCAGGACATCTACTACCGCAGTCCTGTGGGCGCAGCCGAGGCGGGCAGCCATATCCACATCGCACTCCGCCTGCAGACCAGGGAGGACATCCGGAGCGTGCTGCTGCGCCTCTGGCAGGACCAGCAGGGCGAACGGCTAATCGCGCTCAAGGAGCAGCACCCCAACCCCGAGGGCGAAGTACACGATTTCGTGGGTGAGGTAGCTATGCCACCTAAGGGTTGCCTGCTCTGGTATTATTTCATCATTTCGCTCGCCGATGGCACGTGCTACTACGGCAACAATCCCGAGCAGCTCGGCGGGCTCGGGCAGCTCTATGACCACGAGCCGCCGTCGTTCCAGATTACGGTCTACAATCATGGGGCGAAAACGCCGGACTGGTTCAAGCACGCCGTCATGTACCAGATTTTCCCGGACCGGTTCTGCCGCGTGGGCAACACCATCACGCCGAAGCCGGGCGCGGTGTTCCACGCCTGCTGGGACGATGAGCCGTACTACTACAAGGACCCGGATACGAAGGAAATCATCTCCTACGATTTTTACGGCGGTAACCTCAAGGGCATTGAGTCGAAGCTCGACCGGCTGCAGGAGCTCGGCATCACGGTCATCTATCTGAACCCCGTGTTTGAGTCGGAGAGCAATCATCATTATGATACGGGCGACTACAAGAAAATCGACCCCATTCTCGGCACGGAGGCGGATTTCCAGTCGCTCGTGCAGGCCGCGAAAAAGCGTGGCATCCGCATCATCCTCGACGGCGTATTCAGCCACACGGGCAGCAACAGCCGCTATTTCAACCGCAAGGGGCAGTACGACAGCGTCGGTGCGTTCCAGTCGCAGAAGTCACCGTATTATGACTGGTACAATTTCCGCAACTATCCCTACGAGTATTCGTGCTGGTGGAATTTCGATACGCTGCCGGATGTGACGGAAACGAACCCGTCGTATATGAATTTCATCATCCACGACGAGGACAGTGTGTTGCACCACTGGATGAAGGAAGGCATCGCGGGCTGGCGCCTTGACGTCATCGACGAGCTGCCGGCGACATTCTCGCAGGCGTTCTTTAAAGAACTGAAACGGACGGACCCCGACGCCGTGATGATCGGCGAGGTCTGGGAGGACTGCTCGCACAAAATCGCCTACGGTGTGGCGCGCGAGTACCTCTGCGGTCAGGAAATGGACTCGGCCATGAACTACCCGTTCCGCCAGAATGTGCTCGACTACCTGCTTGGCCACGCAGATGCGCGCGACATCGCGCGGCGCCTGCGCAGCCTGCGCGAGAACTACCCGCGCGAGAACTACTACGCCATGATGAACCTCATCGGCAGCCACGACCGTGCGCGCGCCATCACCATCCTCGGCGAGGCACCGTTCTACGACCAGATGCCGGCCGTGGAGCAGGCCCGGTTCCGCATGACGCAGGAGCAGTACAATCTCGGCATGGCCCGCCTGCTCATGGCCGTGGCCTGGCAGATGACCTATCCCGGCGTGCCGAGCATCTACTACGGCGACGAAATCGGCATGCAGGGCTTCAAGGACCCGTACAACCGCCGTCCCTATCAGTGGACGGGCGGCGACAGCTACATCGAGGAAAAGGTGCGCTCTCTCGTCAAGCTGCGCAACGCGCATGTAGCGCTGCAGACGGGCAGCATCCTGCCGCTATACGCGCAGGGCGATGTGCTGGCCTATGCGCGCGTGATTGCGGGCGAGCACGATGCTTTCGGCGTGCAGACGGCGAACGAGGCCTTTATCTACGCCGCGAACCGCAGCCGCACGGAGGCGCATAGCGTTTCGCTCGATGTGAGCGACTTCGCCATCGGCACGTTCGTGAATG
The DNA here is from genome assembly GCA_900316275.1 of uncultured Veillonellaceae bacterium. Lineage (GTDB taxonomy): Bacteria > Bacillota > Negativicutes > Selenomonadales > Selenomonadaceae > UBA2897. The sequence continues at coordinate 17,993 of ONCF01000031.1, forward strand.
CGCTGGAGCCGGAGGGGGAGCGCTACGAGGTGCGCAACGGCCACCTGCAGCTGGAGCTGCCGCCTCTGACGGCGCTCGTGCTGGAGCGGCAGGACGCACCGGCCGCGCATACGCGCCGCGCGGGCGTGCTGCTGCACCCGACGTCGCTGCCGACAAAATACGGCATTGGTGACCTCGGCAAGACGGCCTATCGCTTTATCGACTTTTTGCAGGCGGCAGGGCAGAGCGTGTGGCAGATGCTGCCGCTCGGCCCGCTGGACTTCGGCAACTCGCCGTATCAGTCACCGTCGGCCTTTGCGGGCAACCCGCTGCTCATCGACCTCGACGACGTCATCGCGCGTGGCTGGCTCAAAGCCGCCGAGGCGCGCGTGCCCTTCGCCGGCAGTGATGCGCACGTGGACTACGAGGGTGCGGGCGAGTTCAAGCGCAAATGCCTGCGCAAGGCCTGGCGTACGTTCAGCAAGACGGCGGGCAAGGATAAGGACTATCAGGCGTTCTGCAGTGAGCAGGCCTGGTGGCTCGATGACTACGCGCTGTTCCAGGCCGCGAAGAAAGAATATCGCAACCGGCCGTGGATGCAGTGGCCGGAGGATGTGCGCCGCCGCCAGCCGCAGGCCCTCGCGAAACTGCGCGAACTGCTGGAGGAGCCCATTGACTTCGTGAAGTTCGAGCAGTACCTGTTCCACCGTCAGTGGCAGCGCCTGCATGAATACGCGCACGCGCACGGCGTACAGCTTATGGGCGACATGCCGATTTTCCTCTCGCAGGACAGCGCGGACGTCTGGGCGAACCAGAGTCAGTTCAACCTGAACGAGGACGGCACGCCGAAGACGGTCGCGGGCGTCCCGCCCGATTACTTCAGCGCCACGGGGCAGCTCTGGGGCAACCCGCACTACCGCTGGGATGAGATGGCCAAGGATGACTACAGCTGGTGGAAAAAGCGTTTCCGCAAGCTCTACGGGCTCGTGGACATCGTGCGCGTCGACCATTTCCGTGGCTTCGAGGCCTACTGGGCCGTCGACGCCAAGGCGGACACGGCCATCAATGGCAAGTGGGTGCCGGGGCCGGGCAAGCCGTTTTTTGACGCGCTCAAAGCGGAGCTCGGCTCGTTGCCCATCGTGGCTGAAGACCTCGGCATCATCACGGAGGGCGTCGAGAAACTGCGCGACGACTGCGGCCTGCCCGGTATGAAGGTGCTGCAGTTCACACTGCATTTCAACGAGCAGCACCGCATGGGCTTCGTGGCACCCGAGAACAGCATCGTCTACACGGGCACGCACGACAACAACACGACGGTCGGCTGGTACACGCAGGAGCTCGACGACCCGACGCGCACGGCCATCGCCACGCTCGTCGGCGCCGACCCCGCGAAGCCACTCGAGGTCGATCAAAAGCTCATCGCGTTCGCCTACGCGAGCGATGCGCGCCTCGCCATCGTGCCTATGCAGGACCTGCTGGGCCTCGACGGCCGCCACCGCATGAATACGCCGGGCACCGTCGGCCTGAACTGGACCTGGGCCCTGAAGCCCGAGCAGCTCCTCCTCGCCGAAGACGCCGCCCCCGAGCTCCGCGCCCTCGCCGAGCGCACCCACCGCCTGCCGGAGGCCTAAAAGAGCATATCTTCCAGAACAGATTATTTTAAAACCACCTGTCAGCTTTTTGGTTAGCGACAGGTGGTTTTCTTTGCGACTATACTTTTTGCTGGCTACAGGTAGCTTTATTTGCGGCTACAGTGAAGGGGGAGTAGGCAGTAATATCTTTGCCTATTGCTGCCTTACGGCTCAGACAGTGCGTGCCCGTAAAGCTTTTTTCGCTCCGCGTACGAAGGATGCGTGTAGGTATCGTCAGGGATACCGGCGGCCTCGAGGTGGGTCCAGAGGGCGACGGCGGTGGCGGGGGTGATGCCGGCGCGTGGCAGGAGGGCTGCGGCCCACGCGTCGGCTGCGCGCTCCTCGTGCAGGCCGAGGTCAGCGTGGAGCGCGGCCTGCACTAACGCCTGCGCGCCCTCGCCCAGCGTTTTGGCCCGTGCGGCGCGCCGGGTGAAATACAGCGCGCGCTGACTGCGGCGGATGCCGCGCACGGGGTGGTCCAGCGCGAGGTGGCCGAGCTCGTGCGCGAGCAGCACGGAGAGCTCACCGTCATCCGTGACGAGCGTGAGCAGGCCCCGGTGCACGACAATCAGGCCGGGCAGCGCGTAGGTATTCGCGTCGTCGCGTGCCGTCACGACGATGAGCGGCGGCTCCAGCTGTGCGGCCTGCGCGAGCGGCCGGAGCAGCCGCTCCACGCGTGCCCGCCCCGCCCCGTCGTCATCCGCCGCACCTGAGCTCGCCTTGCTCGCACTGTTATCCACAGCACCGAAGTGCGCCGCGACGGCCTGTACATACGCCGCCTGCCCGTCCGACGTAGCAGTATAACGTGCGACCGCCGTATCGAGTGACGCAGCCGCCGCCAGCGAGACGCTCGCCAGCCAAATGGCAACAACCATTAACCACAAACGTAATGGATGCATCAGACATTCCTCCTTATTGTGTGTATTTTTTTTATTTTTGACGGACAAAGCGGTGCCAGAGGGCGGCGCCGAGCAGGAGCAGGGCGAGGCCGACGAGGGGGAAGATGGCGCGCATGCCGAGGGCGGTGCTGAGCGCGCCGCCGAGGAGCGGGCCTAGCATGGCGCCCGTCTGGTGCGCCGAGGAGCTCAGGCCGAACACGCGGCCACGGAAGTCGGCGGGCGTGGCCTGCACCATCGTAGCGTTGATGGCGGGCAGCGTGCCAGCCATGGCGAGGCCGAACAGGAACTGCAGCGCGGCGAAGCCGTAGAGCTCCGTGGGGAAAAACTGCAGGCACAGGCAGGCACCGCCGCCCATAAAGGCCAGGCTCATAGCCCGCGCATAGCCGCGCGTCTGGCCGAAGCGCCCCCAGGGACGGGCCGAGAGCGCGCCTGCAATGCCGCCGAGGCTGAAGACGAAGCCCGCGTGCATGACGATGTCGTCCATCGTGCCCTGCAGCTGCGCCACGTAGAGCGAGAGGACCGGCTGCAGCACCATGTTTGACCCGCTGACAATCACGGTCAGGGCGAGCATGAGCAGCAGCAGGCGGTTGCCCAGCGCGTAGCGGAAGTCGGCGACGATGTCGTGCAGGAAGGTGTCCAGCAGATGGTGCGAGCCGCTGGCCACTGCGTGGCCGTCGTCGGTCGTGACGGTGGCGTGAGCCACTGTTTGTGTAGCAGTCTGCTGGCTGGCGGTGTGCGTTGTATTTTGCGGGTTGCCGGCGTCGGCAGCAGGCTCCGCTGCGTGCACGTCGGCGATGGTGTCGGTGCCGGCGGGCATTTTCACGCCGAGCATGACGATGAGCGTGCAGATAGTGAGGAAGCCGGCCGCGAGAAAGAAAGAGAGACGCATGCCGACGAGGTGCGCCATGATGCCGCCGAGCAGCGGCCCCATGACGGAGCCGATAATCTGTCCCGTCTGCACGGTACCAATGGCCACGCCGAGCTCCTTGCGCGGCGCGATGCTGGCGATGATAGCCTGTACGGCGGGCACGAAGCCGTTGGCGAAGCCCTGCAGCACGCGCATGCCGAGGAGCCCCCACGGCCCCGTGACGAGGCCACCGATGGCGTAGGTCACGGTCAGGCAGGCGCTGGCGCGCACAGCCATGCGCTTGCGGCCGTATTTATCCGCGAGACGGCCCCAGACAGGGGCCATGAGCGTCGCGATAAAGAACGTAATCGAAAACACCGCGCTGGACCATATAGTCACGTCGTCCTCGGGTGTGCCTAGCTCCAGCAGGTAGATGGGCAGGAACGGAATGAGCATCGTGTAGCTCGACGAGGTGCAGAACACGCAGAACGCCATGAGCCAGGTATTGCGTTGCCAATTTGTTTGCATAAAATATCACCTGCGTTATTATACACCGAAACGGCCGCATGCTCAAAATAAAAATGGCGCTGCAGAGCGTGCCAGGCGGGCTGATTTTGGCGGCTGGTACATTGACAAATGGGGGCTGGCTTGTTATGATATGGTTAATAATGATAGTGTATATCATTATGGCTATCATGGTGTAGAGGAGGTATATACCCATGTTCCAGAAAACTGATTTTTGGATTGGTCTCGCTGTGGGCGCGGTGGCTGGTATTTTCGGCTATCGCTTCATGCAGGAGCGCGAGCAGCAGCTCGCCGCTATGCAGCCGGCAGCCCCGACGTCTGAGCTGCCGCTGGCAGAGCTGCAGCGCCAGAAAGAGGAGCTCGAGGACCTGATTGCGGCACAGGAGGCCAGCCAGAAATAAGGCGAGGAGAACCTCAGGCCTGCTGACGCAGGAGAGACTGCTGCGGCAGTCTCTTTTTTCATAGCATAGGAGCGAAAATGAATATCATAAGCAATTTACAGATTCCTACGACGAAGCTGGACCTCTTTATCCGCTCGGTCGAAATCTCCTCCTACCTGCCGGGGCGCGTGCGTCTACGCTCGGCGAAGCTCATCGGCAATCCGGCGCTGGAGGTGGAGGTGCAGGCGCAGCTGGAGTCCTTTGCGGAAATCGCGAGCGTGGAGACGAGCACGGTCACGGGCTCCATCCTCATCAAATACGAGCCAGCCGTGCTCAGGCGCAACGCCGAGCTGCGCAAGGTCGAGGAGTATATCATGACGCATGTCAAACGGCGCTGACGCACTCCGTGGCTGCCTTTGCCACGGCCACCCTCTTATGGGGCAGGGCGCGGCGGTGCAGCATTGCTTTGACGGCGTTTGTGGCACAGATTCAGAGGAGATGACACGATGTCTTATGTTTCAGGTTTTATGATGGGCGCAGCTATCGGCAAGGGGCTGCGGCAGTTTTTCACGGGCGCGCCGCGCACGGCGCAGCAGCTCGGGGCACAGGCCTGCCAACGTGGCACGCAGGCCTATCAGCGTGGGGTGCAGGTGGCGGCGCAGGTGAAGCGGCAGGCCGTGCAGGTTTCACAGCAGTTGTCGTATGACTTTGCCTGCGTGAGCCGTCTGCCGGGGCGCAGACGCTACCGCGCGCCGCTGACGCCGGAGCTGGCGGCCATGCTGCAGGCGCAACTGCCGAAGCTGGCTTTTTTGCAGGAGTTCCGGGCCAATGCGGCTACGGGCAGCCTGCTCTTTGTCTACGATGCGGCGGCCGAGGCGCAGATGGACGCGCTCGCGCTGTATCTTGCGCGGCACATTTTCCGCCGTCCCTGGCGCAAGCGCGTCGATGAGGCCGCGCTGCCCGTGGAGGCACATGCGGGTGCCCTGACGCGCAGCGTGCGCGGCTCCATGCGCGATTTTTCGGCGTGGATTCGCCGCACGACGGGCGGCTGGCTCGACGTGAGCTCGGCGGCGTTCCTGATTTTCCTGTTGCGCGGCCTGCGCAAGATGGTGCTGACGAAGCAGTATCCCTCGGCCTCGCAGATGCTTTGGTGGGCGGTCTCACTGATGAGAGGATGGCGAACCGTATGATGTACGGACGGATGAATTATCGCCTGCCGGTCGCGCTCGCGCGTGAACAGCGTGCTCAGCTCGCGGCACAGCTGCGTCGCTACCGTACGCTGAAGGCCGTGCTCGTCGACGAGCGGCAGGTACGCATTTGGTACGTGGGCACGCTGCCCGCGCGCGAGCTGCAGCAGTATATCATCGCGGCCGTGCAGGCGGCGCAGGCCGCGGCCGTGACGCCTGCCGACCGGCTGGCCGAGTACCGGCGCGACGCCATTGCCTCGCTCGCGGTCTTCGCGGCCATGCAGATTATCAAGCGTACGTCGCCGGAGCTCTTTCTCGCGACGAAGTTTCTGCGCAGTGGCCTCGTGCTGGCGCTCGCGCGCAAATTTATCCAGAATGGCGTCACGGGCCTCGTGCGTGACCGTCAGCCGAACGCGGACACGCTGACGGCGACGGCGGTCATCGCCTCCGTGCTCGCGGGCAAGCCGGAGTCCAGCCTCACGCTGCTCACGCTCTCGAACGGTGCGGAGATGCTCACAAGCTACGCGGCGGAGCGCGCGCGCACGCAGATTTCGGGACTGCTATCGCTCGACCAGCGCTATGTCTGGCGTGTGGAGAACGGCGTGGAGACCAAGGTACCCGTGGAGGCGGTGCGTGCCGGTGACACGATCGCGGCACACACGGGCGAGAAAATCGTCATCGACGGCCGCGTGCTCGCGGGCTCGGCGGCCGTGAACCAGGCCTCCATCACGGGCGAGTCGAATCCGGCCATGAAGCATAAGGACTCGCCCGTGTATGCAGGCTCGGTCGTCGAGGCGGGCGAGCTCATCATCGCCGTGGAAAAGGTCGGCAGTGACACGAGCCTCGCGCATATCGTGCACCTCGTCGAGGAGGCACAGAACCGCAAGGCCCCCGTGCAGAACTTCGCCGATCAGATGGCGAATTTCCTCGTGCCGGTGTCTTTCCTCGGCGCGGCCATCGTCTACGGCGCGACGCGTGACTGGCAGCGCGTGCTGAATTTGCTCTTTATCGACTTCTCCTGCGGCCTGAAGCTCTCGACGGCCACGGCTATCAGCGCGGCCATCAGTGCGGCGGCAAAGCGCGGCATCCTTGTCAAGGGTGGCAACTACATCGAGGCGCTGGCGGAGACGGACACGGTCGTGCTGGACAAGACGGGCACGCTGACCGTCGGTATCCCGCAGATTGCTTTTACGCGCACGGCGCAGGGCGTAGACGAAAAGGAAATGATTTTGCTCGCGGCCTCGGCGGAGCAGCACTCCGTGCATCCGCTGGCCGTGGCCATTCAGAAATACGTCAAGGCGCACGACTGGCAGACGCCACAGCACACGTCGAGCGAGACGGTCGTGGCGCGCGGCATGCTCGCCGAGGTACCGGCGTTCGAGGGCTATGCGGGCGGCACGGTGCGCGTCGGCAGCAAGAAGTTCCTGCGTGAGAACGGCATTGCGGATAGTGAACAGCTCGATACGGGCCTCGAGGGCAAGAACCTGCTCTACGTGGCACGTGATAAAAAGCTGCTCGGCGTCATCGGCATCGAAGACCCCATCCGGCCCGCGATGAAAAAGACGCTGAACCAGATGCGGCGCCACGGCATCGACGAAATCGTCATGCTCACGGGCGACAGCAAGGCTGTGGCCGCCGAGGTCGCGCGCCAGATGGATATAGACTCCTACCACGCAGAGATTTTGCCCGAGGACAAGAGCGACTACGTGAACAAGCTCAAGCAGCGCGGCACGGTCATGATGGTCGGTGACGGCATCAACGACGCACCGGCGCTCGCATTCGCCGATGTCGGCGTCTCGCTGGGCGGCCGCCAGACGGACATCGCGGCCGAGTCCTCGGCCGTCACCATCCACGGCGAGGACCCGTCGCGCCTCATGGAGGCCTTGCAGCTCGGCCGCCGCACCATGCGCCTCGTGCACCAGAACTTCATGGCGACCATCCTCGTCAACAGTGCGGCCATGCTCCTCGGCGCGCTCGGCCGCATCAGCCCGCTCTGGGCCGCGGTCATCCACAACACCGCGACGCTCGCTGTCGTGCTGAACAGCTGCCGCATCCTGCAGCTGGAACAGCGCCAGGCGCGCCGCCGTCGCTGACCCGCAGCCGCGTGTGCTACGTTCCGTGTTGCTGCGCGCAGGCGGCGAAATGCGTTGACAGGGCGCGCATTTGTTGCTAAAATATGAAGGTATTTGCGGATGTGGTGGAATTGGCAGACACGCTGGATTTAGGATCCAGTGCCGCAAGGCGTATGGGTTCAAGCCCCTTCATCCGC
>ONCF01000022.1 GCA_900316275.1 uncultured Veillonellaceae bacterium
ACTTTACAGGAACCAACATGGCTTTTCAATAGCAAATTTCAGTCAGGGGCAGGGCATTCACCCACAATCATGCCCGAAGCCTCAATTGCTTTTTCATAAAGGCTACATTGGACGACTGTCCTTTTTTCTGTGAGCGAGCTCTGCTAGAATATAATACATAATGATAGCAAATCAACCTGATTGCAAGCTTGCATAAGCTGGGGAGGATGTCTAACATGAAGGGTTTCCGTGCGCTGAACAAGAATGATATCGTCGTCGCCGGGCTATCGGCGCTCGCTTGTCTTTTTGCGCTGCTCAAGCTGCCGGTCTGGGCGGTGTTTATTGGCTGGGTGTGGTATCTGTCGCTTGGCAGCCGGCCGGCCATCATCCGCCCCGTTGCGCGCACGGCGCTTTTGTCCGGTGGCCTGGCCATCGTGGCCATCGTCCTGACAGATGCGCTCGCGGGGCTACTGACACCCATGGGGGCCAATATGGCGGCGGTCTTTGTCACCATCCTCGGCGTGATGGTATTGCTCAAAAATCCAGCCAATGCGGCGATGGTCGCGTTCAACGCTTTTTCCTGCATTTTCGCCGGCTATTATCTGGGCGCCTTCCCTGCGCAGGCAAACTATTGGCTCAACCTGCTCGTGGCCTTTGCCTGCATCACGGGCAGCAATATCCTGGGCTTGTTCGTCGCCTGGCTGCACCTGGAGCTGACTGCCGCCTGGACGCGACACGGCCAGCAGACAGCAGCACAGGAGTCCCGCTCCCTCTCAGAAGCCTGACCCGACGCCCTTAACCCTTGGTTCCTCTAGACAATAAACGTCGTACAACGGCACAAAAACATACAGTAAAAACAGGGTGCTGTGCACAAATGATATATCAGGCGTGCCGCAGCCCCTTATTTTTTATTTTTATGCCGTCGCGTGTACACTGCAACGCAACAAGGATTGACTGGTTTACAGCCGTATAGTATAATTCAGTTAATTGTTGTTTTTATGTATAGTTACAATTGCTATGGAGATGATTTTCCTATGATAAAGGAAGCTATTGAGAAAGTGGTCAGTAAACAGGACCTGACCTATGACGAAGCCTATGCGGTCATGAACGAAATCATGAACGGCGAGACGTCGCAGGTGCAGAATGCCGCCTATCTCGCGGCGCTCTCCACCAAGAGCACGAAGGCCGAGACCATCGACGAGATTTCCGGCTCGGCTGCGGCGATGCGCGACCATGCCCTCAAAGTCGAGCATGATATGGATGTCCTCGACATTGTCGGCACGGGAGGCGACCACGCTCACTCCATCAATATCTCCACGACAGCCGCCATGATTATCGCGGCCGCCGGTGTCAAGGTCGCGAAGCACGGCAACCGCGCGGCCTCCTCAAAATGCGGCGCGGCAGACTGCCTCGAGGCGCTCGGCATCAACCTCGACCAGCCGCCTGCGAAGGCCGTCGAGGAGCTGCAAAAAATCGGTATCTGTTTCCAGTTCGCGCAGAAGTATCACGCTTCGATGAAATATGTGGGCGGCATCCGCAAAGAGCTGGGTATCCGCACGGTGTTCAACATCCTCGGCCCGCTCACGAACCCGGCGCACCCGACGCGCATGCTGCTCGGCGTCTACGACGAGTATCTGCTCGAGCCCATCGCGCAGGTGCTGCTCTCGCTCGGCGTCAAGCGCGGCATGGTCATCTACGGCGAGGACTGCCTCGATGAGCTCTCCATGAGCGCGCCAACCGCCGTCTGCGAATTCAAGGACGGCTGGTTCAAACGCTATACCATCAAGCCGGAAGACTTCGGCTTTACGCGCTGCCAGAAGAACGATATCGTGGGCGGCGAACCCGCGGAAAATGCGCAGGTAACCCTCGACATCCTGAACGGCGCACAGGGACCGAAGACGGACATCGTACTGCTGAATGCTGGCGCTGGCATCTACCTCGGCGGCGCAGCCGACTCCATCGCTAACGGCATCGAGCGCGCCCGCGAGCTCATCGCGAGCGGCGCCGCTATGCAAAAACTCGAGCAGTTCCGCCAGCTCTCCAACGCCTGATTAGCTAACAGCCTTGCCTTGGGCTAAGGTGCCTGTACTAATGCCTGTGCCATAACCCGGTGTATAGTATAGCGCTGTTACGGACGAGGTCACCTCAATCTGCATAAGGGCAAACGAAAGCGCCTTCCCGGCTCGTACCTGGGAAGGCGCTTTTCTTGTACTCACATATTGCTTTAGCGTTGCGCTGGTGCCACAGCTTCATCGAGCGCGTGCCGGTTCATCTCCTGAATGAGCTGCACCGCCCCCTGACCGAGGCCCGTCTCACGGGCCGCCTCCTCCGCTGAGTAGCCAGCCATGAGCAGTGCCCGCGCACGCGTAGCGGCTGGTATCTCGGCCTCTTCGCCAGCATCGTCGCTCGTCTCCGGCTCGTCCGCACGCTCAGGCGGGGTCATGCTGAGTGGTGTGCCCACAGCCGCCGCCAGGCCCGCTGCCTGACCGTGCGCTGGCCCCTGCATGGACATGCTCTCGCGCTCTTCCCGCGCGATGGAGTTCTGCAGTACCGTAGCAAAATCCTGGGCGTCGACGCGCTCGGGCGCTGGCGTAGCGAGCGGTGCACTCATCACAGGCTGCGGTGCGATGGCCGCCGTACTGGCCAGCTGTGCTGCAGCCACGGTCTGCTGCGCGCGCTGCGAAAGCTCAGCCGAGCGTAACTCCAGCTCCGCCTCGAGCCGCCGACAGTCCGCGATACGCGAGTCCAGTTGAGCCGCCCGCTCATCAGCCTGCCGGATGAGCTCCTCCAGCTGTGCCACATGGCTGCCCATGCGCTGCACGATGGCCTCGCCTGAGTGCTCCAGTTCCGCCTTGAGCCGCGCCGTCGAGGCCTGCATGTCAGCATATTCACGCCGGGGCTGTTTGCGCATCTGCCAACGCGCGAGGAGGGCGAGGCCCGCCCCCAGAATAATCAAAAACCCCAGTATTTCCGTGACCATTGCTGACGCTGCTCCTTTACTATACCTGCTCTCACAGGCTGATGTCTAAATGATGCCCGCGCATCGGGTCTACCGCATAGGCCGGCGCATCGTCCTCCGCCTGCTCCTGCTGCTGGCCGCGCTGGCCACCGCCGGCACCGCCCTGGCCCTGCTTACGCTGCTGGTCATCCTTGATTTTGCCGTCCTCGGGATTGTCCTTGCCGCGCACCTGCGACTCTTTCAGTTTGGCGTCGGCCTCCTGCCGCATGGTTTCGAACTCCTGCTGCAGGTTCGCCGCCTGGTTCAGATTGTGCTGCACCTGGCTGGCCTCGGTCGCCCGCGGCACTACCATCTGCAGGCTCATTGGCGTAACATCCATGACCTGACACCTCTCTTTGTCATCTGTCTGCTACCGACCATATTTTCCCTGCTTAGAACGGGCAGACGCGCACTTCATCTTCCTTGGCCTCCAGCTTCGCGTGCTGTATCTCCGACTGCACGTTCATCATAAGGCCGTTGACCGACACACGGCAGCCGGGGAACATCCTATCGACGATACTCACGCGGCCGTGCTCCATCTTGCCCAGTTCTTCCTCCAGCGTCTCAATGAGCTTCTCCGTGCGGCGTACCTTGCCCGCCAGAGGGTAACGTGAGCACGTCAGCTTGTTAATCTGCTCAATGCGCTGCGGCGGCAGCTTGCTCGTATCGATTTTACTCAACGTGTTGAGCATGGCATCGACCTGCTGCAAACGCAGCTTGTCGGCTTTATACTCCTGGCAGGCCGTTTTGTACTGCTGCTGCAAGGCTGGATTGATGCCCACGGCTATACGCGTCACGACAAAGGCCGGATTGCCAAACATCTTGGCGAGGATTTCCTCACCGGCCGCCGCCGTACCGCCCACGATAGAGCCCTTGCGCTCCTGCGCATAGATACGCTTGCCCGCGCTGAGCTTGGAATGCAGGGCCACATCACCGACCGTGATATCGCGCCCCGCCTCGACGGTAGCATTCTCTACGTAGGCTGCCTGCACATCCTCCTCGGCCTTGACCTTGCCGCGGTTCAGCCCGCTGATACCGCCACTCACGAAGACATTGCGGCCCGAGACATCACCCGAGACGAGACCATTGACGACGACGTCGCCCGTCGCCTTGACAATAAAGCCAGCCTCCACGTTGCCGTTAATCTCGATGCTGCCCGTAAAGTCGACATTGCCCGTACCGACGCCGACGCCGGATTTGATGACGAGATGCGGGTCCACGCTGATCTGCGGCCCCTTCTCAACCACCTGACCGTCAATCAGCGCGTAGACAAAATTCTCATCGCGGATTTCGATATTCTTGCCTTTGGGCACCGGCGTGGGGCGGCCGTTGCGCGCCGTCACCGTGACGCCGTAGACGTCCATGCCGGACACGCCCTGCGTCTGTGGTATCCGCTCCGCCAGCAGGTCGCCCTTCTTGACGAGCACAAAGAGGTTCATATTTTTGTAGTCAACCCGGTTGTACTGGTTCACCGCCGGGTGCCCCAGAACGCCCAAATCGTATTTCTTGTCGATATAGGCGTTCTTGCCATGCACCGGGGGCTGGCCTTTGGCCACCACAAAGGGGCTCAGGCGCCGCACACCCGCACGGATGGCCTCGCGGTCCACGCCGAAGATGATGCCCTTTTCCTCGAGCGCCGTCATGACGTCCTGCTCGGTGGGCAGGGCCGTGCCCTGCTTCGTATCGTAGCGGATAGTCGCCTGCATTTTATCCTTGGTGACATCGATGATGATGCCAGCTGGCGGATTCTCGATTTCCTCAGGCGTCGGCTGACCATCACCCTTGGGCGGCGCTGCGCCCTCGCCAGAATCGGCCTCCGACTCATCCGCTGCCGCCGCAGCTGGCGCCGCGAAATGCTCACTGAGTTTCACTGGCTCGCCCTTGGCGCTGCGGATAGCCTTGGCCAGTTCCAGGATGTCGTAGTCCTCGACCTTGTAATCAGCCAAAATCTGCTGCAGGTCGGTCAGCTCGAACAACGTCTCATTGGAGTCAGACGGATAGACCGTGAGGAAGACGCCATCCTCCCGAAATTCGAAAAGATACCCGGCATCTTTATTGCCTACGGTCGGATATGTGACTTCATCCATGATGATTCCCCCAGGCTATAATTCCAGACTCAGGGCCCAGCTCACGTACGTGACATAAACGCGCGCATGCGGAACACTGCCTTGGTATGCAGCTGCGAAATACGCGCCTCTGACAAATGCATAATCAGGCTGATTTCCTTGAGTGTCATTTCCTCATAGTAGTAGAGTGTGACCACCTTTTTTTCTTTGGGCGGCAGCTGTTCAATGGCCCGTGCCAGGTTTTCCTGTTCCTCCAGCTTTTCCAAACGCGCAGACGGCCCCTCATCGTCTGCGATGACTGGCGTGTCCGCGCGCAGATAGTCGTCCAAGGGTATGAGTGTCGCTACGCTGACCTGCTTTTCCAGTTCCTGCAGCTCATCCGGCGACAGCTCCAGCTGGGCAGCCAGTTCGTCGTCTGTAGCCGAGCGACCCAGCTCGTTCTCCAGCGCGAACACCGCCTGCTCATACTTGCGGATTTTCTGCCGTGTGGACACGGGTACCCAGTCCTTGGCCCGGAGATAGTCCAGCATGGCGCCGCGCACCCGCACGCCGGCATAGGTCTCGAATTTGTTTTTTCGTTGCAAATCATAGCGGTCGATGGCATCGAGCAGGCCGAAGAAACCGCTGCTCAACAGGTCGTCCCGGTCCACATGCGGTGGCAGACTGATGGCCAGCCGCCCGGCAATAATCTTGACCAGTGGCAGATAGTATTCCGCCAGCGCGTTGCGCAGCTCGACACTATGGTCCTCAGCGTAACGCTGCCACAGGGAAGCAACATCGACCGTCTGCTGCTGCTCGTCCTCATTCATCGCCGAGGCCCCCTTCCTTACGTTTTAGACGGTACCTCCATATGCTCCAGTGAGGCGGCCTGCATCGGCTGGAACCCCTCTGCAGGTGCCTCTGCCGCCTCTGGCTCCGACATGTCCTGACCAGCATCGGCAGCCGCCTGCGCATCCGTCCCGGACGCTGCCGCCTCCTCATCTGTCGCCGTCGTATCCTCCACCGCCTGCAACTCAGGGTTCGTATCCAGCCCCAGCCACTCACGGCTCTCCGCAAACAGCAGGATGAGATACACGCAGACCAGGGAGACCAGGCCCCCGGCCAAAGTACGCAGCAAAATCGTGCTGAAACGCGCGCCGCTGGTCAGCCCCGCCAAAATGACGGTCAGGGCAGCTATCACCGCCAGCAGCAGCGACAATTTGAATTTGACCAAACTCTCTCACCTGCTATTCTCTCTCCAGCGTCCTCAAATCTGCTTTTCGCCCTTGGCAATCGTACGCACAGTATAGTCACCTGAATTAAGGTCAATGGATACCGTGCGGCCATACGTACCGCCCACATCCTGGGCGACCAGAGGAATTTTCATTTCCTTGAGCAGATTGGTGATGGCCTCGGCATTGCGTGCACCTACGCGCATGATGTCCGTGGCATTGGCAAAGGCGAACATCTGCGCCCCACCGGCAATCTTGGCCACGAGGCGGCTGCGGACCGCACCGAGCTTCAGCACATCGTTTAGCATCAGGGGCAAACCGGTATCGGCAAATTTCGCAGGGTTATCACTGGCTCTGGCCTGTGTACTATCCGGCAACATGATATGCAGGAGTCCGCCCACCTTGAGTTGCGGATCGTACAACGATACACCTATGCAGGAACCCAGCCCATAGCTGATCAGCGTGGCGGGAGCTTTGCCCACTTTGTAGTCCGCCATGCCGACTCGAATAAGTTCTGGCATATCATTCAACTCCCACTGCGGATATAATCGTTTCCAAAGAACCAGGATCCGGTACCAGGAAGAACTGGCCGCTGATTCCATCATCCTCCGACAGGAACTCCGTCTCGATGACCAGAGCCTTGTCGCCCATCTGCCCCAGCTGCACCAGGACTACGTTCAAAATGGCACCTGCCATATCCATAGCCAGCGCCGGGATAGACGGCAGCATCGTGAGCTTCGTAAAGGTAAAGAACGCATTGAGATACGCCCCCGTCAGGATATTGCCAATCTCCATCAGGGCCGACTCATCCATGAAATCCAGCTTCGTGGTCTCACCATGGCTGCGTCCCATGAGTTTATCGACCAGATAAAAAGCACTCTTCTTGGGCAGCAGGAACAAAATATTGCTGGGTGCCTTGCCGTACACGCGCAAGAAAATGCCCACCACAATGGCATCCGGCCCGCCTACCAGATCCGGTACTGCCTCCAAGGGAACCAGATCCACACGCGGCACATTCATATCTATGCGCCGGTTGATAATCTGGGACAAGGCCGTGGCTGAATTACCTGCACCGACGTTGCCGATTTCCTTGAGTGCATCCAGTTGGGCGGCGCTTAAATTCAGTTCTTCATCTGACATAAGCAGTCTCCTCATTATGTATGCTGTGCTGGATATGAAGCACGGACGTACCGGTCTGGCACGTCCTTGCTTCGACATTCAGCTTAGATTTTATTTGTTATCCTTGGGCAATTCCAGAATTTCCTGCAGGTTCAGCATGATGATGAGCCTGCCGTCCACATTGCCGATACCGCTGAGATATTTCGTAATCTCTTTGCCGTTGATAGCCTTTTTGGGGTCCACCGGCTTGCTGTTGATGGTCAGGACCTCGGTCACAGCATCGACCAGCATGCCCACATGCAGATCACCAATCGTCACGGTGACGATACGCGTGTCATCGGTATAGGGCGCATCGGCCAGGCCGAGGCGCTTCTTGAGGTCGATGACCGGCAGCACGGAGCCGCGCAGGTTGATAACGCCCTTGATATAGCCCTGGGCGAACGGCACGCGCGTGATGTCCGTCAGGTTGCGGATTTCCTGTACATTCAGGATGCTCACGCCATATTCTTCGTTCAGCAGCTTGAAGGCAACTACCTGAATGCCCTCCTGCATCTGCTCGTTTTTCGTTTCTTCGTTAGCCATCGTATTTACCTCCCCTTACTGCATCATGGTCGCAACATCGAGAATCAGCGCCACGCGGCCATCGCCAAGCACCGTGGCACCGGAGAACATCTTGAGGCCGGTGAACAGACTGCCGAGCGTCTTGATGACGATTTCCTGCTGACCGATGAGGTTATCAACGACAATACCGGCTTTCTGCTCACCTGCATGTACGACGACGACGAAGAGGTCCTCGGCATCCTTGACATGCGGTACCTGCAGCAGCTCATCCATGCGGATGATGGGGATAATCTCGCCGCGCAGCACGATGACTTCTTTATTCTGAATGGTCTGGATATCCGTTGGCTGGATGTTGATCGTGCTGTCGATGGAGCCGAGAGGAATGGCGTACATCTCCTCCTGTACCTGCACGAGCATGGCCTGGATGATGGCCAGCGTCAGCGGCAGCTTAATCTTGAAGACGGAGCCCTCATCGACCTTCGTCTCGACATCGACGTGACCGGACAGCGCCTCAATCTTGCTGCGCACGACATCCATGCCCACGCCACGGCCGGAGATATCGGTAATTTTCTCCGCCGTGGAGAAACCGGGCAGGAAAATCAGACGGACGGCATCGGCATCGTCGAGCTTGTCTGCCTCTTCCTGGCTGATCATGCCCTTTTCGACGGCCTTGCTGCGGATTTTATCAGCGACGATGCCTGCGCCATCATCCGTAACCATGATGACGACGTTGTTGCCTTCGTGACGGGCGATGAGGCCGACTTCACCGGCACGCGGCTTGCCTTTTGCCTCGCGCTCGTCCGGCATCTCGACGCCGTGGTCGCAGGAGTTACGCAGCAAATGCATGAGCGGATCACCGATTTCATCGATAACGGTACGATCGAGCTCGGTCTCCTCACCTTCGATGGTCAGGTTGATTTCCTTGTTCAGTTCCTTCGCGATATCACGCACCATGCGCGGGAAGCGGTTGAACACGGAGCTTACCGGCACCATGCGGACCTTCATGACGATGTTCTGCAGGTCTGTCGTCACGCGGTCCATCTGCTCCAGCGTCTCCGTGAGCTCGGAGAGGCGGTGCGTCTGGCCGATCTGCTCGAGACGGACCTTGTTGATGACGAGCTCGCCCATGAGGTTCATCAGCGTGTCGAGCTTGTCGATGTCTACGCGCACGGACTGGCTCTTATGCGGCTTCTTGTGGTCGCCACCGCCGCCAGCCGCTGCTGCCGGTTTCTTGGCGGGAGCCGGCTTGGCTGCCGGTTTTGCTGCCGGAGCAGGAGCCGCTGCCGGTGCAGCCGCCGCTGGTGCCGGTGCTGCCGCTGGTGCCGGTGCGGGAGCCGCATCCGGGTCCACCACCGTCACCGTGAACTTCTCGATTTCCGAAATCGTGTTGACGGCGTCCTCGACCGTCTTGACATCCGTCGCCGTCACCACAATGACATCGAACGTATGGTCAAACTTCTCCTGCTCGAGGTCCTCAGCCGACGGCACGGACTTGATGACATCGCCGAGCTCGTCCAGCGCATTCATGACCATGTAGGAGCGGGCAGATTTCAGCAGGCAGGTCTGCGCCAGCGTGATCTGCACATGCACGGCAATGAGGCCCTTTTCCTTGGCCTCGCGGATGACGTCTTTATCGACATCCGTGAGCTGGATGGACGGGGATGCCGCGGGTGCGGCAGCAGGTGCGGCAACGGCCGGAGCGGCTGCGCCCTGTGCCTCGGGGACATCGCCCTTGGAGATTTTGCTCAGCTGGCTGACGAGCTCAGAAACATCGACGAGATCCTCCGGGTCGCCGTTGCCGACATTATCAATCATCTGCGTCAGCGAGTCAATGCACTTGAACAGGATGTCGATGATGTTCTCATCGAGCTTCAGCTGGTTCTTGCGGATGAGGTCGAGCACATCCTCCATCTCATGCGTGAGCTCGGCGATTTTGTTGTAGCCCATCGTCGCCGACATGCCCTTCAGCGTATGCGCGTTACGGAAGATTTCGTTGACGACTGACGTATCCTCCATGTTGTCTTCCAGACTCAGCAGGCCATCATTCAAAGACTGCAGATGCTCATGCGACTCGTCCAGGAACATGTCCATGTACTGATTGGTATCCATTCTCTATTCCCCCTAAATTACTTTTTCACCGCTTCGACAATGGCTCTGGCTATATTCTGGACGGGGCGAACCTCATCTGCCAGGCCGGCATCTACTACAGCCTTCGGCATGCCGTAGACCACGCAGCTTGCTTCATCCTGCGCGATACTGTAGCCGCCATTGGCCTTGATTTTCTTCATACCCTCACAGCCATCACAGCCCATGCCGGTCATGATGACGGCCACGAGCTCGCGTCCCACGGGCGCGACCGAGTCGAACATCACGTTAACGGCCGGCCGGTGATTGCCTACCGGTGGGTCCTGACCGAGCACAATCTTGCGCTTGCGGCCCTCCGAGGCAATGCGCATATGGTAGTTGCCGGGTGCTATATAGACCTGACCGGGCTGGATGATATCGCCATCCTCAGCCTCTTTGACCTTGATGGCCGAGATGGAATTGAGCCGGTCGGCTAAAGCCTTGGTAAAACCGGGCGGCATATGCTGCACGACCACCACCCCGCAGGGCAGGTCACCCGGCAGCTGCGTGATGACGTTCTGCAGGGCCTGTGGGCCGCCCGTCGAGGTGCCGATAGCCACAAGCTTCTGCCCGGCCGGTGCGCCGGACGCGCTCACTGCATGCGGGGTAAAGGCTGGTGTCTGCTGCTGCCGTCTGAGCAATGGATTGCGCGCTGGCGCAGCTGGTGCCGGTGGCGGAGCCGTGGGGCGGCCGCCGCGCTGCAGTGGCAGCTGGATGCGCTTCATCGTCGGTGCTGCTGGTTTCGGTGGTACTGCTGCCGGTTTAGGTGGCAGGCGCAGCGTCTTGTGCACGCGCGCCAGCGCCGCATTACGGCATTTAGCGAGGATATCCTCCTCAATCGTATCGATACGGGAAATGGAGCCGCCCGCCTTACTGATGAAATCGACCGCGCCGAGCTCCAGCGCCCGGATGGTAGCCTCCGTGCCCTCCTGCGTCAGGCTGCTGAGCATCACGACCGGCGTCGGGCACTCATCCATAATGACCGCCAGGGCATTCAGGCCATCCATCACCGGCATGTTGACATCCATCGTCAGCAGATTGGGCTTGAGCTGCTTCGTCAGCTCGATGGCCTCCTTGCCGTTCTTGGCCGTAGCGACTACTTCAAAATCTGCCTGTTTCTTGAACAGGTCCGAGAGGACCTTGCGCATAAAGGCAGAATCGTCCGCTATCAAGACACGTATCATCCTGCTCACCTCATTACCCGCAGCCCACCGTTTAGTCCTTGCCGATGCCCTTGGCGATAATTTCGCGCTGCACCGTGAAGACATAGTGGACTATTTTATTGGCAATATTGCGTGAAAGATGCTGGAACGAGGCCCCCACCTGGTAGACATAGTCATCATCGCCGCGCTGCACAGGCGTGCACCGTACGACCTGACTCATAATCTCCAACGGGCCGACATCAGGAATTTCGTTGATTTCCAGCCCGACCTGGGTCCCCACCTTCACGGGCTTGGGCCAGGCAAAGCAGATGCCGTTGCCGCTGAGATCTACCACCGGCGTCAGCACAGGCTCGGCGATACAGCCTTCCTCATCGACGAAGCGCACCTTGACGTACATGTTCACCTTGACCCGTACGAAGGCCCGATCCTGGAACTTTTCGCACGTCGCAGGGAACTCCAGACGCCAGACGGGCAGATTGCCCTCCTGCGCAGTACCGCGGAACGTCGTAAAGAAACGGTAGCGGCTGCTGCCTGCTGCTGCCTGCGCATACAGGCTCTCGCCCTGCATAGGGATAACCGGCACGCGCTTGTCATCGAACGGCATCGCCACGATAAGCTCGTCGCCCTTGATGTCCTCAATGCGGCTGCTCAGGCGCTCCTCCCGATTGTCTAAAAAGACCTCCAGGCGCTGGCCCACCTTTAACACCTTTCCTGCTTGTAATATTTCGCCTGTCATAGCCAAGTTCCTCCATGTTTAACGCGAAAAATGAAAAATTTGCTGGAGAAATCCTCTCCAGCCCCGCTTGACAGACATCTTGCGTCCATAGAGCAGGCTGCCCGCCAGTGCCTGTACACACTGCGCGGCCAAAGAGTCTGGTGCGGCAACCATAAAGGGTACCTGGCGCCGCACGGACTTCCTCACCGTATGATCGTCATAGATATACCCCAGACAGCCGATATCGATGTGCAGGAACCGCTGTGCCGTCTGCGCCAGCTTCGCAGCCACCTCGCTGCTTTCCTCGACATCGTAAACCCGGTTGATGACCAGCTGCATCTGGCCCTCCTGAGCGTAGACGCTGTAGGCCTTCATCACCGCATAGGCATCCGTGAGCGACGTCGGCTCCGGCGTCGTCACGAGCAGTACCTCATCGGCCGCCAGGATGAAATCCATCACCGTGCGGCCGAGCCCGGCGCCCGTATCGACGAGGATGATATCTGCCAGACGGCCGCAGCCGGTGAGTTTCTGCATGAGCTGCTGCCGCCCGCCCTGCACGATGCTGCTGACCTTTTCCAGGCCCGAGCCGCCGGAGATATAGTTCACGCCGTAGGGCCCGTGTACGAGGATATCCTCGAGCGTCATTTCCGGCTGCAGCAGGTCGCTGAGCGTATGCTGCGCGCGGCTGCCCAGCACCACATCCACATTGGCCATGCCGAGGTCCGCATCCACAATCAGCACGCGCTGTCCGAGATGGGCCAGCGCCACGGCGAGATTGACCGTAAGGTTCGTCTTGCCCACGCCCCCCTTGCCGCTGGTAATCGCAATCACGCGCGCACCATCGGCCTGCGGGCTGGTAATCTTTACGTCCTGCTGGTCATCGACCAGCTGACGCAGCCTTGCTGCCTGATCTGCCATCTTTACTCATTCTCCTGTTTTACATCATTCGCGCAGCAACAGTCCCGCAAGGGCCGCCGGCGTCGCCGGTACGATATCGTCCGGCACACTCTGCCCGTTCGTCAGGAAGGACAGAGCAATCTCCTGCTCATAGAGCAGATTGAGTATGAGCCCCACGCTGCTTGTCTCATCCGCCTTGGTGAAAATCACCCGGTCCGGCTGACAGACCGCAAACTTCGTCAGGATATCCTGTGCATCCTGCTGCTTGGTCGTCGCGCTCAGTACGAGATGCTTCTCGATATGCGGCGCTGCCTGCAGAAACTCCTGCAGTTCCTGCATCTGGTAGGTATTGTGCTGGCTGCGCCCCGCCGTATCGATAAGGATAAGGTCCTTATCGGCGTATTTGTGTAAAGCTACCCGAAGTTCATCCGGCGCATAAACAATCGTCAGTGGAATGCCGATGATATCCGAATACGTCTTCAGCTGCTCCACAGCCGAGATACGATAGGTATCGGCCGTAATGAGCGCGGCGTTCACATTCTTTTCCAGCACAAAACGCGCGGCAATTTTCGCCAGCGTCGTCGTCTTGCCCACGCCCGTGGGCCCGATGAGCGCCACCGTACGTGGCTTTTTCCCTTGCTGCAGGTCAATGCCTTTGGCGAAATGCATATGCCGGGCCAGAAAGTGGCTGAGCACGTCCTGTGCCTTGGGGTCACGGCAGTCGAGCAGTGTTTCCCCAGCCTGCGCCTGTGCGGCGAGTCCCTTGCGGATATCTTCACTGACTTCCTGACGCTGCAGCGCGTCCAGGAGCGTCACCTGGTCGGACCCGGTTTCCTTATTCATGACCTGCGCCAGCATGGCCTTCATCTGGGCCAGTTCCGACTCCAGACGGTTGATTTTTTCCTGATCCTCCGACTTGACCGGCGCAGCTGCGGGCTGCTGAGCAGGCGGTATCGTTACGATAGGGGCTGCCGGCTGCGCATAGGCAGACACGGCTGGCTGCGCGGCAGCAGGCGGCTGCGCAAACGCCGACGGCGCCACCGGGGACGGTTGCGGCGCTAGCGTTGCCGACTGCGGCGTCACCGGTGCCGGCTGCTCCAGCTGCTGCACGGCAGCCGCCGTACCGCTGGTCTTGTACTGGTTCAGCACCTGCCGCGGCTGTGGTGCTGGCTGCTTGACTGGCTGTGGCGTGGCCGCCGGTTGCGTTTTTGGCCGCCGCGGCTGCAGATTCTCCTCCTGGTCCTCAATGGCCGCCGTCACCTCCACGACCTCACTGCCACCATAGCCGAGGATACCGCCTTCACGGTATTTTTTCTGATGCAGGATGACCGCATCCGGCCCCATGGCCTCCTTGACCTGAGCCATGCACTCCTTCATCGTCGGCGCTTTAAACACTTTTATCTGCACTTAGATTTTCACCACCCCAAGAATCTGCACTTCCACCGACTGCTCGATTTCAGCATGGGAAAGCACGATAACGCCGGACACCGGACGTTCCACCAGTTTGCGGAAGTACGGGCGTACAGCCGGGCTCGTCAGCACAATCGGCTGATAGCCCATATTGGTCAGTTTCTGCAACTCGGTTTCGAGTGCATCCACGAGTTTCTGCATCGTATCGGGATCCAGGGACACATAGGAGCCATGCTCCGTGCGCTGGACAGCCCCCGCAATGCGGTTCTCCAGAGCCGGGTCGAGCGTCACGCAGGGCAGCACGCCGTTCTGTACATTCGCATGTGTAATCTGGCGCGCCAGTGCGTGGCGTACATACTCCGTGAGCACCTCTGTATCCTTGGTGGCACGGCCGTAATCGGCCAGCACCTCCATGATGGTACCCATGTCGCGGATGGAGACGCGCTCGCCCAGCAGGTTCTGCAGGACCTTCTGGATTTCGCCGATATTGAGCAGGTCGGGCACGACCTCGTTGACGAGCGACTCGTTCGTCTTTTTGAGGTTGTCCACGAGGTTCTGCGTCTCCTGACGGCCGAGAATTTCAGCGGCGTGCTGCTTGACAACCTCTGTGAGGTGCGTCGCCAGCACCGAGACCGCATCGACGACCGTGTAGCCGTTGAGCTCGGCCTGCTCGCGTTCGCTCTCCGGAATCCAGAGGGCGGGCAGACCAAAGGCCGGCTCCGTCGTCTCAATGCCCGGCACCTCCTCAAACACCGTACCGGAGTTCATCGCGAGGTAATGGTCGAGCATGAGCTCGCCCTTGGCGATTTCAATGCCCTTGAGCTTGATAATATAGGCATTCGGTTTAATCTGGATATTATCGCGAATGCGGATGGTCGGCACCACGAGGCCGAGTTCCAACGCGCACTGACGACGGATCATGACGATACGGTCGAGCAGGTCGCCGCCCTGTCCCGTATCGACGAGCGGAATGAGACTGTAGCCGATTTCGAGTTCCATCGGGTCGACCTGCAGCAGCGAGATGACATTCTCCGGCGAAGCCTGCGCCTTTTTCGCCGCCGTCTTGGTCTTGGTCTTCTGCGACGCCTCCGTCTGCTGCACGGCCGCCTCATGCGAACGCTTGAGGTTCAAGCCGATGAGCACACAGACAGCAGACAGGCAGAGGAACGGGAACCCCGGCAGGCCCGGCACAATGGCCAGGAACACGAGCACACCCGCCAGGATAAAGAAGATACGCTCGTTGCGGAATAGCTGCTTCGTGAGGTCGGCGCCCAAATTCCCCTCGGCGGCCGAGCGCGTCACGATAAGGCCCGTTGCCGTCGAGATGAGCAGCGCCGGAATCTGGGAGACAAGGCCCTCACCGACGGTCAGCAGCGTGTACTGCTGCAAAGCCTGCACCGCCTCGAGGTTGCGCTGCACCATGCCGATGACGAAGCCACCCGTAATATTAATCATCATGATGATGATGGCGGCGATAGCATCGCCCTTGACGAACTTCGAAGCACCATCCATAGCGCCGAAGAAATCCGCCTCGCGCTGGATTTTCTCACGGCGGCGTTTCGCCTCGGCGTCGGTGATAGCGCCCTGATTCAGGTCAGCATCGATAGACATCTGCTTACCAGGCATAGCGTCCAATGTGAAACGCGCCGAGACCTCGGCGACACGCTCCGAACCCTTGGTAATAACGATGAAGTTAATAATGACGAGGATAATAAAGACGATGAAACCGACCACGGCGTTACCACCGACCACGAAGTTGCCGAATGCCGTGATGACCTCGCCGGCGAAACCGTCCAGCAAAATCAGTCGCGTGGACGAAATATTCAGCGCGAGGCGGAACAACGTCGTAATAAGCAACAGTGACGGGAATACTGATAAATCCAACGCCTCTACGTTATAGATGGCCGACATGACCACGAGCAGTGCGATGGTGATGTTTAAACAAATCAGCAAATCCAGCAGGAAGGTGGGCAACGGGATAATCATCATAATGACGATGGTCACGATGGCCAGCGCGATAAGCACATCGCTGTACCGCTGGATGAACGTGGTGCCCTGCGACGGGGCAACCGCCTGTGATGCAGCCATAAACCAATCTCCTTACTAGAATCTGCCAACTATATCTACAACCGGACTGTGTGGGTCAAACAACTGGCCTCTATGGGCCAGCTGCCGCTACGCCCGGCGTTTTTTGCGTTTCAAACGGTATACATAGGCCAGAACCTCAGCCACGGCCTGATAGAGTTCCTGTGGTACGAAGTCGCCGACCTGCACAGCCGCATAGAGCGCGCGGGCCAGTGGCCGGTTCTCGACGAGCGGCACATTGTTCTCGCGGCCAATGGCCTTGATTTTCTGCGCCACGAGGTCTTGACCTTTAGCTACGACGCGCGGGGCCAGCATGCCCTGCTGATAGACAAGCGCCACGGCGAAATGCGTCGGGTTCGTGATGATAACATCCGCCTTCGGCACTTCCTGCATCATGCGCGCCATCGCCATCTGACGCTGCTTCTGACGGATTTTGCCCTTGATTTGCGGATCGCCTTCGGACTGTTTGAACTCGTCCTTGACCTCCTGCTTGGACATCTTCAGGTCCTGCGTTGTCTGCCATTTCTGGTAGGCATAGTCGAGCACCGCCATGCAGAAAATCACGCCGCAGATCTGGAAAGCCATCTTGAAAATTACATTCTCCATCTGAGCCAGCGCCGTAAAGAGGTCCAGATATATGTACTGTGGCATAATCAGTACCTGTTCCTGCAGAAACATATACAGGAAAGCACCGATAATAGCGATTTTAAACAGGGACTTCACCAGCTCCACGAGGGAGCGTTTGGAGAAAATACGGCCAAAACCGTTGATGGGATTGAGATTGTCTAACTTTGGCTCCAGTTTCTCGGTATTGAACAAGAGCCCCACCTGAAAAAAATTGATGGCCAGGCCGATGACCATGATGGCCAGCATGACCGGCAGCGCCGTCTTCACCAGCACCACCATGATACCGGCGAACAGCGTCATCACATTTTCGGCATCGATACTCTGATTGAGATGACCGAAAATATAGGTGGTGTAATCGGCAATCTGCACGTAAATATAGTCGGCCATGAGCTTCAAGGTGAAAAAACCCACCGCGAGGACAAAGGCCGTATTCAGCTCGGTACTGCGGCCAACCTGGCCTTTCTTACGCGCATCCTGCCGCTTTTTGGCGGTAGGCTCCTCAGTCTTGTCATCGCCTGCGAAGAGCTGCAGGTCGAAGACAAAGGGAGCCTCATAGGGAGGTACGCTAGGGTTGCAGTGCCCGCAGCGCAATACTGACGTTGCCATACATTTCATTGAACACCACATCCAGAAACAGCACATAGAACGGGAGCAGCATCGAGAGCACGGTCACACCGATGAACAGCTGCATGGGGATACCCACGACAAAGATGTTCAGCTGCGGCATCGTGCGCGCGAGAATGCCCAAACCGACGTTCGTCAGCAAAATCGCAAACGTCACCGGCATGGCGATTTTCATCCCTGTGAGGAAAATACCCGTCGTAAAATGCTCGATAATGAACGGCAGGGAGAGGTTCGGCTCGATGGTCAGCAGTGGCACAGCCCGGAAGCTCTCCACCAGGGCTGCGATGAGCATATGGTGCCCGTTCGTCACCAGGAAAATAATAATCGCCAGATTATAAAGAAAACTTCCGATAAGCGGCATCTGCTGACCGGAAGTTGGATCCAACACATTGACGATAGCGAAGCCCACCTGCATATCCATAATCTTGCCCGCCATCTGGATGGCCGCAAAGGAAATGTACGCCACAAAGCCAATCAGCCAGCCGATAAAAAGCTCTCCCAACACGGCCACGGTGTACATGAGCACCGTAGGCGGCGCCTGTACAGCCCCCAGCGCATCAATAACCGGGAAAAGCACCATAGCAAAAGCTGCAGCCGTAGCGGCACGAAAGTAAATAGGAATATTCATGCTGCCAAAAAAAGGAGAGATGATGAAAATACCGCTGACGCGGGTCAGCAATAAAAGAAAAACGGCCGCATGCCCCTGCATCAGTGTAAAGAAATCCATACCTGACCGTTTCCTTTCCGCAGCTGCGCCTCTTAGCCGATATAGCTCGGCAGATTGACGAGCAGGTTCGTGAGATATTCCACCATGATGCGCAGCATCCAGGGGCCGAAAATCAGGATGGCCACAAAGACGGCGATGATTTTCGGGATGAAGGCCAGTGTCTGCTCCTGGATAGAGGTAGTGGCCTGAAAGACGCTGACCAGGAGACCGACAATCAGCCCGAGGCCCAACATCGGCGCCGAAACCAGCAGCACAACCCACAGGGCCTGCTGCCCCAGCTGGATGACGAGGTCACCCGACATGGTTCCACCTTCCTCCCGCATGGCTACTTAAAGCTGACGATAAGCGACTTGATGAGCAGATGCCAGCCATCCACCATGACAAAAAGCAGTATTTTGAACGGCAGAGAAATCATGACCGGTGGCAGCATCATCATGCCCATCGACATCAGCGTACTCGCGACAATCATATCGATGACGATAAAGGGAATATAAATCATAAACCCTATCTGGAAAGCCGTCTTGAGTTCGCTGATAACAAAAGCTGGAATCAGCGTAAACGTAGACACATCGTCCTGTGTCTCCGGGCGCTCAGCATCAGAGAGATTGACAAACAGCGCCAAATCCGCCTCGCGTGTCTGCTTGAACATGAACTCACGCAGGGGCTCCACTGTATTTGTCAGCGCCTCTTCCTGCGTAATCTGCCCGTTGAGATAGGGCTGGATGCCCTCCTGATTGGCCTGTCCCCAGTAAGGAGCCATGATATAGAACGTCAAGAACAGTGACAGCGCGATGACCACCTGGTTAGGCGGTACATTCTGTGTCGACAGGGCGTTGCGCAGAAAACCGATTACGACAACGATACGCACGAAAGACGTAGTCATCATGAGAATGCCCGGTGCCAGCGAGATAATCGTCAGCAGGGCCATGACCTGCAGCGTCACGGCCACATCCTGTGGTCCCTGAGCGGTGCCCAGGGAGACATTCAGTGCCGGCAAGGCTGCATCCGCAGCCCAGGCCGTGCCTTGCCAGCCCAGCAGCATCACTGCCAGGACCAGCAGGCCGCAATATCCCTGACGTTTCAAACGCCCACAACCCCTTTTTTCTCTGCCAACGTCCCCCATCACTGACGGAACCGTGGCGGTATCTTCTGCACCAGATCGCCCAAAGCGCCAAACTGCTTGCTAAACATATCCCCTGAGATGGGGTGCTCCTCCTGCTCCCGCTGCAGACGTGCTATCATCTCCTGGTCATCCAGTTCCGACAAGAGCGTGATGTTTTGCTCCGTGACGCCGAGCAGGAAACATTTCCCGGCCATCTGTACCACGCAGACAGAGCGGTTCGGCCCCAGCGGCAGATGCGCGAGAATCTGACCTCCCGCACCTGTACGCTGTTGGGCAAAATGCCCGCCCAAATATCTGGCAGCAAAATATGCCATCCCCACCACAAAGGCAAAAATGGCAAATAAGCTGACAAGATATGCTGCGGTGGACCACCAGGAAATTGCCGTTGGCTGCGGATCTGTGTTCTCATAACCAGCCAGATAGCCGCCTCCCACAGCTGTCTGCTCAGCCGCCGACACGGGGTCGACGGCCACGAACAGCACAGCCAGTACCAGCGCACAGCCTGGCCATAATAAGCTCTTTCCTGTCATCAGCCTACTGCTTTACGGACAGCCTCCAGTACGCGGTCGGCCTGGAAAGGCTTCACGATGAAGTCGCGTGCACCGGCCTGAATGGCCTCGATAACCATGGCCTGCTGGCCCATGGCGCTGCACATGACGATTTTGGCATTCGGGTCAACCTTCTTGATTTCCTTGACGGCACTGATGCCATCCATCTCCGGCATCGTGATATCCATCGTCACGAGGTCCGGCTTGAGCTCCTGGTATTTCTCCAGCGCCTTCATACCGTTCTCGGCCTCGCCTACGACTTCGTAGCCGTTCTTCGACAGGATATCTTTAACCATCATTCTCATAAAAGCTGCGTCGTCGACGACTAACACTCGTACTGCCATGTTTCATCTCTCCTCATCTTTAGAAAAATGCTTCTAAACATTGTTGACATCATTATATAGGAAAATCCTGCGTGAGACAAGCGCCCTGCCTTATTGTAATTTTGCGGCGCGCTCCTCAGGACTTGCTATCTCGGTAATGCGAACACCGAAGTTCTCATCGATGACCACGACCTCGCCCTTGGCCAGGAATTTGCCATTGACCTGAATGTCCACGGGCTCGCCGGCCAGCTTATCCAGCTCGACGATAGAGCCGTTCGTCAGCTCCAAAATCTCCTTGATGGACTTGCGGGTGCGTCCCAGCTCCACCGTGACCTGCAAAGGCACATCGAGAATCAGGCCGATATTGGCATCGTTGACTTGTACCGGAGCCGTGCTGAGCGGTGTGAACTGTGCCGGCTGTACCGGAACATTCGTGGCCACATGCGGCTGCTGCATCGGCGCTGCATAGCCGTAGCCCGGTGGAGCCATCTGCGGCTGCATCATGGGCTGCTGCATCGGTGCCTGCATGGGCTGTTGCATCGGCGGCGGTGTCATCTGCGGCTGTGGTGCTGGTGCCGGCGCAGGCGCCGGAGCCGGCGCAGGTGCCGCCGCGGCTGGTGCCGGTGCTGGTGCCGGTTCCTCCGGTTCTGCCGTGCTGCCTGTCAGAGACTCTACCATCTCCTGGGCCACGTGCACCGGCAAAATCTGCATGATTTCACTGTCGATGAGGCCATCGACCTCCATGCGGAACGCAATGCGTACCACGGGGTCGTTGTTACCCACAATCTCCGTGACCTTATCTTCCGTCCCCAGGTCGATGAGATTGACCTTCGGGGGCGAGATATCGATTTTTTTGTTGAACATCGTCGAGAGCGACGTCGCCACAGTACCCATCATCTGGTTCATGGACTCGCCCACGGCACTCATATGAATCTCGTTGAGCTCCGCATCCGGCGACGTACCGTCGCCGCCCATCATGAGGTCGGCGATAATGGCTGCATCCTGCGCCTGGATGGCCAGGACGTTACTGCCCTCGATACCGATGGTATAGCCCACCTCAACGATGAGGTAAGGCATCGGATAGTGCTCCTTGATGATGCTCATGGTCGAAACGGCCACAGTCGGCGTGGTAATCGAAACCTTGTGGCCTAGCAGCACCGAGAGCGTCGTCGCCGCACTGCCCATGGAGATATTGCCGATTTCCCCCAGTGCATCCTTCTCCATATCCGACAGCACATCGGCAAACTGAGATGAATCGTCTCCGCCGGCCTCAGCTACGGGTTCGGCTGCTGGTGCTTCAGCGGCCGGCTCATCAGCAGCTGCTGCGGCCTCGCCTGAGTCCGAATCTCCCGCGGGTGCATCTCCGCCCCCTCCCATGCCATTCAGCAGGGCATCAATTTCCTCTTGCGAGATTTTATCGTCACTCATCCGTATGTTCATCTCCTTCGATTTCTTTCTGTTCTTCGGCGTTGATGACCTTCGTTATCTGGACTGCCATCTTCTTGCCGGAGGTACCTGGCCGGCAGTAAAACTTCGGCCGCTTCCCTACCATGCACTTCAAATCATCATCCACTTTCGTATCCATTTGCAGGACATCGCCAAAACCTAAGGTCAGGAACTCGCGGATGGAAATGTCAATCCTGCCCATCTCCACCACCACTGGCACCTCAGTATGTTCAATCTTGCGCTGCAAGATTTCCACTGCCTGCGGGTCATTTTCCTTGGTAACCGAAGAAGCAACCCAGAACGTCGTGGTCAGCTTCGACATGATGGGCTCCAATACCAGATATGGTATACAGATATTCATCATGCCTTCCACTTCGCCGACCTTCATCTGAATGGTGACAATGACCACCATATCCGTCGGCGGTACAATCTGCGTAAACTGCGGATTGGACTCCGTAGCCTCCAGGGAAGGCTTGAACGCGATGACGTTAGCCCAGGCCTCCCGGAGTTCATCCATCGCCGTATCGATGAAGCTGCGCATGACCACTTCCTCGATATCCGTCAGTACCCGGGGCTTCACTGAGCCCTTGCCCTCGCCGCCAAAAACGCGTTCGATAAAGGCAAAAGCAATCTCGGTATTAATTTCCATGATGATGTTGCCCTTGAGGGGCGGCACCGCCAGGATACTGATGACCGAGGGGTTAGCCAGCGACTGCACAAACTCCTGATATGTAAGCTGCTCTACAGAGGCAACCTCTACCTTGACCATCGTACGCAAATGCGTCGACAGATATGTATTCAACAAGCGCGAAAAACTTTCATGCAGCATGAACAGCGTGCGAATCTGGTCTTTCGAGAACTTGTCCGGTCTGCGGAAATCATACGTCTTGACTTTTTTCTGTTCTTCTTCAGCCTTGACGTCATCGGCAGTCATGGAACCATCAGATAAAGCGGAGAGCAGTTTATCTATCTCTGATTGGGACAGTACATCCTCTGCCAAATTTTATCCTCCTCCCTGCGCGAATCAGCTTGCCTTATTGCAGCAGGAAGCTCGTGATATAGACATCATAGACTGATCCCTGCCCCAGCTTATCATTGAGGGCATCCTTCAAGTTTTTCTTGAGCTCATCCTGCTTGGCCGCGCTGAAGTCCTCCAGCGGGGCCTTGCGCAGATACTCCATCGTCGTGTCGAGAATTTTCGTCTCGGCGGACGTCGTGAGCTTGCCATCGGCCAGGTTATCCTTTTTGCCGGGGTTCAGCTCCAGCACGATACCGGCCTTGAGGAACTTGTTCTGCTTGCCTCCGCCGACGTTGACCAGAATACCTTCTTTGGCATCACCGAGCTTGATGAAGACGCCAGGGTCGTGGTTGGTCGCTGCACCGCCATCCGCCACCGTATTGGCCATCATCTTGGTGGTCACAAAGAAGGAGATACCGCCTGCCAGCGCCAGGCCGACGAGGACCAGCACTACAATCAGAATTATCGGCGACTTCTTCTTCGGCTGCTCCTCAGGGGCGGCTTCTTTGCTCTTATCTTCCTCAGCCATGAAAGTTGCTCCTTCCTAAATAACTACCATTACATTATAGCAATTGCCGTGGAAAAGTCTACTTTAAAATTGCCGTAGAGCGCGGCGATATTTCATCACGCGGCGCACGACCTCGTCCATGGGCTCCTCAACGATGAGCTTCTTTTCGTTCGTCAGCGTGATGACCGTATCCGGGGTCTCTTCTATCATCTCTATTATTTCGGCATTGAGCACGAATTCTCCTTTTTTATTTGTCTGCGAATTGAATCGCGTCAGCTTAATCATCTTGCTGCATCCCCTTCTGAACACGCCCGGTTCATCCTCTGACGCTGGCATTTCTCCCGTCGTGGTCTGCTCCGGCGTTGATACGGCCGCGGCATTAGCGCTATTGTCTGCTGCCTGAGCAGACTCACGCTCCACATGGTTATCTATGTTCGTCATAGAGGTGCCATTTTCCTCTTTATTTTTAACGATTTTCTGGAAAATACTAAAAATCCCCATAATATGACCTCCTCTAACGCGCATATGCCGCTGTT
This sequence comes from uncultured Veillonellaceae bacterium, assembly GCA_900316275.1. Lineage (GTDB taxonomy): Bacteria > Bacillota > Negativicutes > Selenomonadales > Selenomonadaceae > UBA2897. The sequence goes on from ONCF01000022.1 coordinate 23,809, forward strand.
TACCGCTGCTCCGGCAAGAAAAAGGCTGTGCCTAAAGGTATTATACCCCGACACAGCCATAAAGACAAAGTGGAAATTAGTTACCGTTTCATGTTGATGAGCGTCTCCAGCATCTCGTCGGACACCGTGATAATCTTGGAGTTGGACTGGAAGCCGCGTTGCGTGATAATCATATTCGAGAACTCCGTCGCGACATCGACGTTCGACATCTCGAGGGCGGACGTGGAGAGCGTGACGCCGAGGTCCGTGTTGTTGCCCACGGTCAGCGTACCGGAGTTGTTCGACTCCTGATAGAGGCTGTTGCCCGTCTTCGTGAGACCGGAGGCGTTCGTGAACTGTGCCACGGCGACCTGCCCCTCGACGCGCTGCACGTCGTTCGTGTAGCTGCCGATGATGCGGCCCTGATTGTCGATGGTCACGCTGGAGAGCGTGCCCGTTGCGTTACCGTCGCTCGTGCTCGTCACCGTGCTGCCGCTCGCGTACTGCGTGAGCTTCGTGAGGTCGATAGCAATGCTCTGGTTGAGCTCAGCACCATTGGAGAGGATGAGGTTCGTCGACGTGGAGCCGGAGATGTAGTTGCCGTCCGTATCGAACTGCAGCGTCACATCGTTCATCGTAGCCTTCGTCGTCGTGCCGTCGCTCTCTTTGATAGAGGTCGAGCCACTGCCATCCGGATTGATGGAGACCGTCCACTGGTTACCGGTGTTACTGTCCGTGCGCGTCTTGGTGAAGTAGAGCGTCACGTCGTGCTCGTTGCCCAGCGTATCGTAAGTTTTGATAGTCGTGGCCACCGGCATGCTGTAGCCGATATTGTAGGCACCCGTCGTCTCCGTCACGGAGCTGCCGTCGCTCATGTTCAGGCTGACCGACTTCGGCGACAGCGCCGTATAAACGTTGCCGACCTTGTAACCGCTCTTATCCGAGCTGCTCACGGCAATCGTGCTGCCGTTTTCGTCCGTCAGCGTGATGCCGCTCGTCGTCAGACCGGTGTTTGCCTTGAGATAGGCACCGGAGGTCTTCGTATCAAAGGTATCCGTGCCGTCATCCGAAGTCACCGTGCCCGAAATTTCGCTGACCGTCGGGTTGTCGTTGGCCGTAATCGAGGAAATGCTCGAGGTGGGCAGACCGGAGAACGAGCTAATCGTCGGCGTCACCGCCTGGCCAATGGTATAGCTGCGGATGTTGGCCTTGCTGGAGGTGATCACCGAGCCATCGGACAGCGTCACCTGCGTACCCGTAATAGCCTTGACCGTCGGCGAAATGGCACCTGTCTTGTAATCCACCGTGGAGCTGGCCGAAATGGTCAGGGTATCGCCATTGCTCAACGCAGCCTTGTAAGTCGAGCCGCTATTGTTGGTCAGCACATCGCCGCTGTGCAGCGTGACCGTGGTACCCTTGATTTCATCGATGGTATCCGTAGCCAGGCTGCTGCCCTTGGTATAGGTGCGGCCCGTACTGCCTACGGCTACCGTGTCGCCGTTGTTCAACGTCACCGTATAGGCACTGTTCGAGGCCGTAACCGTGGCACCATCTTTATAGGTAACATTGTTGCCAGCCGCAGCCGTGACCAGCGTGCTGACCGCCGACGCAGGTACGGAGCCAATCGTGTAGCGGGCCGTAGAGGTCGTCGGCACCGTCAGCGTATCGCCGTTGCTCAACATGACTTTGACGTTTGAGACCGCATAGTTATTGCCCATAGTGTACTGGCCTTTAGCGGAATCAATCGTGATATTGCCTGCGAAGCTCACATCGACATTCTCGATATTGGACGTATGGGTCTCCCCCACAGCCCACTGCGAGCTGTCCGTCGAGGTCACCTTGACCGTGTTGCCGTTGCCATCGAGCACGTTCATGCTCTGGATGGTCGCCGCGGCCGAGTTCAGGTTGTTCGTGTAGACCGTCTGCGTCGTGGCTGTCGGGTTCATCGTCGAGCCCGCCACGAGCTGCAGTTTGCCCATGTTCGCCTCGGTCGTGCTCTCCGGCAGCGTGCCGTCCGTCGCCGTCCAGCCCTGTACATAGAGGCCGGCGCTGTTGACGAAGTTGCCCGCCTCGTCGAACTGGAAGTCACCGTTACGCGTGTAGTACGTCTGGTTACCCTGCTTCACGACGAAGAGGCCGTTGCCCTGCAGAGCCATATCCGTGTTCTTGCCCGTGGACTGCGTCGAACCATCCGTGAACAGGAGGTCGATGCTCGCGACGACGGAGCCGAGGCCAATCTGCTTCGGGTTCGTGCCGCCGACCGTGCCGTTGCTGGACGACGCCGCCGTCAGCGTCTGCGAGAACATATCCGCAAACGTCGTACGGCTGGATTTAAAACCGGTCGTGTTGACATTCGCGATGTTGTTGCCGATAACATCCATACCCGTCTGATGGGATTTCAAACCGGAGACGCCAGAAAAAAGTGAACGCATCATAATGAATCAGTCTTCCTTTCCGAAAGCTAGCTTATGATGCGCAGCCTGGGATGCGTCTGTCATTCAGCATCCCTGAGTTTCCTGCTATAGGTCCAACTCAAATAATTGCTGCGCTGTCAATGTTCATAAAGAGATTGTCTTTTGCACTCGTGCCATCCATGGCGGTAATCACAGTCCTGTTGGTCACGCTGACCACCAGGGCAATGTCATTGAGGTAAATCAGGGCTTCCCTGGCCCCTTTCTGCGCCAGCCTGCTGACGGTATCGTCCAGCTGTGCGAGCTGGGCATCGTCGAAGGACAGCTGCCGCTCCTGCATACGCGCCTGCGCATGCTGGGAGAATGCTACCCTGCCTTTGCCTGTCATATTCGACAGGATGCTGGCAAAATCCTCCTGCTGGTTCCGGCGATTGAGCGTGGAACGGGCAGAACTGTGATTATCGGCGGGCAGGAGTGGCTGGGAAGGGAAGAAAATCCGCTGGTCAGCCAAAATCCTGTACCTCCTTTGTTTACGCGGTGATTTCGGTAATGCCGCTGCTGACCTGATAGGTCTGCTTGCCCGAGGTCACGAGCAGCACCGGAGAATTCTCGACCATCTTGACGCCCGTGACCTGACCCGAGAGACTCTGCGTCGTCACATTGCCATCCGTGCCCGTGTTCGACACCGACCACTTGACGGTCTTGCCGATGAGGCTCGCGTACTGCTGCATGGCGAGCGAGGAGTTAATGCCCGACACACTGTTCGACAGCGTTGACATCGTCTCGTTCAGGTTCGTCATCTGCTCCAGCGAGGAGAACTGCGCGAGCTGCGACATGTACTCCGTGCCCTCAGCCGGGTTCAGTGGGTCCTGATAACGCATCTGGGCCACCAGCAGCTGCAGGAACGCATCCTTGCCCAGCGTGCTGTTGCTCGTCGCCTTCTTGACGGCGTTCTGCGCGGCCTCGTACTCACTGACCGTCTGGGTCTTGCCATCGAGCGTAATGGTGTTGAGACTCGTAGAATCTGCCATAGAAAAACCTTCTTTCTCATTCTAACAGGCTGCACTGCGTTGAGCAGCCTGCCCTGTAAAGGAATTCAGACGCGGTAATCGACGCCTGCCGCCTCCGTCTCGGCCGCCGCCTGCTGTGCCGCCAGCGCGGTGTTCAGCTCGGCCTCATCAGCAAAGGCCTCTGCGCTCTCGCGCGTGCTGTGCAGGTTCTGCTGGTTACTGCCCTGCTGCTGCCAGCCCTGCTGACTGCTGTCCTGCTGGGGCAGCCCGCCCTCGAGGCCCGCATAGACGTCGACGTTATCCACGCGCAGGCCCTGGTTGTTCAAATCCTGCCTGAGCGCCGCGAGTGAATTCTGGATAATCGTGCGCACCTCAGTATTGTTGCTGTGGAACGAAGCGTTGACCGCACCATCAGCCCCGACCGCTACCTTGAGCGTCAGCTCGCCGAGATGTTCCGGCTTGAGATGGATGACCATCTGCGTATCGGCACCGCGGCGCAGGAGCCGTGCCTGCTCGACAATCTGCTGTGGAATCTGGTAGTCCTGCTGCACGGGAGCCTGTGGCTGTGCCGTCTGCGACGTGCTCTGCACCTGCTCCTGCAGCTGCTGTGTAAAGCTGCTGATGCCCGCCGGCTGCGTCTGGGCTGCCGTGGCCGCCGTACTGTCAGCCGGCAATGGTGTCAATGGCACCTGTGCCTGCTGCTGGCCTGTCTGGGCATCACCATGCTGGCTGGTCTGCTCCGGCATTGCCGCCGTGGCTGTCACGGCCGGCAACGGTTGAGCGGCTGCATCTGCGTCAGTGCTGGCAACGGCAGCTGGCTGCTGGTCGGTTGTGATCTGCACTGCTGTCTGGCTGGCCAGTGAAGCCAACTGCGGCTGAGCAGCTGCCTGCCGGGGCACCGACTGCGCTGCTGTCTGCACCGGCATTTCACCTGCTGCAGGCTCCACTGGCAAAGGCTGCGCCGTTAGCGGCGACGCTGCCTCTGCCGTGCCGGTCAACTGTGCTGTCGAGGTGGCTGGTGCCGCCTGCTTATCCGCAACTGACGGTGTCAATGCCTGCGCAGGGGCTGCCTGCTGCTCCAGCTGTACCGTGCCCTGTGCCAAACTATCCGTTGCCGTGGCTGCCTCAGTAGAAACTGTTGCTGTCGTCGGTGCTGTCTGACCGACCGTCGTTTGCCCATTCTGTTGCAGGAGTGACTGCAGCAGCTGCGAGCTGCGCGATGTTCCCGCAGATACGGCTGGTTGTTCCGTCTGTGGCTGCACGGCCTGCGGCTGCGAGAGCGCGGCCAGCAGACCATTCTGCCCCATCTGCTGTGCATTGGGCGCCACGACTGCCTGCAGCAGCTGCTCGGCTGTCATAGCCGGCTGCGCAGCTGCAGTGGCCTGCGGCTGCGTGTCAGCTGCTGGTGCCGCCACCAACGTCTGCAACGCCGCCGCCAGCCGGGCTAGTGACGTCTCCGTCACAGCTGCCGTCTGAGCGGCCGCTGTCGATGCAGATGCCTGAGCCGCTGCCGGTATCTGACCGGCCTGCGCCAGTTCTGCCACTGGTGTCTGTCCAGCTGCCTCCTCCGGTGCTGCCTGTGCTGTCAGCTGCTGCAGCAGCTGCGTGCTGGGTGATTGCGCCTGTGCTGCCGGTGCCTCCGGCTGCGTGAGCAGCTGTTGCACGAGCGTCATAAGCTGTGCCCAGGGCAGAGCCTCCGCCTGCGTCGGTAAATCATCATCGGCCTGTTCCTGTACGGGACCCGCCTGCTGTGCCGTAGCGTCAACCGTCTGCTTCCCTGCCTGCGGTTGCGCCGACACCTCCTTGGCCTGTGCCTGTACCGACTGTTCTGCCGCCTCGCCTGCCTGTGGCTGCCCGCCAGCCTGATCAGTGACGGCGGTAAAAGAGTTGTCTTTTGGGTCAGGGGCCGCTGCGTCCTGCTGGGCCGCTGCCTGAGTTTTGGTCAAGCGTGTCTGAAAGGAAAGCGTGCCCTGTGCTGAGGCAGCCGTTTTACTGCTGCCAGATGCCGGGGCCGCGCTCTGCGACACATTGAGCATTACATTCATAGAATTCATAATGTGCTCCTGACCTCCTTTCCATAAATTTTATCGGCATACGCGCCGCTTTTCTTAAATTGAAATGCCAAACTTTCCCGCTTCAACTTTCTTTAACTGCAGGAAAAGGAGCTCTCCCTAGCAAAAATCCCTGCCGGAGACATAACAAACTGCCTCCCGGCAGGGAATATGACTAAAGCATTATTGCTGTGTGGTGCTGTTCTCACCATTCTCGCCATTTGCGGCCTGAGCTCCGTTCTGCTGATTCTCCGGACTTACGAGGCGCTGACGGCGGCCCTCATACATAAGCCGTGTGAGCCGTCCTGCCTTGTCAGGCGTAAAGGCCGACATGACCTGCGCTGCCTGATCCTCATCCATGCGCTGCAAGATGAGAATGCAGAGGTCATCATCGAGCGTATCCATCGCATCCGCCGCATCTTTGGGCTTCATCGCATTGTAGAGGCGGGCCAGTTTCGAGACACGTTTTTTCTCCGCCGCCTCGCGCTCTTTCTGCTGCTTCTCCAGTTCCTTCTGCGAAAGCTGCAAATCCTTCTGTTTCTGCTTGCTCTCATCCACCGTCGGCGGCGTGTTCTCCACCACCGGCGTGTTTTCCGGCTCCTTGGGCGCCGGCTTGACGAAATACTGGCCGACGACCGGCAGGTTGTAGAGCCCGAGCTTTTCATTCATCGTCTGCGTATCGAAAATGCGCAGATAGATGCCCAGGATAAAGCCGCCGACAATGAGCACCAGCAGCAGGATGAGGACCAAAATGGCCTTCAGTATGCGCTTGCCCTTGCCTTTCTTCTTTGCCTCTGCCATAGTATTCCTCGCCTTCGTCTATCGGGTATACCTGTGCTGTTTTTGCCGCTTAGCGGTACAAATCCAGCACCTTGCTCACGTAGTTCTGCGTCTCGCTGTACGGAGGCACGCCGCCGTACTCGCGCACAGCCTGCGGGCCCGCGTTGTAGGCCGCGACCGCCTTGCGCACATCGCCGCCGAACGTGTCGAGCATCTCGTGCAGGTACTTGGCCCCGCCCTCGATGTTCTGCTGTTCGTCGTAGGGATTGACGCCGAGCGCCGCCGCCGTATCCGGCATGAGCTGCATGACGCCGATGGCGCCAACGGGCGATACCGCCGACTGCTCACCGCCCGACTCCACCTCGGCCACGGCCGAGAGCAACTTCGGATCGACGTGGTATTTCTGCGCCGCCGTCTGTACGAGCTCGCTGAGCGTGGGATTGGCCGGTGGTAAATCCGCCGTCAGTGAGGGCGCTGCTGCCTCCGCCGTGCCCTGCACGGCCGTCGGCTGCTTGGCCAGCGGCACGGAGCTGGCATCCGTCTGGTGCACCTCGCCCGTTCCCTGCTGATTAATAGCCTTTTGCAACGTGTTCTGGAACGTCATGCCCGGCACGCCGCCCGTGATGCCGAAATGGCGCTGTATCTGCGCGATACGCGTCTGGATGGCCTGCATATCGGAAATGTCTATCATACGGCTGCTCCTTTCCTGCGCATGACCAGCTGCTGACCGAGCTCGTCCAGCACCTTCTGCTCTTCGTGCATGGCTGCGTCTTTATACTCCTGCAGCTTGCGCTCGCGCAGCTGCTCGATACTCTTGAGATAGCTCATGATATCCATGAGCTCCTGCAGGCGCTTCTGGCGTTCGCCGCGCCGTTGCAGGACGACCTGGTTCTGGTTCTCTATCTGCAGGCGCTTGTACTGAAAGAAACTGTGATAGGACACAATGCGCTCCATCGGCAGTTTCGCGCCCGCCTGTGTCAGTTCATCAAAGCGTTTCTGGCTGCGCTGCATGTCGGCCAGCATCTCATCCAGCTGCTGCCGCGCCTCCTCCAGCTGACGCGCCGCATCGGCGAACGCCACCTCGGCATCTTCGCGTTTCATGCGCGTAACCTTGAGCAGCGTTTCCAACTTGAACTTGAACTTCTTCATTCAGGCACTCACCCCGAAATCGTCAGCAGCTTCTGCTCCGTATCGGCATAGGTATCCACTTCAAAAATGCCCTGACAGAGGAACTCGTTGATGGCGTCGATTTTCTCGATGGCCTCATCGATTTTCGCACTGGAGCCTTTGACATAGGCGCCGATATGGATGAGGTCCTCCGCGTCGTGATAGACGGCCATGAGCTGACGCATACGCTGCGAGGCCTGCAAGTGCTCTTTCGTCACGACCTCATTCATGACACGGCTCACGCTCGCGAGCACATCGATGGCCGGGAAATGGTTCTGGGCCGCGATGCCCCGCGAAAGCACGATATGACCGTCGAGGATACTGCGCACAGCATCGGCAATCGGCTCGTTCATGTCATCGCCATCGACAAGTACCGTATAGATACCCGTGATGGAGCCGCGGTCGCTCGTGCCCGCCCGCTCCAGCAGGCGCGGCAGCATGGCGAACACCGAGGGCGTGTAGCCGCGTGTGGCCGGTGGCTCGCCGACCGTGAGGCCGACCTCGCGCTGCGCCATGGCAAAACGCGTGACCGAGTCCATCATGAGGATGACCTTGTGGCCCTGGTCGCGGAAATACTCCGCGATAGCCGTCGCGGTCATCGCGCCCTTGATGCGCACGAGCGCGGGCTGATCAGACGTCGCCACGACGACGACAGCGCGCTTCATGCCCTCGGGCCCGAGGTCACGCTCGATGAAGTCGCGCACCTCACGGCCACGCTCGCCCACGAGCGCGATGACGCTGATATCAGCCTCTGTGTTGCGCGCAATCATGGAGAGCAGCGTGGACTTACCCACGCCAGAACCGGCCATGATGCCGATACGCTGGCCCTCGCCAAGCGTCATCAGTCCATCGATGGCCCGCACGCCGACGTAGAGGCTGTCGTGGATGCGCGGCCGCTGCAGCGGGTCAGGCGGCGCTGCCTGCAACGGGTACTCACGCTTGCTCAGAATAGGCCCTTTGCCATCCATCGGGTTGCCAAGGCCGTCGAGCACGCGTCCGAGCAACTCCGGCCCCACTTTGACCTTGAGCGTCTTCTGCGCCGAGACGACTTCACAGCCCGGTCCGATGCCCTGCATCTCACCGACCGGCATGAGCATGACATAGCCCTCGCGGAACCCCACAACCTCGGCCGGCAGCGGCTCGACGCCTGGGAAATGCGAACTCACATAGCAGAGCTCACCCACACTGACCGTTGGGCCCTGAGACTCGATAACGAGGCCGATGACCTGCGTGACCTTGCCCGTAAGCTTGACGGACTGGCAGCCCGCGATAGCATCTTTAAACTTCTGTGTATTGACGGCAAATGCTTCACTCATGACATGACTTCCTGCACCGCACTTTTTATCAGTTCCAGCTGCGTGGCGAGCCGGGCATCGACACTGCCGTTCGGCGTTTCGATGACGCAGTCGCCAGGGTGCAGCATCTCATCGGCCTGGATTTCCAGCGTGGCATCTGCGCCTGTGAGCAGGCTGCGGTACTCGTCGCGCATCATGAGCACGAGGTCATAGCTCGCTGCCGGCACATGGATGATGACCTGCTGTTGGTCCTTGACCTTGGCCAAAGCCTGCTTGACCAGCGGCAAAATGACCTGCGGTGCATCGATGAAGTGCTGTGGCAGAACCTTGTCCACCACGGCCATGGCAATGGAGACAATCTCGTCCTCGCTGCGCTGGACATAGTCCGCCGCCGCGATATCGGCATCATGCAGCGTTTTCTGCGCCTGTTTGGCCGCATCATTGATGCTCGCTTGCATTTCCTGCCGAATCTGGGCCTCGCCGGCCTGCTGTCCGGCGGTAAAGCCTTCGTCATGACCGGCCTGCCGGGCCTTTTCCCGCGCCGCATCGATTTCCAGCTGCGCGTCTTTGATGAGCTGGTCGTAGTCGGCCTGCGCCTTTTGCCGCAGGATATCGGCCTGCACCTGCGCCTCTTTGAGCATATCGGAGGCGCGCTGTTCTTTGGCAGCAATTTCTGCCAGCATATGCTGCTGAGCTTCGGCGTCGAGCCCGCTGTTTTCGTCCTCGCCCTCGGGCTTCGGCTGCTCGGCCGGAGCTGGGGTAGCAATCGGATGCGGATCCTCGTTCCAAAGAGCAGCCTTGATAACCCTAGACAATCATCTCGTCTCCCTTGCCACGCGACACGACGATATCGCCCTTGTCCTCGAGGTTGCGGATGACGCCGACAATCTTCTGCTGTGCGTCCTCCACATCCTTGATCTTGACGGGGCCCATGAACTCGAGTTCTTCCTTCAGCATATCGCCCGCACGCTTGGACATGTTCTTGTAAATCTTGTTCTTGACCTCGTCGTTCGTCGCCTTGAGCGCGAGCGAGAGGTCTTTCTGATCCACTTCGCGCAGAACCATCTGCAGCGAGCGGTCGTCGAGCTGGACGATATCCTCGAACACGAACATGAGTTTCTTGATATCCTCGGCCAGCTCCGGATTGTCCACTTCGAGCTGTTCGATGATGGCTTTCTCTGTGCTGCGGTCGGCCAGGTTGAGGATATCGACGATGGCCTTGGTACCACCAGCCGTGGTGAAATCCTGCGAGACGAACGAGGACAACTTGCGCTCGAGCACGCGCTCGATTTCGCGGATGACCTCCGGCGACGTGCGGTCCATCGTGGCAATACGCTTCGCCACATCGGCCTGCGCATCCGGCGGCAGCGAGGAGAGTACCGTCGCAGCCTGATCGGCATCCAAATAAGCCATGATAAGCGCAATCGTCTGCGGATGTTCGTTCTGAATAAAGTTGAGCAGCTGGCTGGGGTCGGTCTTGCGCAGGAACTCGAACGGCCGCACCTGCAGGCTCGTGGTCAGGCGGCCGATAATCTCGCTCGCCTTGTCGGCGCCCAGCGCCTTTTCGAGTACATTCTGTGCATACTCGAGGCCACCCGTGGAGATATAGTCCTTGGCCATGGCCATCTGATAGAACTCGCTGATGACCGCCTGCTTCAGCTCGGCACTGACCTGCTTGTGGTTGGCGATGCCGAGCGTGATTTTCTCGATTTCGTCATCATCCAGATGCTGGAACAGCTTGGCCGAATACTCCGGTCCCAAAGCGATGAACAGGATGGCCACCTTATCCTCATTGGAGAGCTCCTCGCCACCGGTATCGTACATATCCATTTATTCGTCCTCCGACAGCCAGGTCTTGATGAGCATTGCCACCTCGGCCGGCTTCTCATTGATGAGTCTCTGGATGGTCTGCTTCTCATCGAGATGACGCTGCTCTTCTTCTGTGAGCTCTTCACCATCGACTTCGCCATTAGCCACAGCAGCAGCACGGATTTCTGCCAAACGGGCTTCCTCCTCCTGACGCTTGCGCTCGGCCTCGAGACGAGCCTCTTCCTCCTGCTGCTTCTTGCGGCGATAGAGATAGATGGCACCGCCAATCATCGCGAGCACGAGCAGGATACCTGCCAGCTGCATGTAGAAAATGCGGTTCTGCCGGTCCTTTTCGGCCTGGCGTGCCAGTTCTTCCTGATCACGGAACTCCGTGCTGAACGGCAACGGCTCCACGGAGATTGTGTCGCCGCGGTCCTGATTGATACCGGCCGCGCTCGTGACGGACTGCATAATGCTGTCCTGCTGCGCACTGATGGATTCATCGACGAGTACCGCCACATTCAGGCGCTTGATGGAGCCCGGCGAGGCGATGATTTTCTCTTTTTCCTCGTTGATTTCGTAGTTCTTCGTGGATTCCTTCTTGGAGTAGTCCGCATTCGCGTTGCCCGTCTGGGCCACATAGCCCGGCACATTGGACTCTACGCCCGCTGCGCCGCCGGGGTTTGTCGACGTACCCTGATACGTCTCGTTGATATTCTGCTCACTGCGAATGATACCGGAGTCGTCAACCACCGGCGTGAACGTCTGACGGTCCGTCTGATGGTCATCAAAGTCGAGCTCCGCGCTCACGCGTGCCACAGCCTTGCCCTTGCCCAGCGTCTGGTCCAGCATGGTCTGGATGCGGTGCTGGATATTGTCCTCGACCTTTTTCGTCATTTCGAGCTGGGTCAGCGTCTTGACGCCCACGCTCTGCTCGTCCTGCTCATCGGGGTCATTGAGGATGCGGCCCGTCTCGTCGACAACCGTGATATTCTCCGGCTGCAGGCCCTGGATGCTGTGCGCCGCCAGGTTGACGATGCCCTTGATTTCCTTCTTCGTGAGCTCCGCATTCGGCTTCAGACGCAGCATAATGGAGGCCGTCGCCGGCTTCTCGTTCTTCTTGTAGAGGCTGTCCTCGGGCAGCACGATGTGCACGCGGCATTTCTCCACCGCGTCCAGCTGTTCGATGGTGCGTGTCAGCTCCCCCTGCAGCGCCTGCAGATAGTTGACCTTGTTCTGGAACTCCGTCACGCCCAGCTTGTTGTCATCGAAGATTTCAAAGCCCTTCTGGCCGCGCGGCAGGTTATTCGTCGCCATGCTCAGGCGCTCGTCATGTACCTTATCCGCCGGTACCAGGATGGTCGTACCCTGTTTGTTCTCCTCGACCTTGTAGTTGACCTTGTCCTCTTTCAGCTTCGCCGCGACCTCACCGGCATCCTTGGACTCCATATTGGTGAACAAGGGTACCATGTCCGGCTTGCTGCCATACCAGAAACTGATGCCTAGTATCGCAATGAGGAGTGCCAAGGCGGTACCCAGCATGATATAGCGCTGGCGTTTACTGAAGCGCTCCAGCAGCTTCTGATACCGCTCTTTCCAATCTCCCATACTGTCCATCCCTTCGCGTAATCTCTGTGCTCAAACCTGCTCAAGCAGTCATCACACCTGCATGCGCATGATCTCCTGATAGGCTGACACAGCCCGGTTGCGGACCTGCAGCGTGAGCTGCAGCGCGATATCCGCCTTCTGGCTGGCCACGACCACAGCCGAGACATCGTCGATACGTCCCGCTGCCAGCAGGGCATTCTGTTTATCCGACTCCAGCTGCAGTTTATTGGTCTCTTTCAACGCGTCCACCAGGTAGTCGCCAAAGCTTTTCGTGGTGACAGGCGGCTGTGTTTCGCCGAGATGGCTCTCCGCGGCCATCGTCACCGGCGTCATCTGCAAAGCTTGAATTTCCATGCTCTATTCCTCTCCACGCACGTTATCTGCCGATATCCAAAGCCTTGGTGACCATGGCCTTCGCGGCGTCAATCGTCGTCGTATTGGCCTCGTAGGCGCGCGACGCCGTAATCATATCCACCATTTCGGCGACCATGTTGACATTCGGGCGCTCCACATAGCCCTGCGCATTGGCGTCGGGATGCGACGGGTCGTAGACGAGCGGTCCCTGCTCGTTGTCCGTACCGATACCGATGGCGCGCACACCGGCGCCCGCATCGAGCTTGTGTACAGACTTCTGCAGGAAATTTTCAAAGCTCGTGCTGTCCGTCTCGCGCGGCTCAAAAATCACATACTTGCGATGATAGGCCCCGCCCTCACGCGTACGCGTCGTATTCGCATTGGCGATATTATTGGAAATCACGTCCATGCGCAGGCGCTCGGCCGTCAGGCCGGAGGCGGCTGCATCTATACCCAAAAACATGCTCATAGCTTGCTCCTTATCTCAATTCAGGCGCCGAGGCCCTGCATCAGGACTGTCCGCTCGTAATCGTATTTTTCATGCGCTGGATAAAACCGTTCAGTGACGTGGCCATGGAGTTGTAATACAACTGGTTCTTGGCCAAGCCCGCCATCTCCGAGTCAATGTCCACATTGTTGTTGTCGACGCGCATGGTCGTCGTATCATCGCGCTGCACCTTTGGCGCCACCGGTGACAACTGCGCAATCGGCAGATGCCGGTCATGCGTGCGCACGATAGCCAGCCGACGCGGATCATCATCCAGCCGCAGTTCCTTGGCCAGCAGGTCCTCAAACACGACCCCGCTGCGCTTGAAATTCGGCGTATTGACATTAGCGATATTATTGCTGATAACTTCCTGTCGCAACGAGGATGCCGACAGTCCCCGGGACATGTAATTCATCGTTGGGGCGTTCATAATCTGGTCCAACAACATCTAGTGATACGCATCCTTTCGTCCAATGGGCGCACTACACCCCTGCTTGATTTCTGACCTTATGCAATATCTTCTACAAAAATATCATAAACCCTTTAAAGAATTCTATAAAATTTAGCAGGTTTTGCGTTTTTTTCGCACAGAGGTCCCGTTTACCACTGACCAGCCCGCACTGACAAACACAAAAAGCACTGCCAAAACAAGGCTGGCAGTGCTGGCGACGTTTTCTCAGACCTCTTCGCGCAATTTTTGAATTTCATCCAGCAGGTACTCATTCTTGACTTTGATATGTGTGCCTTTCATGCCGAGCGAACGCGACTCGATGACCCCGGCCGACTCGAACTTACGCAGGGCGTTGACGATGACCGAGCGCGTGATATGTGCCTCATCGGCAATCTTCGAGGCGACGAGCAGGCCTTCGCTCGCGGGCAGGGCCGTGAGGATAGCAATCGCCGCCTTGCGCTCCGAATACGACAACGTGTTGATGGCTATCTGTACCGTGGCTTTCTTGCGCGCCTCAATCTCAACCTTCTCGGCGCGGTCGCGCAGCATCTCCATGCCCACGACCGTCGCGCCGTACTCGCACAGCAGCAGGTCGTCGTCCGTGAACTCCTCATCGTATTTGGCCACGATGAGCGTACCGATGCGCTCGCCGATGCCAAAAATGGGCACAATCGTGGTGTTTTTGCCGTTGAACAGACAGCGCGTGCCCTCCTCATAAGCGCACATGCCGGTCTTGGAGCGCAGATTAGCGCGCGTCTCATCGATACGCATGAGCCAGTTCACATAATGGCGGGGGAACTCGCCCCGGCGGATGACTTTATCGACCATCAAATCGCACTCGAAATTATCGACAAACGCGTAGCCATAGACCCGGCCCTGCCGGTTTGTAATGTAGACATTGGCCCCCAGCACATCGCTCAGCACACGCGAGATGCCATTGTACTCCACATTCTCCGAGCGCTGCAGCAATCTATTGATCTGCCTGGTCTTACTGAGCAGGGAGTTGCCCTGTCCCGTCGGGGCTGTTTGTTGATAATGTTCTTCCTCCAGCGACGCCATGGTGATATTCTCTTCCTTTCGACTATAGCAACGGCCATGCAAAGGCCGGGTGTCTCCATAAAGTGTAAACACACAGACAGTTTATTTTATCATACTTTTCAAAATAATCAAAGGAACCGCTACAATTTTCGTAGCGGTTCCTAAAAATGTACTTGAGACTGCTGCTGTCTCAAAGAATATACTGCGTGAGGTCGCGGTTCACCACAATGTCGGCGAGCTTCGTATCGACATAGGCCTCATCGACCACGACGTGCTTCTCCTCCATATCCGGCGCGTCAAAGCTCACGTCCTCTAGCAGTTTCTCGAGCAGCGTGTGCAGACGGCGTGCGCCGATATCCTCCGACTGGTCGTTGACATCGCAGGCCAGCTGCGCGATGCGGCTGATGGCCTCGGGGCGGAACTCCAGCTCGACGCCCTCCGTCTCGAGCAGCGCGCGGTACTGCTTGAGCAGCGCGTTCTGCGGTTCCGTGAGGATTTTTTCGAAATCCTCCTTGCGCAGCGACTGCAACTCGACGCGGATGGGGAAACGGCCCTGCAGCTCCGGGATGAGGTCCGACGGCTTCGCGAGGTGGAACGCCCCCGCCGCGATAAAGAGCACATGATCCGTCTTGACCGGGCCGTACTTCGTCATGACCGTCGTGCCCTCGACGATGGGCAGGATGTCGCGCTGCACGCCCTCACGCGAGACGTCGGCCCCGCCCGTACCGTCGTGCACGGCCACCTTGTCAATCTCATCGAGGAACACGATGCCGCAGCGCTCGGCGACCTGGCAGGCCTCCTCGGAGACTGCATCCATGTCGATGAGCTTCTCGGCCTCCTGCTGCGTGAAAATCTTGCGCGCCTCGGCGACCGTGACCTTGCGCTTGCGGTGACGCTTCGGCATCATGTTGCCGAGCATATCCTGGATGTTATCGCCCATGTTCTCGAGACTCGAGCCGCTGAACATGCCAATCATCGGCCGGCTCGACTCCTCGACCTCCACCTCGATGAGCTCTTTCTCCAGCTCACCCTTCGTAAGGCGTTTTTTCACCCAGTCACGGCCCGCCTGATACTTCTTCGGCTCCTGTTCTGTCGTCTCCGCCTCGTCATCACCGCCGCCAAAGAGGCGGCCGAGCGGGTTCTGCGTCTTTTTCGGCTGCGGCACAAACACGTCGAGGATGCGTTCCTCGGCCAGCGCCGCCGCCTTTTCCTGCACGGCGTCCATGCGCTGCTGGCGCACCATGCGCACAGCGGCCTCCGCAAGGTCACGCACGATAGTCTCGACATCGCGGCCCACGTAGCCCACCTCGGTGAATTTCGTGGCCTCGACCTTGACGAACGGCGCCTTGACCAGTTTCGCGAGACGGCGCGCAATCTCTGTCTTGCCCACGCCCGTGGAGCCAATCATGAGGATATTCTTTGGGATAACCTCGTCCTGCATAGGACCCGTAAGCTGGCGGCTGCGCCAGCGGTTGCGCAGCGCGATGGCCACGGATTTCTTGGCCTCGGCCTGTCCGACGATATATTTATCGAGTTCTGCCACAATCTGACGCGGCGTCTGCTCATTGACGCCCAAAGCTGCATTTGCCATCAGTCCAGTTCCTCCACAATGACGTTATGGTTCGTGTAGACGCAGATATCAGCTGCGATATGCAGTGCCTCCTGCGCGATGTCCTTGGCCGCCATATCCGTGTGCCCCACGAGAGCGCGCGCCGCCGACAGCGCATAGAAACCACCGGAGCCAATGGCCGCGGCCTCGCCGTCCGGCTCGATGACCTCGCCACCGCCCGACACCATGAGGATGTGCTCCTGGTCCGCCACGAGCAGCAGGGCCTCCAGCTTGTGCAGCACCTTATCGGAGCGCCACTCTTTCGCGAGCTCGACAGCGGCCCGTTCCAGATGACCGTGGCAGGCCTCCAGCTTCGCCTCGAACTTCTCAAACAGCGTAAACGCGTCCGCCACACTGCCCGCAAACCCCGCCAGCACCTTGCCGTGGTACAGGCGGCGCACCTTGCGCGCATTCGCCTTCATAATCGTATGCTCACCGAACGTCACCTGACCGTCGCCCGCGATGGCCGTTTTGCCATCCTTGCGCACGGCGCAGATAGTCGTCGCATGAAACTCATAAGCCATAATCTATCCTCCTGCCCCGCGGGGCATACTGTTGCTGGCAACAAATATAAACTGTGCCCGTTCCAGACAGTAGCGCGCCTAAAAGCCACACTCAGTCCAGCACATCTGCCAACACCTGTGGCTTGCAGGCCTCGATGGCGTCCAGCGCGCGCTGTGCGAGGCGCAGTTTCTTTTCCTTCTTGTCGCGGATGCGCTCACCGAGCTTCGGCAGCAGGCCAAAATTCACATTCATGGGCTGGAAATGCTTAGCCTCGCTCGTCGTGATGTAGTGACAGAGCGCGCCGTGGCAGCTCGCCTCGGGGAACACGAACGGCGCCTCGCCACGCGCGAGCCGCGCCGCGTTCACGCCTGCCACGAGCCCTGAGGACGCCGACTCTATATAGCCCTCGACGCCCGTCATCTGCCCGGCAAAAAACAGCCGGTCCTCGCCGCGCAGCTGCAGCGTCGCTCTGAGCTGCTGCGGCGCGTTGAGGAACGTGTTGCGGTGCATGACGCCGTAGCGCAGGAACTCCGCGTGCTCGAGCCCTGGAATCATGCCGAACACGCGCCGCTGCTCCGGCCATTTGAGATGCGTCTGGAAGCCCACGATATTGTAGAGCGTGGCGCTCGCATTGTCCTGGCGCAGCTGCACGACCGCAAACGGGCGTTTGCCTGTGCGCGGGTCCTCGAGCCCTACGGGCTTCAGCGGACCGAACAGCAGCGTATCCTCGCCACGCGCCGCCATGACCTCGACGGGCATGCAGCCTTCGAAGAATTTTTCTTTTTCAAAATCGTGCGTCGGGGCCTTTTCCGCATGCACGAGCTCGTGCCAGAACGCGCGGTACTCCGCCTCGGTCAGCGGGCAGTTGATATAGTCCGCCGTGCCCTTGCCGTAGCGGGATGCGCGGTAGGCTTTCGTCATATCTATGGACTCCAAGCTCACGATGGGCGCCGCGGCATCATAGAAATAGAGTCCCGCATTGTCGCCCGTGCGCGCCGCGATATCCTCGGCGAGCGCCCCCGCCGTCAGCGGCCCGCTGGCCACAATGGTGATGGCATCGTCCGTCAGCGGGATGTGCTCGACCTCTTCGTGCACTACCGTGATGCGCGGATGGTTAGTCACGTGCTCCGTCACGTAGTCGCTGAAACCATGCCTATCGACGGCCAGCGCGCCGCCCGCCGGCACACGCGTGGCGTCGGCCGCCGCCATGATGACGGAGCCGAGGCGGCGCATCTCCTCTTTCAGCACGCCCACGGCGTTCTCGAGACCCGCGCCGCGCAGTGAGTTACTGCACACGAGTTCGGCAAAGCTCGCCGTCTTGTGCGCGGGCGTCGACTTTACGGGACGCATTTCGTAGAGCGTGACCTCAGCGCCCCGACGCGCGGCCTGCCAGGCGGCCTCAGCGCCGGCCAGGCCCGCGCCGATAACGATAACTTTTTTCATAAATATTTACTGCTCCGTCTCCTTCTGGGCCGCCTTTTCCTCGGCCGCCGTCTTGCGCGCCTCCATGCGCTTGCGGATTTTCTCCAGTTCCTCGTTGATGGGGTTGTCGATGCGCGTTTTGCACGCGTCGTTGCTGCAATACTGCAGCGTACGCCCGTTCTTAAAATGATGCTTGAGCAGGAACGCGCCGCACTCCGGGCATTGCTCCTGCAACGGCGTATCCCACGTCGTGTAGTCGCAGTCCGGATAGTTTTTGCAACCGTAGAACACGCGTCCGCGCCGCGAGCGGCGCTCCACGATACTGCCACCGCATTTCGGGCACTTCACGCCCGTATCCTTGAGCAAGGGTTTCGTATTGCGACACTCGGGGAAGCCGGGGCAGGCCAGGAACTTGCCGTAGCGGCCCTGCTTCACGACCATCATGCGGCCGCAGAGCTCGCACTGCACGTCCGAGACCTCCACGGGCAGCTCGACGTGCCCGATAGCCTCGTCCGCCTTTTCCACGTCCGTCTCAAACGGCCCGTAAAAGTCGCGCAGCAGCGTGTTCTTCTCCACCTTGCCCTCGGCAATTTCGTCGAGCTCGTTCTCGAGCTCCGCCGTGAACTTCACGTTGACGATGGTTTTAAAATACTCCTGCAGCATGTCGACGACGACAAAGCCGAGTTCCGTCGGCTGGAAGTGCTTGTCCACACGCTGCACGTAGCCGCGTGCCTGAATGGTCTCGATAATTGGCGCATACGTACTCGGGCGGCCGATTTCCAGTTCCTCGAGCGCCTTGACGAGCGAGGCGTCGTTGTAGCGCGGCGGCGGCTCCGTGAAATGCTGCTGTGGCAGCGTCTTTTCGATTTTCAGGCTATCGCCCGCATTCAGCTCTGGCAGCACAACGTCCTTTTCCTTCTTCGTGACGTCCGCACCCGCATAGACTGCCGTAAAACCGGCGAATTTCAGCGTCGAGCCCTTGGCGCGCAACACGAAGCGCGGCCCCGCCGCGATATCGACACTCACGGTGTCGTAGACGGCCGGCGTCATCTGGCTGGCCACGAAGCGCTGCCAGATGAGCGAGTACAGCTTGAACTGCTCTTTCGTCAGGTACTGCTCCACACTGGCCGGTGTACGCTCCACGCTCGTGGGGCGGATGGCCTCATGCGCGTCCTGCGCTTTCTTGCCCGCCGCGTAGATATTCGGCTTCTCAGGCAGATAGCCGGCACCGTAGCTCGTCTCGATAAAGCTGCGCGCTTCGTCCTGCGCCAGCGTCGAGATGCGCGTCGAGTCCGTACGCATGTACGTGATGAGACCGGACGCGCCACCGTGCCCGAGCTCGATGCCCTCGTAAAGCTGCTGCGCGTACATCATCGTGCGCCGCGAGGTAAAGCCGAGCTTGCGCGCCGCATCCTGCTGTAGCGAGCTCGTCGTGAACGGTGCCGACGGCTTGCGGCGGCGCTCCGTGCGCTTCACGGCACTGACGACGGGTGCCTGCTGCGTGAGCTCCGCCACGACCTGCTCCGTCTCCTGCTT
Organism: uncultured Veillonellaceae bacterium; assembly: GCA_900316275.1. Classification (GTDB taxonomy): domain Bacteria; phylum Bacillota; class Negativicutes; order Selenomonadales; family Selenomonadaceae; genus UBA2897. The sequence continues at coordinate 43,320 of ONCF01000022.1, forward strand.
GTTGTGCAGCGCCAGTTTCGCACCGTCAACCTGCACGAGCTCCGCGGGGATGAGCGCCGAGCGCTCGTGGCGCAGCTTCGCGCCCACGGTCCAGTACTCCTCGGAGTTAAAGGCCTGGATTTCCTTTTCGCGCTCGCAGATGAGCTTGACCGTCACGGACTGCACGCGGCCTGCCGAGAGGCCCTTGCGCACCTTGCGCCAGAGCAGCGGCGAGAGCTTGTAGCCCACGATGCGATCCAGCATGCGCCGCGCCTGCTGCGCATCCACCTGGTCGAGGTTGATGCCACGCGGGTGCTTGACCGCCTCCTGGATGGCCGGTTTCGTGATTTCGTTGAACACGATGCGGCAGTCCGAGGCCGGGTCGATGCCCAGGATATAGGCCAGATGCCAGGCGATAGCCTCCCCTTCGCGATCGGGATCGCTCGCCAGATAGATTTTATCGGCCTGTTTCGCGTCCTTCTTCAGCGCCTTGATGAGGTCGCCCTTGCCGCGGATGTTGATGTATTTCGGCGCGAAATCATGCTCGACGTCGATGCCGAACTGACTTTTCGGCAAATCACGCAAATGACCCATGGAGGCCCGCACCATGTATTTGCGGCCGAGATATTTCTCAATCGTCTTCGCCTTGGCCGGCGACTCCACGACCACGAGTGTACGCTTCAGCGTGCGCTTCTTCGTCGTGCGTTTCGCTGGTTTTTTCGCCTTTGTCGTTGCTGTCTGCGTTTCAGCCACGCTTTCACTCCCTTTCCGCACGCCGGTAGGCATGCAGCTCATTCTCTATGACCAGCCCCTTGAGCTCCATCTGCAGGAGCACAAAAGGCAAATTGGGCATTTCGCCCTTGGGCAGGCTCATGATGATTTCATCCATCGAGACGGGATGCTCATAGGAGAGCACCTGCCACACCTGCCGCTCGTCGGGGTTCAGGTTCAGCCGTTTTTTCTTCGCTGGCGGCCCGGCCTCCACGCCGAAATCCTCCAGAATGTCACTGGCCTGCGTCACGAGCTTGGCGCCCTGCTGGATGAGCCGGTTGCAGCCCGCACTCGTGTCCGACCAGATGCTGCCCGGCACGGCGTAGACATTGCGTCCCTCGGAGAGCGCCATCTCCGCCGTAATGAGCGAGCCGCTGCGCTGCGCCGCCTCTACGACGAGCGTGCCCTCGGCCAGCCCGCTGATGATGCGGTTGCGCGCGGGAAAAAACGCGGGCAGCGGCTGCGTGCCCGGCCCATACTCCGAGACAACGGCGCCGCCCTGGGCCACAATCTGGTCCAGCAAGCGCCGGTTCTCACGCGGATAGGCGATGTCAATACCGCAGCCGAGCACGGCCACCGTGCGGCCGCCCTTGAGCGCACCCGCGTGTGAGCAGGTATCGATACCGCGCGCACCGCCGCTGACGACTGTGAGTCCCGCGCGCGCCAGCTGTGCCGCGAACTGCTCCGCCACGCCCTGCCCGTAGGGGCTCAGACGCCGCGAGCCGACCATGGCCACACGCCGCGCATCGGGGATGAGCCGACCGCGCACGTAGAGCACGATGGGCGGGCCGAAGATTTCCTTCAATATTATAGGGTACGCCGCCTGTTGCCAGGACACAACCTGTACCTGCAGGCGCGCGCACGTCTCGGCCAGCCGCGCTGGCGCATCCGGCTCCGCATGCGCCAGCTGCGCCAGTGGCTCTGCCAACCGCACCGGCAACCCGGCGTGCACGAGCGCGGCCACATCCAGCCGCCAAAGCTCCGCCGGCTCCGGGCAGGCCGCGAGCAGCTGCTGCATATAGCGGCTGCCGAGTCCCGGCACGCGCGCCATCACGGCCAGATAATAGGGGTCCAGAGGATTTGCCGTTCCTTCATCCACTTCAAATCGCCATCCTTACACCCTTAGATTACACCAATTACACCATACTATAATGGAAATTAGTAGATAATGCAACCTATTTTCTCTGCCGCCCTGCGAAAATGGCGCAAAAAGAAAGCCATCGGCTGCCATAAACAGCCGATGACCGGAAAAGATGCCCACTTACTTCTGGTAGCGTATAGCCTCTGCCTCCACATAGTCGATGGGGCCGGAGATAGGCACGGACGGTTTACGGATGCGCGCCTTGACGCATTTGAAATGCGGATATTTCTTGAGCAGCTTGTCGCCGATATGCGCAGACAGCGCCTCGAGCATGTTGTAGCGCTTGTTCTCGACGACATCCTTCACGAGGTCGTAAATGGCGGCCGTATCGACGCCATCCTTCACATCGTCGCTCTCGGCCACGCTGTCATCCTTCGTCTCGACCTCAACGTCGATGTAGAATTTCTGGCCCTGCTCACGCTCATACTCGTAAATGCCGTGGAAACCATAGAACATCATGTTAACGATTCTGACTTTTGCCATATTACCACTCCTCATCCCCAAAATAAAAAACGCTGCGCCCGCACGATAAACGCGGGCCCATATAACCTGTTTATACCGCTATATTCGCGCTGCGACTGGCAAAATCCTGCTTTTACCGCGAAAAGACGCAAAAACCTGTCCGACTTTATTCCGTAAACAGCTCGTCCCAGAACGCATAGGCCACCAACATACCAATCAGCAGCCACAAATACAAATCGCCCATCTTAACGCCCTCCCCTGCATGCAGGTAAAAAAAAGAGGAGCCTCGCGGCTCCTGGCTAAATTGCTTTCATTACATCACGCGGCGCGCACCGATGTAGCAGGAGCCCCAGTAGGAGCTGGACAGCGAATCGATGGAAACACCACGGCTGGACGAAGCGTTGATGAAGTTTCCGTCACCGAGATAGATACCGACATGCGAAGCGCCCGCCTCATATGTAGAGAAGAACACCAGATCGCCTGCCATCAGTTCACTCGTCGGGACTGCGTAACCGCACTCGTACTGTGCATCCGCCGTGCGCGGCAGGTAAATGCCCGCCTTGGCGAAGACATAGCGCACATAACCGGAGCAGTCGAAACCGCTCGGCGTCGTGCCACCGAATACATACGGCACACCGACATAGTTCATAGACTCAGAGACAACGGTCCGGGACATAGCGTTCATGCTGTGCGTAACCACCGGCATGGACTTGCCCAGCAGCGCAGAATAGGTCGAAGCGCCAACCAAGCCATCAGCCTCCAAACCTCTAGCGGACTGGAACGCTTTGACAGCCTCCGTGGTCGCGGGACCGAAGTCGCCGTCAGCCGCCACATCATAGCCAAGGTTCTGCAACTGTCTCTGGATTTCCGCTACGTCAGTGCCCTGGTCACCCACATGGAAGGCAGACGCTGCTGCCACCACGGAAAACCAGCACATAAGGATGGTGGATAGTGTGATAATACGAATTGCTTTACTCAAAAAGCCACTCCTCTCTCTATGCGCCTACGAGGTTAGCTGCCGGGTTAGGGTAGAAAGGACCACCCCCGCTGATTTCGCCATGAACAGATGCTACCACCTGCACCGCGAGCAAAGCGCTCACCCCAAAAACTTGGTTCCCCCGCTCCTGGGCTGGATTAGGCTTGTTTATATATAACCCAATTTCTTGCTGCCTGTCTCTGCCCAACTGGTATTAATGCGGCTTCCTGCGTCCGCTTCCAGCTTGTTTTCAGATTGAAGCAGCTTATGAAAACAGGCTGCGATTTAGGCAGCCTCATTCATAACAAAGTAAGTCGATATAAGCAATCAATAAGCCGAGTTCTGTGCCGCCCGCAGGCGGTGACAATCATTTATCTAGGCACGGCAGTTACCTGCCGGCTCAAGCGACGCAACCCGGAAGGTCCGCGGGCCGCATCATACCTTCCCTATTTGGTCTTGCTCCGTGTGGGGTTTACCCAGCCAGCCAGTCACCTGACTGCTGGTGCGCTCTTACCGCACCTTTCCACCCTTACCTGACCTGTTTGCATAGGCAGGCGGTCTCAATCTCTATGGCACTTTCCCTAAGGTTGCCCTCGCTGGACGTTATCCAGCACACTGCCCTGTGGAGCCCGGACTTTCCTCATCTGTCCTGTTTGGACAGCCGCGATTGTCCTGACGACTTATATCAACAATGAGTAGTATAGCACATTTAGTAGGTCACTGTCAAATCAGGTGCTAAATATGGGACTATGGGCGTAGTTACAGGCTTTAGCACACTTTTTCTGTAAGCCTGTGTTAAAAAAGGGCAGCTGTCCTTTCCTTCTAGTTTGTTATCGTTTATAATAGGCTTATCCCGTTTAGGGAAAGGCAAAGTTAGCAGTTTATTTGTGAGAAAGAGGGATTTTTCATGGCAACTCCACATATCGGTGCTGAAAAAGGCGACATCGCTGAGCGCATCCTGCTCCCCGGCGATCCGCTGCGCGCGAAATTCGTCGCGGAGAACTTTTTAGACAGCCCGAAGCTCTACACGAGCGTGCGCAACATCCTGGGCTACACGGGCACGTACAAAGGCGTCCCCGTCTCGGTGCAGGGCACGGGCATGGGCATTCCGTCCATCTCCATCTACGTGCATGAGCTCATTCACGAATTCGGCTGCAAAAAGCTCATCCGCATCGGCACCTGCGGCGGCATGCACAAGAACGTGCATCTGCGCGACGTGCTCATCGCGCAGGGCGCCACGACCGACTCCTCCATCATGCGCAGCATCTTTGGCCCGGTCATCAACTACGCACCGCTCGCCGACTACAGCCTGCTGGAGAAAGCCGTTGCCAGCGCACGTGCGCTGAAGCTGCCCGTGACGGTCGGCAACATCTTCTCCGCCGACCGCTTCTACGATGACGACGTCGACAGCGACCGTCTGCGCCGCTACGGCGTGCTCGCCGTCGAGATGGAGACGGCCGCCCTCTACACGCTGGCTGCTGAGGCCAACGTCCAGGCGCTGGGCATCTTCACGGTCAGCGACCACCTGCTGACGGGCGAGGCCTGCACGGCCGAGGAGCGCCAGACAACGTTCCAGGACATGATGAAAATCGCCCTCGAGACGGTCATCGCCGACTAAACGGTCGACATAGCAGACAGACAAAAAGGACTGCGTTCCCTGCCCGGCAGGTGACGCAGTCCTTTTAACGTGAATTTTCTTGTTAGTAGCATTGCCGCGCCAGCGATGACTGCTGTAATCCCAGCCGACCCTCAGGTATCAATGATAGCTTCCGGGCCGACGATGCGGGTGCGGGTGGCTTTTTTGCCGCGGTAAAGGTTGCCGTCGGCGGCGTCGATGAGCGAGAGCATGTCGCCGATGTCTGTCGGCTCGCCGAAGCAGTAGCCCACGGTGATGTAGATAGGCTCCGCGACGCCCTCCAGCTGGAGCTCAGCGATGCGCTGGCGCAGCAGAAACAAACGCTCGACAAACTGAGCGGCCGGCAAATGCGTGATGATGACGAATTCGTCACCACCGTAGCGGTAGCACTGCTCGGGGAACAACTTGTTGAGCTCCAGGCCGCAGTGGTGGATGACATCGTCGCCGCGCTGGTGGCCGTAGACGTCGTTGAAGCGCTTGAACTTGTCGATGTCCAGCATGGCGACGGCCACGCGCCCCTGACACATGCGCTGTGCGTCGAGGCGCAGGCCACTGCGGTTCTTGATGGTCGAGAGCGCGTCGTAGGTGCCGATCCCCTTCCAGAGCACCGTATCCGCACGGTTCAGCACGAAGGAGGCCACGAGGATGAGGATGACGGCCACAAAATTCGAGGCCTTGAAATACGGATGCTCAAAGTCGAGATAGTAGGCCACCATGTAGCAGCAGCCGAGGCCAATGAGCCAGTAGAAATTCACGCCCAGCGTCTGGCGGTGGCGCAGGATGCTCACGAGGCTGCCGCCGAGATAAAGCAACGTATAGCCGAACATAAGGCCATACCACGGCCCGCGCACATAGTAGCCGCCCGGCAGCAGGTTGAAAATGTGGCTGCGCCAAAGGGGCACCAGCAGCATCATGCCGAGTGCCACCAGCGGCACGGTCATGAGCACACGCTCCAGGCGCGTAAAATGGCGTTGCGGGTGGCTGTAAAAACCGATGAACACATAGACGAGCATGAGCGTCAGCGCATGCGTGAACTGCTCGCCGCAGTTGATGGCCAACGCGATATCATAGTTAAACAGCTGGCTGTTGTTGCGCATCATGAGCGCAAGAAACTCCAGCAGGCAGGAGCTGAAGGCCACGCAGATGAGCACCATGAGCGCAATATCGGCCCGGCCGCGGTTCTTGTTCAGATAGACCTGGAAGAACAGCAGCACCAGCAGCACCGCCATAGCCGACAAATCAAAATTTACATTGTAACGTCCCAGCGGATAAAGCATAACTCTCCCCCCTTGGGGGCAGTATTCCACATTTCCCTGCTTAATTCCTGCAAGATTTAGTAAATATTGTACACTAAAAGACACCACCCATACATTTTTCTGTGTACAGGTGGTGTCTCACTATTGACAGCTGTGTGCTGGCTCAGGCCTCCTGCAGGAACGCTGTGTAGCCTTTTTTCGTCTCGTAGACGTCGACCTTGCTCGTGGCCTCCCAGGGCGCGTGCATGCTGAGCACGCCCACGCCGCTGTCGATGACCTGCATGCCATAGAGGCTCATGATATAGGCAATCGTGCCGCCGCCGCCGAGGTCGACCTTGCCGAGCTCCGCGAGCTGGAAATGCACGTGATGCTTATCGAGGATGCGGCGGATTTCGCCGAGGTACTCCGCATTGGCGTCGTTCGAGCCCGACTTGCCACGCGCGCCCGTGAACTTGTTGAAGACCATGCCGCGGCCGAGGTAGGCCACGTTCTTTTTGTCGTAGGACTCCGCATAGAGCGCATCGTAGGCGCTGGAAACGTCGGACGAGAGCATTTTCGAGTTGGCCAGCATGCGGCGCAGGCCGAGCTCGCTGTAGACGCCGCAGGCGTTCATGAGCTCCGCGCACGTGTTCTCGAAGAAATGCGACTGCATGCCCGTGGCGCCGACGCTGCCGATTTCCTCCTTGTCGACGAGCAGGCAGCAGGCCGTGCGGCGCTGGTGCTCCGTCTCCAGCATGGCCACAAGGCTCGTGTAGGCGCAGACGCGGTCGTCCTGGCCGTAGGCGAGAATCATGCTGCGGTCAAAGCCGAGGTCGCGCGCCGCGCCCGCCGGCACGAGCACGAGCTCCGCCGAGAGGAAGTCATCCTCCGCGATACCGTATTTATCCTGCAGCAGTTTCAGCACGCCGCCCTTCACGGCCTCTTTGTCCTTGCCCTTCAGCGGGTAGTTGCCCACGAGCACGTCGAGTTTCTCGCCCTCGACGACCTTCGCACCGTTCTTTTTCAGCTGCTCTGCCGAGAGGTGGATGAGCAAATCCGTCACGCAGAACACGGGGTCGTCCGCGTCCTCGCCGATGCGCACCTCCACGGTCGTGCCATCCTTCTTCGCGACCATACCGTGCATAGCCAGCGGCAGCGTCACCCACTGGTATTTCTTGATGCCACCGTAGTAATGCGTATCGAGGTAGGCAAGACCGCCGTCCTCGTACAGCGGGTTCTGCTTGACATCGAGACGGCAGGTGTCGATATGCGCGCCGAGGATGGTCAGGCCCTGCTCCAGCGGCTCGTCGCCGATGTTAAAGAGCGCGACGGCCTTGTGCATGTTCACGGCATAGACCTTGTCGCCCGGCTGCAGTTTTTCGCCTTTGGCTATGATGTCCTGCAGATTGCGGTAACCCGCGATTTCCGCCAGCCGCACGGCCTCCGCCGCGCTCTCGCGCTCCGTCTTACAACGCGTCAAAAACGCCTTGTACCCGTCGCACAGCGTCTCCAAAGCCTGCTTTTCGCTCTCACTGTACTGGTTCCAAACCGGAACCTTCTTCTCTTTCTCAGCCATAATTGAACGTCCTTTCTATATGGAAAAATGAAAAATATGCACAAAAAGTGTCAGGAACAAACGCTCTCAACTCCCAACTCTCAACTCTTTATCTTCACCATCTACGAGATCTACGAGCATTTTCTTCAGTATATTTATAAAATCTTCTCTGGTGCTCGCCCGGTTGAAGCTGTCCCGCAGCCTTGCCCCATGCGTGAGCCCGCGCGTATACCACGCCGCGTGCTTGCGCATCTCGCGGATGCCCACGTACTCGCCCTTGTCAGCGAGCAGCAAATCGAGGTGGCGCTGCATAACGGCCACGCGCTCCGCGAGCGTCGGCCCCGGCAGGCGCTCACCTGTGCGCAGGTAGTGTGTGAACTGGCGGAACAGCCAGGGATTGCCCTGCGCTGCCCGGCCAATCATCACGCCGTCTGCGCCCGTCCGGGTGAAGATCGCGTCTAGGTCGTCATAGGTACGCACGTCGCCGTTCGCGATGACCGGGATATGCACGGCCTGCTTCACGGCCGCGATGGCCGTCCAGTCGGCCTGGCCCATATAGAACTGCTCGCGCGTGCGGCCGTGCACCGTGATGGCCTCCACGCCAGTCGCCTCAGCCATTTTAGCCACTTCGACGACGTTTTTATGCGCGTCGTCCCAGCCCAGCCGCATTTTCACGGTAAAGGGCATCTTGATGGCCTTGCGGATGGCTTTTAAAATAGCCTCAGCCCGCTCCGGCTCGCGCATGAGCGCCGAGCCCTCGCCGTTCTTGACGATTTTCGGCGCGGGGCAGCCCATGTTGAAATCGAGGATATCCGCCGTGCCGAGACTCTCCACATAGGCCGCCGCCTCGGCCGCCATAGCGGGGTCATTGGCGAAAATCTGCATGGCGAGCGGCCTTTCCGCCGCCCGCGACCGCAGCATGACCAGCGTGTGACTATTGCGGAAATGGATGCCCGTGCTGCTGACCATCTCGGCGTAACAGAGCGGGCAGCCCATATCGTGGGCGATGATGCGGTATGACGTGTCCGTGACGCCGGCCATGGGCGCGAGGAACACGGGCGCATCAAACGTGAAGCCGCCCAGCTGTAGAGGTTTTACATTCATGCCTGGGCGTTCCTTTCGCGATGCTTGTCCTCGTTGCGCTCATAGACGGCCCGCAGCCCCGTGAGCGTGAGAAAATGGTCCACCTTGTCTATCGTCTGCGACTCGCGCGCAATCATGCGGGCGAGGCCACCCGTCGCAATAACGCGCATGGGTTTGCCGTACTCGGCCTTGATACGCCGCACAATGGCATCAATCTGCCCCACAAAGCCGAAGATGATGCCCGCCTGCATGCCCTGAATCGTGCTGCGGCAGATGACCTGTTTTGGCGTCACGAGCTCGATGCGCGGCAGCTGCGCCGCACTCTGGAACAGCGCGTCCGCACTCGTGCCGATGCCCGGCGCGATGACGCCGCCAAGGAAATCGCCCTCCTCGCCCACGACGTCAAACGTCGTCGCCGTGCCGATGTCGATGACGATGAGCGAGCCGCCGTACTGCTCGTAGGCACCCACGACGTTGACGATGCGGTCGGCACCGATGGCGCGCGGGTTCTCGTAGTGCAGGCGGATGCCCGTGCGGATACCCGGCCCCACGAGCAGCGGATGGATGTGGAAATAACGCTCGCACATTTTCACCATGGGCACGACGAGCGGCGGCACGACGGAGGAAATGATAATCGCGTGGATATCCGTCATGTTGATGCCCTGATAGGCAAACAGGCTGTTCATGAGCATGCCGTACTCGTCGCCCGTCTTCTGCCGGTCCGTCGAGATACGCCAATGGCGCACGAGCGTCTTACCTTCATAGGTGCCGAGCACGATGTTGCTGTTGCCAATATCTAAAACCAGTAACAAAAGTGTTGCCTCCTGTACTATTTTGCTGCGGCTTCATGCGGCCGGATGGACACATCGCCCGCCAGCACGCGGCGCCGCCCCGTCGGCGTATCCACGAGCAGGGCGCCGTAGTCGTCGATGTCGACGGCCGTACCCGTAAACGTCGCGTCCACGGCCTCGTTCATGCCGATGACGCGCACCGGCTGCCCCAGCGTCACGCTGTCACGCCGCCAGACGTCGAGGATGGGCGCAAAGCCCGCCGTGCGCACCTGCTTGAGCAGACGCTCCAGCTCGTTGAGCAGCGTGGCCGCGAAATGCACACGGTTCACCGGCTGCCCCGTGGCCAGCTGCAGGGACGTGGCCTTATCGCGCACTTCGGACGGGAACTCCTCGGCCGTCGTATTCACGTTGACGCCGATGCCGATGACGATGTAGTTAATGCACTCCATAGCCGCGCTCATCTCCGTGAGGATGCCCGTGGTCTTCTTGCCGTCGATGAGGATATCATTCGGCCATTTGATGCCGGCCGTGACGCCGCACGCGCGCATAGCCTCGACGACGGCCACGGCTGCGAGCAGCGTGAACTGCGGTGCCTCCTGCGGCAGTGCGTACTGCGGGCGCAGGATGACGGAGAGCAGCACGCCCTTGTGGCGCGGCGAAAACCAGCCGCGCGCGAGGCGGCCGTGGCCGTCGCCCTGGAACTCCGTGACGACGACCGTGCCGTCCGCCGCGCCCGCCGCCGCCAGTTTCTTCGCATCCTCATTCGTGGACTGTGTCTCATCGCTGTAGACGATGTGCCGCCCCACGACCTCCGTCGTGAGCTGGCGCTCAATCTCCGCTGGCAGCAGCAGGTCAGGCGTCTCCCGCAGGTGGTAGCCGTTGCGGCTGCGGCTCTCGATGTCGTAGCCCGCCTCGCGCAGCTCCTGGATATGTTTCCACACCGCCGTGCGCGAGACGCCGAGCCGCGCGGCGATTTCCTCGCCTGAGACATAGCCGTCCCCCGCCGTGCGCAGAAGCTCCAAAATATCTGTACGCAAATGATCCTGCCTCCTTGGCTTTTGGTCAACCTGTAAGCATGATTTACAAAACCTTTCCCATTATAGCATAACTGCAGGGAAACAACAAAAAAAGACACCCCCAGTCGCCTGACGGCGACAGCCCCCTCTGCGGAGGGAGGTGGCCCGACAGGGCCGGAGGGTGTCTTGCGTTTATTTACTTGTGGTCTTCAAAATGCGTGAGGTTGAACTTCGGCTCCGTGGCCGGCTTGTGCGTGGCACCGGTCGTCTCGCCTGCGTCCGATTTCTTTTCCTCGTGCTCAGGTGCGGCCTCTGGCTCCACCTCAGGCGCTGCCGTCTCGGCTGCGGGTGCCTCGGGGGCCTTGACCGGCTCCGTGAGCGGCAGCGGCGTGACGCCCGGTTTGCCCGTGTCGTCATCTTTGTGCTCGTCATCGTCACCGAGAGGCGGCTCCTTGATTTTGCCCGTCTCCATGAGTTCCTCGAGCTGTTTGGCGCTCAGCGTCTCATACTCGAGCAGCGCCTGCGCGATAAGCTCCAGCTTGTCGCGATTCTCCTGCAGGATGGTGCGGCAGGCCTCGTAGGCCTCGTCCATGTAGCGGCGCACTTCCTTGTCGATGTCGCAGGCGACCTCCTCGGAGTAGTTGCGCTGATGGTTGAAGTCGCGGCCCAGGAACACCTGATGGTTCGGGCTCTCGCCGTAGGAGATAGGGCCGAGTTTCTCACTCATGCCGTACTGCATGACCATGCTGCGCGCGACGCGCGAGGCCTGCTGGATATCGGCCGACGCGCCCGTACTGATTTCCTGCAGCACGATTTCCTCGGCCACACGGCCACCCATGGCGACCTTCAGGCGGTCCATGAGCTCCGTCTTCGTCGCGTAGGAGCGGTCCTCCTTCGGCAGCATGAGCGTATAGCCGCCCGCACGGCCACGCGGGATAATCGTGACCTTGTGTACAGGGTCAGCGTGCTCGAGCATCATGCCCACGAGCGTATGGCCGCCCTCGTGATAGGCCGTGAGGCGCTTCTCCTCATCGCTCATCACGTGCGATTTGCGCTCGGGGCCCGCCATAACACGCTCGATGGACTCCTCGAGCTCCGGCATGTTGATTTTCTTTTTATCGCGGCGTGCCGAGAGCAGCGCGGCCTCGTTGACGAGGTTGCTGAGGTCGGCGCCCGTAAAGCCCGGCGTGCGGCGCGCGAGGATATCGAGGTCCACATCATCGCCCATGGGCTTGCCTTTGCAGTGCACCTTGAGAATGGCCAGACGGCCGCGCACATCCGGCTTGTCGACGACAATCTGGCGGTCGAAACGGCCGGGGCGCATGAGCGCCGGGTCGAGGATATCGGGGCGGTTCGTGGCCGCCATGATGATGATGCCCTCGTTCGCGGCGAAGCCGTCCATCTCCACGAGCAGCTGGTTCAGTGTCTGCTCGCGCTCATCATGCCCACCGCCGACACCGGCGCCGCGCTGACGGCCCACGGCGTCAATCTCGTCGATGAAGACGATGCAAGGCGCATTCTTTTTCGCCTGCGTGAACAAATCACGCACGCGCGAGGCACCGACACCCACGAACATCTCCACGAAATCCGAACCGGAAATGGAGAAGAACGGCACGCCCGCCTCGCCGGCCACGGCACGCGCCAGGAGCGTCTTACCGGTGCCCGGAGGGCCGAACAGCAGCACGCCTTTCGGGATGCGCGCCCCGAGGTCGTTATACTTTTTCGGATGCTTGAGGAACTCGACGACTTCCTCGAGTTCCTGCTTCGCCTCGTCGGCACCCGCCACATCCTTGAAATTGACCTTGATTTTATCCGCGCCGCTCATGCGCGCACGGCTCTTGCCGAACGACATGACACGGCCACCGCCGCCCTGCGTCTGCTGCATGATAAAATACCACGCACCGATGAGCAGGGCAATGGGGATGATGGTCGAAATCATCGTCGACCACCAGGGCGGCTCCGGCGGATTTTCAGCCGCAATCTCCACGTTCTTATCCTTCAGATGCTGGTACAGCGTGGGGTCGTTGTTCGGATAGTCCGGCGTCACCGTCGTGAACTGCGTGCCATCCTGCAACGTGCCGCGGATGTTGTTCTGGACGAGCACGACCTTGCTGATTTCGCCCGCATCCAGCTGTTGCAGGAAATTCGTGTACTCTATTTCATTTTGCTTGGTCTGCTTCGTCGAGAAATAATCGATGAGTGAGATGGCCACGAGGATAATCAGCAGATAAAAGCCTACATTGCGCAGAAAATTATTCAATCCCTTAACCTCCTTACGTTTGGCTCCTCATGCCGTTCAGTCTGCATTCTGATAGACCGACGGTTTCAGCACGCCCACATAAGGCAGGTTGCGGTATTTCTCGGCATAGTCGAGGCCGTAGCCCACGAGGAACTCATCCGGCACCGTAAAGCCGCAGTAGTCGATATCCACGTCCACCGTGCGGCGTGACGGCTTCGAGAACAACGAGCAGAGCTTCACGGATTTCGGCTTGCGCGCCGCAAAGTATTTTTTCAGATAGTGCATCGTCGTGCCCGAGTCGATGATATCCTCGATGACCAGCAGATGTTTGCCCTCGATGTCGTAGTCGAGATCCTTGAGAATTTTCACCGTGCCACTCGTCGACGTGCTGTTGCCGTAGCTCGAGGCAATCATAAAGTCGAAGTTAATCGGCAGCTTGATCTGCCGCACAAGGTCTGTATAGAACATAACCGCGCCCTTGAGAATGCCGACGCAGAAAATCTCCTCGTCGAAGTCCTTGTAGTCGGCCGTAATCTGCGCGCCGAGCTCCGCAATGCGCGCCTGCAGCTGTTCCTCCGTGTAGAAAACCTTTTCGATGTCCTGATCCATATCCTTGCTTACCATAGGTTCTGCCTCGCTTTTCTCTAAAACCGTCACTGACGGCAGTATGCTTATAAAACTGGTTATCCTATAGCTTAATCTATTCGGCGCAACCTGTCAATCCTGCAAATCAGGCATCGCCACTCTGTACGAACGTCAGCTGACCTTGACGCAGGCGGGCACACCAACGATGCGGGAGCTGCTGTTGGCTGCCACGGCCGATCAGGACCATCTGCCGCACGCGCTCGACGGCCGTAAAAGGCAGGTCCGTAAGACTGCCCGTGGCCTCACGCCAGCAGGCACGCAAGAGCAGGCGCTGCTGGGCAGGTGGCAGGGTGAGCAGCGTCGTGCGCGGCAGCGGCAGCTGCACGGGCGGCAACGTATCTGCGAGCACCGTCTGCGCATCACCGGCCACGGCTGCGAGCTGACAGAGCGCCTGCGTGATGCGGGGATTATAGTCAGTGCGCAGCAGGGGCAGCAGCTCAAGACGCACGCGGTTGCGCAGGCAGTCCGGCTCGCTGTTCGTCGCGTCCTCGCGTGGCGTGAGGCCGGCTGCCGCCAGATAAGCGCGTATCTCCTGTTTCGTCACGCTGAGGAACGGCCGGATGAGGCGACCGCGCTGCGGCTGGATGCCCGCGAGCCCCGTAAGCCCCGCACCGCGCAGCAGGTGCATGAGCACGGTCTCCGCCTGGTCATCGGCGTGGTGCGCCGTCGCGATGACGTCGAGGCCCCGCTCTACGCGCACGCGCTCGAGAAAGGCATAGCGCAGCTCGCGCCCCGCCGTCTCGAGCGACTGTCCCGCCGCCTGCGCCGCCGCGGGCACGTCGGCTGCCTCGACGACACAGGGCAGCGCGTGCGCCGCGCAGTATTCCTGCACAAAAAGCGCATCCGCCCGCGAGGCCGCGCCACGGATGCCGTGCTCGAAATGCGCGACCGCGAGTCGCAGCTGATAGCGCGCCGTGAGCTGGCGCAGCACCTCCACGAGCGCCAGCGAATCCGGCCCGCCCGAGCAGGCCACGACAATGCCCAGCCCCGAATGCAGCAGCTGCTCGCGCGCACAGAACTGCGCCACCCGCTGCACAAAGCCCGCCATGCCCATAGCAAACACTCCTTTTTTATCCGTCAAATGCTGCCGCCATGCAGATGTGGCCTGCATTGCCCCTGCCTCAGGGACATCATGGACACAGCCGTCCCTGATAACAGAAAAAGCACCCTGAAAACAGAGTGCTCAAAATCATCTTTTTAAGAACGTCGCGAACCGCGCCCGCCGCGTTTGGAGTCCGTCTTACGGCGCAAATCCGTCAGCCGCGCGTCGCTGTCCTTGAGGAAGCGCGAGAGCTTATCCTCAAACGAAGGGTCCGTCGGGCGGTTGCCGCGATGAAAGTCACGTCCGCCGTGCGGCGCCCGCCGTGGCATGCGCGGTGCGCCCTCCGCCGCCTGGCTGCCATTGGCTGCCGTCTGCAGTGCCTTGATGGAAAGGCCGATTTTGCCCCGCTCGTCAATGCTCAGCACCTTGACCTGCACCTTCTGGTTTTCCTGCAGGAAATCGTGTACATCTTTGACATAAACGTCTGCAACTTCTGAGATGTGGACGAGTCCTGTCTTACCCTCGGGCAGTTCCACGAATGCACCAAAATTGGTGATACCCGTGACGATGCCTTCCACAACACTGCCAACTTCAATGGACAAGTTAATGCTTCCTCCTTATGCTCCCTATGCGCAGCTCGAAAATACACGGCCTATTATACCCTTGTTTTCTGCACAGTGTCAAGCATTACACGGCCTAGTGTTTTCCCGCTGCCTGCGCGGAGCCGGTGCTGTAGGGCAGCTCATCGCGCCGGGTCATGCCCAGTTCCTCGCGGGCCAGTTTCTCGATATAATCCAGCTTACCCAGATTGTCCTTTTCCTGCCGCAGCTGCTCATTCTCCTGCTGTGCCGCCGCCAGCCGCGCTTCCGCCGCCGCCTGGTCCTCGGCCAGATGGTGCAGCTGCCCCTGCTGCGAAATAAAAATACTGGAAAAATACACGATAATCAAAATCAGGACGATGCTGAACCAGCTGAGACGCCAACGGCGCCGCTGCCTGCGTGGCTGCATATCATCATCCTTTCTGTACTCTCACTCTGGCGCTCACGCGCAAACACTCATTTTTCTGACCATTGGAAATAATCCGTCGTCGCGATGCGGCGGTACACCGAATCGCAATGCGGGCAGTGGAAATGGTCCTTGACATTCTCCATGTCCGGCTTGCCGTCCACGATGCGTACTGGCTGCCCCTCGACAAAATCCATCATTTCACCACAGCGCGGGCAAACGCACTGGCCGTTGGCGTCCTTGTGCAGCTCCATGGGCTCGATATCGCCCGTCCGCAGCAGCTTGCGCTCCGGCTGTTTAGGCTGCTCGGGCTGCTGGCGCCACTCCTGCGGCAACTCGAACTCGTCAAAGAAGCCCGAACGCAACAGCTCCTGAAAATAGACATTGCATTTATCGCAGACATATTTCGGCAGCGTGGTCGACATATCGACCTGCCCGCCGGCTACCGACACAGCCCCGCCGGAACGATAGCGCAGCACCCCGCCGCAATGCGGGCAGATATAGACCTGTTCCAGTTTGATTACACTCATAGCTTTCACCATCTAAGCACGGCCATAACGCCGTTCAAATCATCCTTCACCTTAGGATAATTCCGCATATTAAGGGCAAAACCCTGCCCGCAGGCAGGAAATAATCTGCTTTTATTTTTCGCCTGGTTCCCGCAACGCAGCCAGCACCTGCTGCGCAATCACCTGCGCCGCCTGGGAGCGGGCACAGGCCTGGGCGTGCATCTGCATGCTGGCCAGACGCTCCGGCGCCAGCATTTCCTGCACGGCTGGCGCAATGCGCTCGCCCGGATGCAGCCAGACCGCCGCGCCGTGCCGCGTCGCATAGACGGCATTCTCCGTCTCCGGTCCCGGAATAGGGTCGTGCAACAGCAGCGGCACGCCTAGCACGAACGCCTCGCTCATCGTGAGCGCGCCCGGCTTCGTGATGATGAGGTCCGCCGCCCGCATGAGCAGGTGCGCCGCATCCGTATAGCCCCAGACGCGCACCGTATGCGTCGCACGGGCCGCATAGGCCTGCACACGCGTGTACAGCCGCTCATTGCGTCCCGCAATCACCAGCAGGGTCAATGGGCCGGGCAGCGTCTCGAGCTCCTGCAGTGTCTGCTCAATGCCGCCGAGCCCCAGGCCACCGCCCATGAGCAGCACGACCGGCTGCCCTGCGGGGAGGTCCAGCTGCTGCCGTGCCACCGCCTGCGCAGGCAGACTGCCCAGCGCCGGTGCCACGGGGATGCCCGTGACAAACAGCTGCGCTGGCAGGAAACCGCGCCGCTCCATGCCCGCCGCCATCGACGGCAAAGCCATGAAATACAGGTCGACACCGGCGTACAGCCAAATCTGGTGCAGGGAATAGTCTGTCATCACCGTCGCCAGCTGAAACCGCGCACCCGTGCGCCGCTTTAACAGCGCCGCTGCCCCCTCGGGGAACGGATGCGTACAGACGACGGCATCGGGGTGCCAGCGGGCCACGAGCCGGCGCATGACGGGCAGCATGACCCAGGCAAACGCCTGCTGTACCAGCGTGCCGCCCGAGGCCCCGCCGGACACCCGGTAGAACACGTCGTACAGATTGGGGACGAACGCCAGCATCATGAGGTAGATTTCCTTCATGAGCCAGTGTACGAGGGACACCTCCCGGCTCATGAAGTCCACCATCCGCAGCTGTACATCCGGCTGCTGGCGCCGCAGCTCGTTGGCCACGGCCTCCGCCGCCTTGATATGGCCGGAGCCGATGGAGGCCGTCATGATGAGGATACGCTTGCTGCCCATAACTCGTGCCACCCCTGACGGTTCATAGATATCTTTTATTCTAACACATTTTACGCCGTGAGGCCACCGTCTACGGACCAAATCGCTCCGGTTACGAAACCGGCCTGCGCAGAAAGCAGGAACGCGATGACTGCTGCCGCCTCTGCCGGCTGGCCGATACGCCCCAGCGGGTAGACGGAGGCCATCTCCTGCAAGCCGGCCTGCGGATCAGGCAGGGCCGCGAGCTGCGCCTGCGTCATGGGGGTCAGGATATCGCCGGGGGCAATGGCATTCACGCGTACGCCCGTATGTGCGACCTCGAGCGCCAGTGCCCGCGTAAAGAGCACGACGGCGCCCTTGCTCGCGCAGTAGGCCGTACAGAAATAATTGCCGTGTACGCCCGCGTCCGAAGCCACATTGACGATACTGCCTCGTGCTTTGGTGAGCTCCGGCAGCGCCGCCTGACAGAGGTACAACGTGCCTTTGACATTGACATCCAGCACCGCATCCAGCTGCGCCGGCGTCACATCCGCGAGTGCGCCCTCGCAGTAGATACCGGCCGAGCACACGAGGCCCGTCAGCCGGCCAAAATGCATTACCGCCTGCTGCACGGCGCGCTGGCAGTCCGCCGGCCGCCGCACATCACCGGCCACAAACGCCGCCCGCTCACCAGCAGCCAGCGTGTCCAGAGCCGCCTGCCCTCGCTGTGCATCGCGTCCCAGGAGCACGACACAGGCTCCCTGCTGGCAGAGCAGCTGTGCTGTCGCCAGCCCGATACCTGACGTCCCGCCGGAAATGAGTACGACCTGTTCTGTCATCTCAGCCATCATCACTGCCCTCAAAGCAAACAAAAACCAGGCTCCCGACTGGCGGAAGCCTGATTTATATCACTACCACGTACAACACTAAGCGCAACTTAGGCCTTGACGGCATCCTTCAGCGCCTTGCCAGCCTTGAACACGGGCGTCTTGGAAGCGGGGATCATAATCTCCTGCTTCGTGGCCGGGTTGCGGCCTTTGCGCGCAGCGCGCTCTTTCGTCTCGAACGTGCCAAAGCCGATGAGCTGTACCTTGTCACCAGCGACCAGCGCATCCTGTACGGACGCGAAAACGGCGTTCACAGCCTTCTCGGCATCCTTCTTCGTCATAGCGGTTTTTTCTGCTACACTAGCTACCAATTCAGTCTTGTTCACAATCGTAGCCTCCTTAATCTGTTTAGCCTTCTTGTGGCGGGCGCCTGCCGTGACGGCTTTGCGTCTGCCTGCTTATCAAAATTTAGCAGAAAAGCCTAGAAAAATCAAGGCTTTTCGCAAAAAAACCCATTTTCACAGCGAAAAAATCGTTATTTTTTGCTCGTACTTACTCCGTTTTCGCTAACCGGGGCACGAAAAGCGTCGTGAGATGGTCGATATCCGGCTGGCGGTCGAGCTCATAAAGCGGTATCTCGCGGATACTCTCATCGGGCAGCGCGAGGTTGTGCACATAAATGACCGGGTACTCGTCACCGTACAAATCCATGAGCGTGAGCTTCGTGTCCGAGGCGAGGCCGCGGTTCCAGATCTGGGTGATGATGAGGCTCTGTGCCGGTGGCTGGGCAAAGGTCGTGACGTCCTCCGCGTCGATGATGGTCAGCCCCGTCACCGGATCGATGCCGAGCGCCGTATACATGACCTCGACGAAGCTCATGCCCGGCAGGATGCGCAGTGTGACCGCCGGCTGTGCCGCCGCGAGCTCGCGCAGCAGCACGACCGTGCGCTCCGCCACGAGCGGGCTGCCTGGCACTGCGTACACGACATCCTGCTCTGTCGCCTGTGCGAGCACATCCTCGGCGATGCTGCGGTAAAGCGCCTCAAAGTCCTCGGCCTGCTCGTACCAGGCATCATAGGTCGTGTAGTGGATACCGGCCGTATCGAGCGCCGCCACCGTAGGATGGATGCGCGTGCGCAAAATGAGCCGCTTTGCCTCTAGCATGAGCGTCCACGTCTCGCGCGTGATGAGCCCCGCGCGCCCTGGGCCGAGCCCGACTACTGTCAATGTGGCCATTATACTGCCGCCTCCTGTCGCTGTGCCTGTGGCACCTTCTGCAAAGCCGCCTCATCCCCCGCCATGAGCATGATGATGTAGGTGACATAGTTCGTGATGTTGGCTTTTTCCCGTGTCCCCGAGAGGAAACGGTAGCCGCGGCCGCCCTTGAGCGGCTGCATGCGCCGCCCGAACGTTTTATCCAGCTGCACGAGCGCCGCCACGGGCAGCTTGTGCCCCTCGGCGAGCAAGAAGTCGACGGCCTGCGGCTGCTCGCTCACGCCCCGGAGCCAGAGCTCACGCGCATAGTTCTTGATGCGCGCGATGCTCAGCAGGCGCAGCACCGGTTTCGTCGGCTCGCCGAAGCGGTCCACGAGCTCATCGAGCAGCTCGCGCACCTCATCATTCGTGCGCAGCGCCGCGATGCGCTGGTAAATCTCGATTTTATGCATGGCGTCGTCGATATAGCCGCCGTCGATATAGGCCTCGGTGTGCAGGTTGATAGTCGGCTCTGGCCGCTCCTCCACCACGGGCTGCTGGCCCTTTTGCAATTTCTCCACGGCCTCCTCGAGCAGCTTGCAATACATCTCGAAGCCGACGCTAGCGATATGGCCGTGCTGCTGCGAGCCGAGCAGATTGCCCGCACCGCGGATTTCCAGGTCACGCATGGCGATTTTAAAGCCCGCGCCGAGCTCGGCGAACTCCTTCATGGCCTGCAGACGCTTCTCCGCCGTCTCCGTGAGGATTTTGTCCGCCTGATAGACGAAATAGGCGAAGGCCATGTGGTGCGACCGCCCGACGCGCCCACGCATCTGATAGAGCTGCGACAGGCCGAAATGGTCGGCGTTGTAGACGATAATCGTGTTCGCATTCGCCACGTCGAGGCCATTCTCCACGATGGACGTCGCGAGCAGGATGTCGGCCTGGCCCTCATAGAAATCCATCATCACGCGCTCCAGCACCTCCTCTGGCATCTGCCCGTGCGCCGTCTGGATGCGCGCCTCGGGCACGATGTCCTGCAGATGCTCACGCATGCGGTCGATGGTGTCCACGCGGTTGTAGATAAAGTAAATCTGGCCGCCGCGCTTGATTTCGCGGCGGATGGCGTTCGCCATGACCGCGTCGTTGTTTTCCACCACGTACGTCTGCACGGGGAAGCGCTCCGCCGGCGGCGTCTCGATGATGCTCATGTCGCGCGCACCCACGAGTGACATATGCAGCGTGCGCGGGATAGGCGTCGCCGAAAGCGTGAGCACGTCGATGCCCGCCGCCAGACTGCGGATTTTATCCTTCTGCTTGACGCCGAAGCGCTGCTCCTCATCGACGATGAGCAGGCCGAGGTCTTTGAAATGCACCTTGTGCTGGTTGAGGATGGCGTGCGTGCCGATGAGGATATCGACCTTGCCCGCCGCCACTTTTGCGAGCGTCGCCTTCTGCTCGCGCGCCGAGCGGAAACGGCAGATAACGTCGACCTTCGGCAGAAAGTCGTGAAAACGCGCCGTAAACGTCTGGTAATGCTGCATGGCCAGCACGGTCGTCGGCACGAGCACGGCGACCTGCTTGCCGTCGAGTGCGGCCTTGTACGCGGCGCGGATAGCGACCTCCGTCTTGCCGAAGCCCACGTCGCCGCAGAGCAGGCGGTCCATCGGCTTCGGCTGCTCCATATCGTGCTTGATTTCCGCGACGGCCTGCAGCTGATCGTCCGTCTCCTGATAGGGGAACGCATCCTCGAACTCGCGCTGCGTGCTGTCGTCAGGCGAAAAGGCAAAGCCCGTGGCCTGCTTGCGCTTGGCATAGATGGCAATGAGCTTCTTCGCGATGTCCTCGACGGACTTTTTCGCACGGGCCTTGGTCTTGACCCATTCCGTACCGCCCATGCGGTGCAGGCGGGGCACCTCGCCCTCCGTGCCGATGTATTTCTGCAGCAGCTGCACCTGGTCTGTCGGCACGTAGAGCTTATCGTCGCCGCCGTACTTGATGTGCAGGTAGTCCTTGTGCACGCCGCCGACCTCGAGTGTCACGACGCCGAGATACTTGCCGATACCATGGTTCACGTGCACGACATAGTCGCCGGGCTTGATTTCACGGAAATGCGCAATGCGCTCGCCCTTCGGCGCACGCGGCGCGAGCCGGCGCTTCGTACGGCCAAACAAATCCTTTTCTGTGACCACGACGAGGCGATTCCCCGTCATCTCAAAGCCGCTGTCGAGCGTACCCAGCTGGATATTCAGGCAGTTGTCCCGGAGCGCCGTGCACGCCGGCTGCACGAGCGCCGGCAGCTGGTGGCGCGCCAGGAGCTCGCGCAACTGGTCGGCCTTACCCTTGTCACCGAGCAAGATGAGCACGCGCTGCCGCGCCTGCAGCCAGCGCTGGGCCTCGTTCTCGAACAAATCCATCTGCCGCTGGAACGGCGTCATGTTGATGGCCGAGAAACTGATGGTCGCCTGCGGCTCTGCGCCGTGCACCTGCTGCAGCATGAGCGTCGTGTAGACGACACGATTGCCATTGGCCGCCGCCAGCAGTTCCTCACAGGCAAAGATTTTACCCTTCAGTTCCGGCGTCTCCTTGAGTGCCGTGCGGATGGCCTCACGGATGCGCAACGGCTCATCGAAAATGACCGTACCGCGCCCACCTAGGTAGCTGAGGAACACGGCCGGCTTGCCTGCGACATCCGTGCGCGCGAGCGGCATGATGATGGCCTCGCC
The DNA here is from genome assembly GCA_900316275.1 of uncultured Veillonellaceae bacterium. Lineage (GTDB taxonomy): Bacteria > Bacillota > Negativicutes > Selenomonadales > Selenomonadaceae > UBA2897. Next base: position 65,376 of record ONCF01000022.1, read on the forward strand.
TACGTTGTGCAACGAGCGCTTCGTCGCCACGTCGAACTCGCGCAGAGAGTCGATTTCGTCGTCGAAAAACTCGATGCGCAAAGGATGCTCGGCATTGAGCGGGAACACATCGACGATGCCGCCGCGCGCGCTGAACTGGCCGCGCGTCTCCACCTCATCCGCCGCCTCGTAGCCGAGCTGCACGAGGCGGACGAGCAGCTGCTCGCGCTCCAGCACGTCGCCCGTGTGCACGGTGAGTGACAACCGCTCGAAATCCGTACGGCTCATGCCCTGCTGCACGGCCGCGTCCGCCGTCGCGAGCACGATGCACGGCTCCTGCCGCACGAAACGGCCGAGCACCTCCATGCGCTGCGCCGAGCGCTCCATGCCGCTCGCGGCCGCCTGCACGTCCAGCACAGCGAGCTCCGGCAGCGGCAGCACGGGCACATCGGGCAGCAGCCCTTCGAGGTCCGTGCGCCACGCCGTGAGGGCCTGCAAGTCGTGCACGACGATGACCACTGGCTGAGCAAGGTCACAGCTGGCGGCCACCACAGCATGCTTCAGCGACCCGCCGAGGCCATAGGCCAGCGTCTCCGCCGACTCTCCCATGAGCTGCGCACGCAGCTTTCTGACTGCGGCATCTTCCCGTAAAACGGCAAACAACGACTCCATGTACACACCTCAAAAAATCCACACTTTTACCGCCGGCCCCGCAGCGGAGTCAGCTGAACCTAAAAGCTATCCCGGCGTTCGGGGATCGCTGCCTACAGCGTCGGCGCTCCCCCTGACAAAACGCCAAAAGGGGACCGTCAGCGATGCGCAGGAACACTACTGGTCTTGTTAACCAGTATTTCCTGAGCCGCTGATAGTCCCTTAATTGCTATGTCATTCACGTTGTCTATCTTAGCGCTATTTGCCCGGCGCGTCAAGCAGCGTGCCCGGCTGCCACTCCGCCGTGCGCAGGCAGTCGGCGTCCAGACGGCGCAAATCCTCCGCCGTCCCCATGGGCAGGCTGCAGCTACTGCCGCAGTCCTGGCACTCCAGCAGGATATTGTCGCCGAGCAGACCGGCCGACAGCGCATGACTGCCGCAGGGGCAGCTGAGCGCGCCCTGCGCCACGAGGTCGTGCAGGCGGTTCATGGCCGCGAGCAGACGCTGCTGCCGCTCCATAAAGAAGTCGCCCTCCTCGGGGTGCAGCGCATCAAACTCCGCCGCATTGAAATCGAGGAACTCCGCGATGGCCTCCCATTTACCGATATAGCCGAGCTCGAAATGATCCTGCTCGCAGTAGAGCTTTTCAAAACGCAGCCGCCTGAGCTGCCGCCAGGTAAAGCGGTGCGGCACCTGCTCGCCACAGACGCCGCAGGGTATAGTCAGCTGCAGCCCCTGCCGCGGCCGGAGTGTGTACGACGCCAGCGCATGTCCGCACTCCTCACAGTACAGGGTGTGCTCCTGTTCCCCCACAAACAGCTGGAGATCCCGCAGCTGCACCTTGCCGCAGGCCGGGCAGTAAAACGCCGCCGCGCACACCGTATCGATTAACATCATGCTCCCCCCTTTCTCTTTAAATTCCTCACCTTGACTCACTTAAAAAATCCGTATCTGCTACTTTTACTTACCTACTTCGCCACGCGCACGCCAATTCCTGCTATAAACACAAGAAAAAGCGGACAAACTGCGTATGTATCCAAGGGATAGACATTAATTAGCAATATCTTTACACTCCCCTATTTTAGGGGCTTTCCGGGATTGCTATAGTAATAATTTTTCATAACTTTGCCGGTTTTTGCGGGCGCGTCACTCACCAATCACTCACCACTCACCGCCCCTGGGGGGACTTGTAAAGTACCTTTCCGGGGTGTCACGCAGGTCAGGCAAAGTCATTCCGCCACTCTTATCGGGCGGCTTTTTTGTACGCGAAAACGCCCCGCAGGCGGTTGGTCTGCGAGGCGTTCGGAGTTCACCCTCCGCATCAGGTGAAAGTGCAAAACGAGCGGAGGGTTTTCGTGTATAGCCCCCAGCGGAGTGCCGCATGGGACTGCGGTGGTTCTGGAGGCACAAATTATTATAGTAGGTTTTGGCGCGGTTGTAAAGGGCAGCCGGCGCGCTGTACCCGTTTGTCACCAGCAGGCACGCGGGCGGGAGGCGGAGCGTGAGCGGCTGGCGAAAAGGGGAAACGGCGGTTTCTTGTACGTAGGATAAAATTATAACCGGACAACAGCTTTTGTCCGGTTATAATTTACTAGTATTTGCTTATCTGCTCACTGCTGGGCCAAAGCGGCTTTGACGAAGTCGCGGAACAGCGGGTGCGGGTTGTTCGGGCGGGATTTGAGCTCGGGGTGCGCCTGTGTGGCCACGAACCAGGGGTGGTCCTGCACCTCAATCATTTCCACGAGGCTGTCATCCGGCAGTGTACCCGCGATGACGAGGCCCTTAGCCGTCAGCGTCTCGCGGTACTCGTTGTTGACCTCGTAGCGGTGACGGTGACGCTCCGCGATATCCGTCTGGCCGTAGGCCTCATAAGCATGCGTGCCCAGTGCCAGCTTGCAGGGGTAGGAGCCGAGGCGCATCGTGCCGCCCTTGTTCTCAATGCCCTGCTGCGACTCCATGAGGTCGATGACGGGATGTTTCGTCTCCTCGTCGAACTCCGAGCTGTTGGCGTCCGTCATGCCGCAGACATGGCGTGCGAACTCGATGACCGCACACTGCATGCCGAGGCAGAGGCCGAGGAACGGCAGCTTGTGCTCGCGCGCGTACTGGATGGCCTTGATTTTGCCCTCGACGCCGCGGTCACCGAAGCCGCCCGGCACAAGAATGCCCTTGCAGCCCACGAAGACCTCGTCGAGGTCCGTCTCCGGGTCCTCAATCTGCTCGGCGTTCACCCAGTGGATTTTCACCTGCGCATCGTTGGCGATACCGCCGTGATGCAGCGCCTCCGTAACGGAGATATAGGCGTCGGGCAGCTCGACGTACTTGCCGACGACCGCGACCTTGACCTTTTTCGCCGGGTGGTTGATTTTATAGACCATCTGCTCCCAGGCCGACATATCGGCGGGGCCGTAGTCCATGTTCAGTTTCTGCAGCGCAATCTTGTCGAGGCCCTCGCGCTGCATCATGAGCGGCACCTCGTAGATGGTCGAGGCCGTGCGGTTCTCGATGACCGCCTCCGGCTCCACGTCGCAGAACATGGCAATCTTGTTCTTCATATCCTGCGTGATGGTCTTTTCCGTGCGGCAGACGAGGATGTCCGGGTGGATACCGATGGCGCGCAGCTCCTTGACACTGTGCTGCGTCGGCTTCGTCTTTAGCTCACCGGCGGCCGAGATGTACGGCAGCAGCGTCACGTGGATATACAGCGTGTCATGCTTGCCGACTTCCTTTTTCACCTGGCGGATAGCCTCGAGGAACGGCTGACTCTCGATATCGCCGACCGTACCGCCGATTTCCGTGATAACGACGTCTGCGCCATCCGCCTTGGCCACGTCGTAGACCTTCTGCTTGATTTCATTCGTGATGTGCGGGATGACCTGCACCGTCGAACCGAGGTATTCGCCGCGGCGTTCCTTGCCGATAACGGAGGAGTAGACCTTGCCCGTCGTGATGTTGGAATTCTTCGTGAGGTTGATGTCGATGAAACGCTCGTAATGGCCGAGATCGAGGTCCGTCTCCGCACCGTCGTCCGTCACGAAGACCTCACCGTGCTGGTAAGGGCTCATCGTGCCTGGGTCGATGTTGATGTACGGGTCGAACTTCTGAATCGTCACCTTGATGCCGCGGCTCTTGAGCAGACGCCCGAGCGACGCCGCCGTGATGCCCTTGCCGAGGGACGAAACCACGCCACCGGTCACGAAAATATACTTTGCCATTTAGTTCTGCCTCCTGTTTCTGCATGGAGCAGCGCCCGCGCGCGCCCCTTGACACACATGAAGAATATTCTACCCCCTGTGGGGACCTGCGTCAATACAACAAAAGGGTTACCTTTATTCCTGGATGCTCTCGAGCTTTTTCTTGCGATCGCTGCTGGCCTTGGCGGCAGCCTTGCTCACCGTCTTGCTGCGGCGCGAGGCGGCGTGCGAACGCTTGACCTCGGGCGGGTTCCACTCCGTGAGGCCCCATTTGCCCTCGCCCTCGTAGTGGAAACGGCTGTCCATGTTGATGAGCGTGTAGACCTCGGAGATAGCCGCCGAAAGGTTCTGCACCGGCTTGTGTTTTTTCTCGATGACCTCGAGCACGAGGTCCTTGTAGTAAATCGTCTGGCCCGCTTCGCTGAGCACGTGGTAGGCGATATCGACTTCTGAACTGTTGACGAAATCCATGAAAAATAACTCCCTTCAAGATCCTGCTTACATATGCTCCGGGGCCGAAACGCCCAGGATGCCCAGGGAATGGCGAATCACGTGTGCCGTCACCTGCACGAGTGCGAGGCGGGCCTCGCCCAGCTCAGCACCGACGCCCATGATGCGGCATTTGTTGTAGAAACTATGGAACAACGCGGCGAGATCGTAGCTGTAGCGCGCAATCTGCTGTGGCGCATAGTCGCGGGCCGCGCGCGCGATGACCTCAGGATACTCCGCGATTTTCTTGATGAGCTCCGTCTCGCACTCCTCCGTGAGCAGTGCCAGCTGCGGCGCCTCGCCGAGCTGGAGCCCGGCCTCATCCGCTTGACGGAAAATGCTGCAGATACGCGCGTGCGCATACTGGATGTAGTACACGGGGTTCTCGTTCGAGCGCTTCTTCGCGAGGTCGAGGTCGAAGTCCAGCTGGCTGTCCAGCGAGCGCATGAGGAAGAAATAGCGCGCCGCATCGGTGCCGACCTCTTCGATTAGCTCGTTGAGCGTGACGCTCTGCCCCGTACGTTTCGACATCTTGACGAGTTCGCCGTCGCGGTAGAGGCTCACCATCTGCAGCAGCAGCACGGTCAGCTGCTCCGGGTCGTGACCCAGCGCCTGCATGGCCGCCTTGACGCGCGCGATATAGCCGTGGTGGTCCGCGCCCCAGATATTGATGAGCCGGTCAAAGCCGCGCTCATATTTATTGTGATGATAAGCGATATCGGCCGCCAGGTACGTCGGCACGCCGTTGTCGCGGATGACGACGCGATCCTTGTCGTCGCCGTAGGCCGTGGACTTCAGCCAGAGCGCGCCCGCTTTTTCGTAGATATTGCCATTGTCCTGCAGCTTCTTGACCGCGGCCTGCACAGCCTCGGGGTGCAGCGTACGCTCACTGAACCATTTGTCGAACGTCACGTTGAAATGCTCGAGGTCCTCGCGCAGGATGGCCAGCTTCTCATGATAGGCGAGATCTTTAAAGATATCGAGGCGTTCCTGCTCCGTCATATGCAGGTATTTGTCGCCGTCCTTATCGATGATGCGCTGTGCCGTGTCGATAATGTCCGCGCCGTGGTAGCCGTTCTCAGGGAACTCCACCTGCTGGCCGAGCAGCTCGAGGTAACGCGCGTTGACCGACGCCGCGAGGATGTTCATCTGATTGCCCGCGTCGTTGATATAGTACTCGCTCTCCACGGGATAGCCCGCCGCGCGCAGCAGATTGACGAGTGCTGAGCCCGCCGCCGCGCCGCGGCCGTGACCGACATGCAGCGGGCCCGTCGGGTTCGCGCTCACGTACTCGACCTGGATTTTCGGCGCGTCCTTTTTCGGCAGCTGGCCGTAGCTCTCGCCCGCCGCGAAAATCTTGCGGAAATTTTCGTAGAATACGTCGCCCTTGAGGTAGAAATTCATAAAGCCCGGGCCCGCAATCTGGATGTGGTCGAGCCAGTCACCCGTGATGCGCGCGACCAGTGCCTCGGCAATCTTGCGCGGGCTCGCATGGAATACGCGCGCCGACTGCATGGCAAAATTCGTGGCGAAATCGCCGAACTCCGGCTGTGGCGGTACGGAAAGCTCCACCTGCGGCAGCTCACCTGCGGGGAACACCCCGTCCGCAATGGCCTGCTGGGCCGCGGCCTGAATGGCGGCCGCCAATGTCTCTTTGATAGCCAAAAATCGTTCCTCCCGACTATATGTGCAAATATACGTTTAATTCAATCTATGCCGGTCCTCCGGCGCTGTGGCAATCTCGATGTGCAGCGTGTTCTCGCTCTGCGGCCGCCCGTTGACGGCCAGCGCGTAGTCCACGTCCACCGTGCCCGATACCGTACCGTAGTCGATGTCCAGCCGTCGCGTCTGGCAGCCCAGCTCCAGACTGCCGAACGGCGTGCGGTAGTGACTGCGGCTCTCCCGCGCCATGTCGAACTCCATCCGGTGCGTCACCGCGCCCTGCCGCACCAGCGTCAGCGTGTCCGCGCCGATTTTCAACACGGTTGCGGTCTTCTGCCCTTTGGTCAGGCTGCGGTCATCGTAGAGCACGTAGTGGATGCCGTTGCGGCTGTAGTGCCGCCCCTCGGCCAGCATATTGATGGTATCGTCCTCGCCATCCAGGCCGCGCTGCGAGCCCGTGACGCGCACGATGACGCGATGCATATCTGCCAAAATAACGCCTCCGTAAAAGACCATCACTGGCGGCTGCCCGGGCAGCCCGCCAAAAATCAATACTGTTCCTATTATAGCCGAGCCCTGCGCATTTGCCAATAAAAAATTTACCCTTGCTGCCCAAAATTTTACGGCAGGCGTGCCACAAAAAAAGCACCGCCGCAGCGATGCTTTCCCTTATATACCTATATGCTTCGTTTAGACCTTGAATTTCTGTACTTCGGCTGCGAGGTTCGTGGCCTGCTCCGCAAGCGTGCGCGTTGCAGCGGCGATTTCCTCGCTGGAGGCTGACTGCTCCTCCGTTGTGGCGGAGACGGACTGCGCCTGCGCCGCGTTGTGGTCGCTGATCTGCTTGATATTGTCGACGCCCGTACGCATATCCTGCGCCCCGGCCGCCACCTGCGACATGACCGTGGAGAACTCATTGATGCCGCCCGACAGTGCCTCGATGGCCACGCGGATGGACTCGAACACGCCATCGGCCTGCTGTACGGACTCGCGGCTGGCCTGCACGCTGCTCACGCTCGCGTCGCTCGCGGTCACGGCCTCCTTCATATCATTCTGGATGGTCGTGACAAGCTCGGCAATCTGCTGCGTGGACGTCGCACTCTCCTCAGCCAGCTTGCGCACCTCATCGGCGACAACGGCAAAGCCGCGGCCGGCCTCACCGGCACGCGCGGCCTCGATGGCTGCGTTCAGGGCGAGCAAATTCGTCTGCTCGGCAATGCCGGAAATCATATTGACGATTTCGCCAATCTTCTCGGAGCTCTTGTCCAGTTTGTCGACGACGTTTTTCACCGTCTCCGTCGCGGCGCTGATTTTGTCCATGGCCGCCACAACCTGCTGGATGGAGTCACGTCCCTGCTGCACGCTGTCGACCGTCATATTCGTGACCGTCACGAGCGCTGCCGCATTGTCGGCCGCACTCTGCGTCTGGCCAGCGATGGCCTGCGTCGTCTCATCCGCGCTCGTGGCCGACTCGGACTGCTTGTTGATGCCGTCTGTCATGTCGACCATAATCTGTGCCGTCTGGCTCGCGGCCTCTGCCGTCTGATGCGACGCCGCCGTGAGCTCCTCCGCCGAGGCCGAGAGCTTCTGCGAGTGGTCGGCGATATTTGTGATGAGCCCGCGGATGGTGCCGCGCATGGAGGCGAAGCCACGCGAGAGCTCGCCGATTTCGTCGTTGCGGTCAATGACCGTATCGCGGTGGCGCAGATCGCCGTCAGCCAGCATTTTGCACTCATCGCGCAGCTGCACGACCGGGTTGCACATGATGCCGGAAATCACCCAGATGATAATGCCAATACCGATAATCATCACCAGACCGACAATGGTCATAACCGTGATGAGGCGATTGGCATCCGCGCGCACCTCGGACTCAGGGGCCACCGAGACGGCGACCCAGGTACGGTTCGCGAGGTGGATCGGCGTCATGACCGCCACCGAGGCGTCACCGCGCGACGTCTTATAGTCGGAGCAGACCTGCTTGTCCTCCTGCAGCGCGCGGTTGAAGCCGTCGACCAACGCCTGGTCGATGACCTTGTCCTCCTGCTGCGTCTTCGTCAGGTCCATCTTGCCCACGGTCTCCGGCAGCTGCGCGTAGGCAATCGTGATACCGCTCTGGTCCGCGATAAAGACGTGGCCCGTCTCGAAGTACTTGATATTACCCACAATCTCCGAGATGGCATCGAGTTCCTTCGTGCCGTAGACCATGCCGACGAGCTGACCCGTACTGTCCTTGACCGGGTAGCAGATAATCGTAATGAGCTTGCCCGACGAGCCGGAGACGGACGGTCCGGTCATAAACGGTTTGCCCGTGGCCTTCACGGCCTTGAAGTACTCGCACGAGGCGCGATCCATGGCCTTGTCCTTTTCGTTATAGGCCTGGCCCTCGAGGTCCATGAACGCGACCATGGCGAACGCGTTGTGCGTGCGCGTCTGCAGCTCCTGCAGAGCCGCCAGCCGCTGCGCATGGTCACCGCTCACGATGGCCTGATTATGCGCCAGATCATCGATGTAGAGCTCCGAACGCTGGAACTCCTTTTCGATGTCTGCCGCCGCCGTCTGGCCAATCTGCATCGAGAGCTCGTCCGCATCGCGGAACAACGCCGTACTGGACATGTAGTAGCTGATAGCGAAGAAAACGGCAAAACTGCCGACAAAGAGCGGCAGGAAACCAGCCAGAAATTTCGTTTTCAATGAGTTAAGTTTCATGTTTCTCTCCCCTCGTGGGACTGATACCAGACTTGATATCAATATCCCCGACTGTTAATGAACCTTGTTGCACCCCGTTTTCCCAAGAAATACGGGCAGTCCCCCACCGCCCGTATTTTTCGTTTACTTAACGCGTGTGCGCTATACATTTTAATTCTGTTCCACCGCGATGTCAATCTCCACGCTGTGGCCGCCGATATCCATCTCGACCTGCAGGAACTTGCTATCGCTGATTTTCACCTGGAAATTCTCACCGATGGAGAGTGACGGCGTCGAGATATCGACCTCGAGGCCCATACCGGCGAGGTTCGTGGCGGCGTTGGCCGTCAGCATATTACTCATCTCGGAAATAGCGCTCTGCGCCATGGCGTCGAACTCGTTCACGGGCATGCCCATCATCATCGTCGAGGCGATGAATTTTGCCGTGTCCGTTTTCATATTGTAGACCACGTTGCCACGCAGCTGCTTCGTAAAACCGACGATGACGGAGACACCGAGACCAATGGTGTGGTTCTCCTTCACCGTGATATTCGTGCGCTGCGGCACAGGGAAGCCCATCTGCGGCAGGACAGTGGTGAACGCATCGACGAAAGGATTGACTAATTTAGCATCCATCTTATCATTCTCCTTCCGCAAAACCGATATTCATGTTGATATCACCAATACGCGTCTTGGCCGTAATGCGGAAAGTCGTCAATTTCGGGCTGGCAATGCGGATGTCCGTACCGCAAATCGTGCCGGGCGGCGTAATGCGGATTTCCTTGTCTTTAAAGACATCGTTGATGTTCGAAACACCGCGGCCGACGATGATGTTCGCCGCCTCCTCGACGGAGTCGCTGGCCTCATCCTCGGTCACGTCAGCCAAATTGTCCTTATCCAGCATAATCATGCAGAACTTCTTCATCGTGTCCTCGCCCATATAGACGATGGCGCGGCCCACCGGATAGCCCGTGAGACCGATGATGACGGCGATGCCGCTCACATCGAGGAAGCGGCGGTCCTCCAGCTCGAGCGTCATCTCGCTGTGTACGCCCACGAGGCTGAAAAGTCCCTGCTCCAGCGCGCGCTGGAACGGCTTCGCATACGACTCACGCAGCACGGCCACCTTGCCTGCCTTGTTCTGGCAGAGAATCATCAACGTATCGATGAGGTCATTCGTATTGACCGGCTTCTGCAAAAAGGCCGAAATGCCCGCGTCACGGCCACGCGACACGAGGCTCGCATCCTTCATCGCGCTGATCATGACGATTTTCGCGTCGGGATCGAGCGCATGAATACGCTGGCTGCACTCGATACCATCGGCATCGGGCAGGTTCATATCCATCGTCACTACGGCCGGATTGTACTCCTGGTACATCTCCACGGCCTCGGCGGCGTTCTTGGCCATCGCGACCACATCGAAGTTCGTCTTCGCAAGATTTCCCTTCAGCATTGCGCGGCTGATCTTGGAGTCATCCACGATCATGACTTTCACTTTTTCCACAAATGCTCACCTGCTTCTCTATATTAATACTCGGATACTTCCCTACAGTTACATAGGACGCATGGCCCTATATATTGCTTTTTATCTCTTTCGCTAAAGGGGGAGAAAATCCCTGCTAAACGGAAAACTTTTTCCAATAATTTCTCCATACACCAGCGCAAAAGAAGCCCCGCCCTCATGCCTGAGCATGAAAGCGGAGCTTCCTCATATCATCAAGTATATGTCAGCGCTGGGGGACTTCGCCGGGGATATCCTTGATGGCCTCCTCGCCGCGCTGGCCCGTGCGGATACGCACCGCATCCTTGAGCTCCGTGACGAAAATCTTGCCATCGCCGAACTGGCCCGTGCGCAACACTTTCTGCGCCGTCTCCAGCACTTTCTCCACCGGGATTTCCGTGACTACGGTCTCAATCTTGATTTTCGGTACGAGATTGATATCGTAGGTGCGGCCACGGTAGACCTCCTGATGGCCTTTCTGCAGGCCGCAGCCAAAGACCTGGCTCACGGTCATGCCGAGCACGCCGATGCCGTTCAGGGCATCCTTGAGCTCATCCAGCTTGCTGGAACGCGTGATAATTTCAATTTTCGTAATCGCCATAGTACTCATCAACCTTTCTCTGGCGCCGTATGAAGCACGGTATTAGCAAGTAATTCGCCAGAAGCATCGAGAGTTCCTTCATACGGGCTGCCCGTGAGCACAGAACGTGCATAGCCGCGCTCGCCGTGCTCCACGATATCGAGACCGGAGATTTCCTCTGCCTCATCTGCACGCATCGGCGTGATACGGTTGACAATCTGATAGAGGATGAACGAGCCGATAATGCCGAGGGCAAAGGCCACGACCACGGAAACGCACTGTGCAAACAGCAGATGCGTGTCGCCGTAGAACAGGCCGTCCGCACCGTCGGGGTTGATAGCCGTCGTAGCCCAGAGGCCCGTGGCGATGGAGCCCCAGGTACCGCCGATACCGTGAATACCAAAGGCATCGAGCGAGTCATCGTAGCCGAGCTTGACTTTCAGCACGGAGACGGCGAAGTAGCATACCACACCAGCGACGAGACCGATGATGACGGAGGGCATCGGAGCGACAAAGCCGGCGGCCGGCGTGATGGCGACGAGGCCGGCGATGCAGCCGGAGGCCGCGCCCATGAGGGTCGGCTTGCCGTTGACTTTCCACTCGACGAGCACCCAGGAAACCGTGGCCGCGGCCGCAGCGGCCTGCGTCACGACGAAAGCGTTCGCAGCGAGGGCATTGGCGCCCAGCTCGCTGCCAGCGTTGAAACCGAACCAGCCGAACCAGAGGAGCGTAGCGCCGAGCACGATCATCGGCACGTTATGCGGCAGCATGGCCGTCTTGCCATAGCCGCGGCGATGGCCAAGCAGGATGCAGAGCGTCAGGCCGGACACACCGGAAAGGATGTGAATGACGAGGCCGCCGGCGAAGTCGAGCGCACCGAGCTGGGCGAGGAAGCCGCCGCCCCAGACCCAGTGAGCCATCGGATTGTAGATGAAGATAGCCCAGAGCAGGATGAAGAATGCGAAGCCTGCGAACTTCATGCGCTCGGCGAAAGCACCCGTGATGAGCGCCGGCGTGATGACGGCGAACATGCACTGGAACGCGACGAACGCGAGCTCGGGGATGGTGCCGTTCTCGATGACGTTCAGGCCCACGCCCGCGAGGCCGATTTTATCGAGCGCACCGATAAAGCCGTTGATATCGGTGCCGAACGTCATGGCATAGCCGAGGATGACCCACTCGACGGAAATCATGGCCACGATGAAGAAGCTCTGCATAATCGTGGTCAACACGTTTTTACTGCGTACCATGCCGCCATAGAAGAAGGCGAGCCCCGGGGTCATGATGAAGACGAGGGCGGCGCTGATGAGCACCCATGCGGTATCTCCTGAATCAATCATAATACCCAATCCTTTCCAAATACAAAGAACGACGGAATAAATGCGGCTGCAATGCCAAAAGGCGCCCGCCCGCCACACAGAGCCGGAACTCTGTGCCGCGGTACGGACGCCTTTGTCCTCTGCAGCTTTGACAGACCATCAGGGAGGCCGGGGATGAAAACGATAAAAGCCCTGCAGAAATGTGCTAAGCATTTCCTGCAGGGCTCCGTTGCCTCTTGCTGATGTTTGCATTATAGTATACCAGATACTGTGTGTCAATACCCATAAAATGTATACATGAGCATTTTCCTATAAATCAAATGTCGCTTTTACCCACAGCATCATAAGTCGCCTGTATAGAGGCCGAGGGCGCCTTATCCAAAAGACTGACCACGTAGATGGCAATCAAGCCGAAGATGAAGCCCGGCACGATCTCGTAGAGGCCAAACAGCGCGAACTGCTTCCAGATAAGCACGGTGAGGCCGCCGACGATGATACCGGCCACAACACCGTTGCGCGTCGTACGGCGCCAGAACAGGCTCATAAGGATGGCGGGCCCGAACGCCGCGCCGAAGCCGGCCCAGGCGTAGGACACCATGTCGAGGATAAAGCTGTTCGGGTTCAGGCCGATGAAGATGGCCAACGAGGCTATCACAAGCACAGAGGCGCGCGAAATCCACACGAGCTCCACCTGCTCCGCGCTCTTGCGTAGCAGCGTGCGGTAGAAGTCCTGCGCAAAGGCCGAGGCCGCCACGAGCAGCTGCGATGAGGCCGTGCTCATGATGGCCGCGAGCACGGCCGAGAGGATGAGCCCGGCGATGACCGGTGGGAACAGCGTATTCGTGAGCACGAGAAACACCGTCTCCGAGGCCGTGCCCGTGAGCTCCTCCGTAAGGTACACGCGGCCGACCATGCCGACGGCCACGGCCGCAATCATCGAGAGAATGACCCACGACATCGCGATATGCGTAGCCTGGCTGATTTCACGCGTGCTGCGCACGGCCATGAAACGCACGAGGATGTGCGGCTGGCCGAAATAGCCGATGCCCCAGGCGAGGAGCGATATGAGCTCGATGGCGCCCATCGTCGTGCCGTCCGGCTTCGTGAGCGGCTGCAGCAGCGAGCTGTCCACCGTGTCCAGTGCCGTCAGCACGTTGCCAAAACCGCCCATGCACATCGCGGCCGTGATGGGCACAACGAGGATGGCAAAGAACATCATCACGCCCTGGATAAAGTCCGTGCGCGATACGGCGAGAAACCCGCCCACGAGCGTGTAGAACACGACGGAGCCCGCGCCGATGAAAATCGCATACTGATACGGGATGCCGAAGACCGTCTCAAACAGCCGCCCCGCCGAGACGAAGCCCGACGACGTATAAATAATGAAGAAAATCAAAATAAAGATGGCCGGTACGATGCGCAGGATACCCGATTTATCCTCAAAACGGTTCTGCAAAAACTCCGGCAGCGTCAGCGCGTTGTGCGCGAGCTCGGTATAGCGGCGCAGGCGCGCGGCCACGAAATGCCAGTTCGCCCAGGTGCCGAGGCAGATACCCACGGCAATCCAGCCTGCATTCAGGCCCGCCACATAGGCCATGCCCGGCACGCCCATGAGCATCCAGCCGCTCATATCCGAGGCCTCCGCGCTCATCGACGTCACCCAGGCCCCGAGCTTGCGGTTGCCGAGGAAATAGTCGCTCATATTGCGCGTGCGGCGGTAGTAATAAACGCCTATCGCCATCATGAGCCCGATATAGAGCACAAACATATTGATGACTACGAGATCATTGGTCACACAGATTCCTTCCTTCTACACTCGTTGCTGACGCCAAAACACCGTCCGGTGCGGGCCAGCGTTACAATATAAACTTTATTATAGGCGAAATACCACTGCCTTGGCAACATTTTTCTATATAGGAGCTATGATTTTTCTGTCATACTATACGAAAGTGGAAAAAATCCCTTGCCAAGACGGGGGAAGTCCTGTATAATTGCTAAGGTTTTGGGCAGGAATTTCCTGCCTGCAAAGGGAAATATTTACGCAGTCAAGTGGTGTCACACGCACATCATCGGTCACTGCGCTCTTTTAGTGCGTTAAATTTTAGGAGGAAACAGTATGCAGAAATATGATGTAGCCATTATCGGCGGCGGCCCGGCCGGCGTCTTCGCGGGCTATGAGCTCATTGAAAAGCGCCCCGACCTGAAAATCCTCATCTGCGAGAGCGGCAAGGATATCTACCACCGCGTCTGCCCCATCTCCGCGGGCAAGGTCAAGAGCTGCATCGGCTGCAAACCCTGCAGCATCATGCGCGGCTTCGGCGGCGCCGGCGCCTTCTCCGACGGCAAATACAATTTCACGACGCAGTTCGGCGGCTGGCTGAACGAATACCTGCCCGACAGCGAGGTCATGGACCTCATCGAGTACGTCGACAAAATCAACATGAAGCACGGCGCGCCCGCGCAGGTCTACACCACGCAGGGCTCCGACATCGGCCGCCGCGCCCTCGCCTATGACCTGCATCTGCTCTCCGCCAGCGTGCGCCACCTCGGCACGGAGAACAATCTGCACATGCTCGAGCAGACGTACGAATATCTCAAGGACAAAATCACATTCCGCTTCGAGTGCCCCGTGGCCCACATCAACACGAGCGGCACGGGCGACAACGAAATCGAACTCGAGGACGGCACGAAAATTGCGGCCGAATACCTCATCGTCGCGCCGGGCCGCGCCGGTGCCGAGTGGTTCAGCGACGAATGCGACCGCATCGGCCTCTCGCAGGAGAACAACCGCGTCGATGTCGGCGTGCGCGTCGAGACGCCCGATGCCGTCTGGGACGAAATCACGAGCCAGGTCTACGAGGCGAAGCTCGTCTACCGCACGAAGCGCTACGGCGACATGGTGCGCACGTTCTGCATGAACCCGCACGGCCACGTCGTCATGGAGAACACGGACGGCATCGTGACCGTCAACGGCCACTCCTACAGCGACCCGAAGCTGCAGAGCCACAACACGAACTTTGCCATCCTCGTGTCCAACCACTTCACGGAGCCGTTCAAGGCGCCGCACCAGTACGGCAAGCGCATCGCCTCCTTCTCGAACATGCTCGGTGGCGGCATCATCGTACAGCGCTTCGGTGACCTGCTCAAAGGCCGCCGCAC
>ONCF01000010.1 GCA_900316275.1 uncultured Veillonellaceae bacterium
GATGTGAGCCCGCTGGAGTTCTTTTTCAGCGCGGCTTGGGACCCGACGCAAAAGCAGTATGGTGCCCTGTCCTTTATCATGGGCTCGCTCCTTTCAACGCTCGTGGCCGTGGCCATCGGTACACCGCTGGGCCTTGCGGGAGCTATCTTCCTCGCAAAGGTAGCCCCCGGCTGGCTCAAGCGCATCATGCGTCCGGCCTGCGACCTCTACGTAGCGATACCCTCGGTAGTCTACGGCTACATGGGCCTCATCCTGCTCGTGCCGTTCCTGAGGGAAAATTTCCATCTGGCTACAGGCTTCGGTGTCATGGCTGCGGCGCTGGTGCTGGCCATCATGATTATGCCGACCATTCTCACCATCAGCACGGATGCCATCAACGCCGTGCCGCGGGCGCTGGGCGAAGCCAGCCTCGCGCTCGGTGCAACCTGGTGGCAGACTATCTGGCATGTCGTGCTGCCTGCGGCCAAACCGGGCATTATGACTGCCATCGTGCTGGCGATGGCCCGCGCCGTGGGGGAGACGATGGCTGTGCAGATGCTCATCGGCAATACGCCGCAGCTGGCGACCTCGCTCTTTATGCCGACGGCGACGCTCACGAGTAACATCGTCGTGGAGATGGGCAACACGCCCTTTGGCTCGACGTGGGGCAACTCCCTGTTCCTCATGGCGTTCGTGCTGCTCGTGCTCTCGCTCGGCATGATTCTGCTCATTCGTAAGTTCTCGCAAAGGAGTGTGGCCTGATGCGCAGTCGTACCAAGGCGTATAATACGCTGGCCCGCGGCGTGCTCTGGGCAGCGGGTGGTTTTATCCTGCTGCTCCTCGCGGCCTTCCTCGGCTATATGCTCTACAAGGGCCTGCCGGTGCTCAACTGGCACTTTATCTTCGGCAAGTCCAGCGACCTCATGGCGGGCGGCGGTGTCGGCTCGCAGCTGTTCAACTCGTTTTACATGCTGCTGCTCTCCATGGGTATCTCCATCCCCATCGCGGTGGGGGCAGGCATCTACCTCGCGGAGTATGCGCGGGAGAACCGCCTGACCTATGCCATCCGCCTCTCGGTGGAGAGCCTGGCCACGGTGCCGTCCATCGTGCTCGGTTTGTTCGGCATGATTATCTTCGTCAACTGGATGCACATGGGCTTTAGTATTCTCGGCGGCTCGCTCACGCTGGTGCTGCTGAATCTGCCGCTCCTGGTGCGTGTGACGGAGGAGTCCATCCGTACGGTGCCGAAATCGTACGAGGAGGCAAGCCTAGCGCTCGGCGCGACGAAGCTGCAGACGGTGGTCAAGGTCGTACTACCCTCGGCCCTGCCGGGTATCCTCACGGGTATCACGCTGACGGCTGGCCGTGCGCTCGGTGAGACAGCTATCCTGATTTTCACCGCCGGCACGACGGTCTCGCGTCACCTGTTTGACCCGGATGTCATGGCGGGCGGCGAGACGCTCGCTGTGCACCTCTGGTATCTCATGAGCGCAGGCCTCGTGCCCGACCGCGACCTCATCGCGGATGGCATCGGCGCGCTACTCATCCTTACGATACTCGTTTTCAACTTCGCCCTGGTGTTGCCACTCAAATACCTGCAGCGTCATCAGGCGTAAGTTGCCAACCCATAACAGCTAAGGAAACACTGATTAAATCGTCAGCCCATCTTGCCGCATCTTTTTCGCCTGGTCGTCGTCAATGGCTCTCGACATAGCACCGCTATGCCTTCGAGCCATTTCCTAGCCCAGACAAAAAAACTACGTCAATCTGGACTAACTCAATTAATCAGCGTTTCCCTAAAAGCTCAGTGCATGCACTACATGCATTGGGCTTTTTTTACTCCTGCAACCTGTACAAGAAGTCGGGCAGACTTTTGCCGACTATCTGCTGTCCGACGGCACGAACAACTACGGCAAATATGCGAACCCGCAGTACGATGCGCTCGTGAAAAAGGCGCAGCTGAGCAATGACCAGGCAGAGCGCATGCAGGCCATGCACGAAGCCGAGAAGATTGCTATTGGCGAGATGGCCGTCCTGCCCGTGTACTTCTACAACACGGCCGTGGCGCTGAACCCGAAACTGAAGGGCGTCATTGACCCGGGCAACTCGGTGTTCAACTTCAAGTATGCGCATTTCGAGTAATCACTCGCGTTTCACTGTGTAAAATCAACTAATCCCGCACCGTTGCCGGATGGACGCTGCTGGGCGTCCTGGGCAGGGTGCGGGATTTTTATGGGAGGAAGAAAGCTATATGCTGGGCTATGTTATCAAGCGTCTGCTCAACGCTGTGCTCGTGCTCTGGGTAGTCATCACGATTACCTTCGGCCTCATGCATGCTATTCCCGGTGGTCCGTTCACGACCGAGAAAAACCTGCCGCCGCAGGTCATGGCCAATATCGAGGCGCGCTACAAGCTGAATGACCCGCTGTACAAGCAGTACACGGACTATCTCGTCAACATCACGCACGGCGACCTCGGACCGTCGTTCAAGTATCAGGGCCGCACGGTCAACGACATCATCAAGGAGAGTTTCCCGGTGTCGTTCCACCTCGGTCTCGACAGTATCCTGCTCGCCATCTGCATCGGCATTCCGGCCGGTGTGTTCGCGGCACTGAAGCGCGGCAAGTGGCAGGACAGGGTCATCAACTTCTTTACCACCCTTGGTGTGGCTGTGCCGAGCTTCGTGCTCGCGGCACTCTTTATTGAGGTCTTCGCGCTGAAACTCGGGCTGCTGCCCGCGGCCATGTGGGGCGGCTGGAAAAACCAGATCCTGCCAGCCGTCGCCCTCGCGGGTAAGCCCATGGCCTTTATCACGCGCCTCACGCGCTCCAGTATGCTGGACGTGCTCGGTCAGGACTACATCAAGACGGCCAAGGCCAAAGGTCTCTCGGCACTCAATGTGCTGTTCCGCCACGCGCTGCCGAACTCGCTGATTCCGGTGGTTACGTACATCGGCCCGATGGCGGCAGGTATCCTTACGGGTTCCTTCGTCATCGAGTCCATCTTCGCCATCCCGGGGCTCGGCCGCTATTTCGTTACCTCCATCTACAACCGCGATTACACGGTTATTCTGGGCGTCACGATTTTCTACAGCGCGCTGATTATCCTCATGAATATGCTGGTAGATTTCATCTATCCGCTGCTCGACCCGCGCATCAAGCTGGGTAAGAAGGAGAATTGATATGGCTGACATGCAACATAGTGCCGTCGCACCGGCAGAGAATTTGCGGCCCGAGGACTTCGCGCCGCTGACGCAGCACGCGGCCCAGCAGGGGAGCGAGGCCGACCGCCCCGCCCTTGGCTATTGGCAGGACGCGTGGCTGCGTTTCAAAAAAGACAAGATTGCCATGCTGGCGCTCGCGGTCATCGTGTGCCTCGTGCTCGTGGCTATCTTCGGCCCCATCCTCTCCAGCGTATCCTACGCCGACCAGGACCTCGCACAGGCCAATCAGGCGCCGAGCATGGCGCACTGGTTCGGTACGGACAATCTCGGCCGTGACCTCTTTATCCGCGTGCTCTACGGCGCGCGCATCTCGCTCTCCATCGGCCACCAGCTGACGGAGACGTTGCGCCTGCACAAGTCTATGACGAAGCAGGAGGCCGAGGCCAAGGCGGTGGAGATGCTGGGCCTCGTGGGTATCCCGTTCCCGGAGAAACGGCTGAAAGATTACCCGCACCAGTTTTCGGGCGGCATGCGCCAGCGCGTGATGATTGCCATGGCGCTTGCCTGCAATCCGAAGGTCATCATCTGCGACGAGCCCATCTCGGCGCTCGATGTCTCCATTCAGGCGCAGGTGGTCAACCTGCTCTCGCGCCTGCAAAAGGAGCTCGGCCTCACGTACCTCTTCATCGCGCATGACCTCGCGATGGTGCGCTATATCAGCCAGCGCGTGGCGGTCATGTACCTCGGCAAAATCGTCGAAGTGGCGGCGACGGAGGAGCTCTACAACCATCCGTTCCACCCCTACACGCAGGCCCTGCTCTCGGCCATCCCCGTACCAGACCCGGACGACCAGCAGCAGCGCATCCACCTCGACGGCGAGCTGCCGAGCCCGATAAACCCGCCAGCCGGCTGCCATTTCTGCACGCGCTGCCCCTATGCGACCGATAAATGTCGCACGGAGGAGCCCGCGATGCAGACGTTTGGTGACCGTCAGTGCGCCTGCCACTACGTAGACGCCGACGGCTTCCACGGTAAAGCAGTCCAGCACTGAATGCACAACACGCTACGGTGTGCTGACCAGATGCGATGGGCGATTGCCGGTCGATAGCCAACCGCTATCGCTGTCATGCCCACAGGAAAAGTGAATCCCCGCAGGCCTCCCCGCTGCCCCGAGCAGGCAGCCGCGAGACCCGCGATATTGCTACCCAGCATAGACAACCGGCCCGGAACCATTGCGAGTTCCGGGCCGGTTGCTTTTTTTAGAATAAATCGCTATGTGTGCCAGTGCGTGTCAGGTAGAGTATCAAGTCTGAGTCTACCTTATCGTAGATTAACAGCCAGTCTGGCGTGATATGACATTCGCGGCACCCAGCAAAGTTGCCAGATAGGTCTTGGTCACGGTTTTTTGCTGGTAGCGGTTCGTCATGAGCCAATAATTTCAAGATGTCGGTGAGCAGACTTATATCGTAGCCGCGTTTTTTTCGGTGATGCGGCGGCTCCAGTAGCCGGACATGTTATGCCGCAGGGCCTCTGGCTTGCCCAGGCCGGTGTGGCCGTTGCGTTCGATATCCTTGAGCAGGGTATTGATTTTGCGGGCAGTTTTGCGGTCCTCGCGCACCCAATCCATGAAGTCGTTCCAGGCGGTGGCAGAAAATAGCTTATTCATGCAGCAGAGCCTCCATATCAGCACTGGATTTGGCTACGGTCTTTCCCGCCTCAATTTCGTGGATGCCCTGCAGGATATGCTGATAGTTGGTGCGGTTGCTCATGATGAACTGATTTTCCATGAGATTATTGTAGGTATCGAGGCCCATCATTACCACGTTGCGCTCGTTCTTGCGCGTGATAATCACCGTTTCGGCCTCGTCGCATGCCTGGTCGCAGTAATCTTTTAAGTGGTTCCGGTAAGTTGTATAGTTGACAGCTAGCATGGTAAAACACCTCCTTACGTACTTTATATTGTACAGGAAATAGAGCACTTTTTCAAGCAGCAAGAAAGCAGGGAAGGCTTAACCAAGTAACTGCAGCACGCTGCTGGCGTTCTGGTTGGCCTGCGCCAGCATGGCCTGGGCGGACTGTGAGAGTATATTGGCCTTGGTATAGCCGGTCATCTCCCGTGCCATGTCCGCGTCACGGATGGTGGACTCGCTGGCCTGCGTGTTTTCGCTGCTGGTGGTGAGGTTGCCAACGGTGTAGCTGAGTTTGGTCTGGTAGGCACCCATGCGCGTCTGATTGTTGAGCGCGTAGTCGATAGCATTATCCAGTGTGGTCAGAGCCGTGTAGGCATGGTCGCGTGTAGATACGTTCGTGCCGTCCAGTCCCAAGGATGCCGGCCGCATATCATCGATAAAGACGCGCATGGACTGATGGCCTTGGTGCCGTGATGAATAATCAGGGGTGTCGGCAGCCCTTGCGAGTCACTTTCCGGAAACCAGTAGCTGCGTGTATCAATGTCCGCATCGTCCCAGTCAAGGTCAATGCTGCCCACGGAGCCGGTCAAGCCACGGCCAATACCATCCCCATAGGTGCTGGTGGCGTTCACTGTAGCGTATTTGCTGACCTTGATACTCTGGGTGTAGCCATGCGCACAGCCGCTGCCGATACCGGCAGAGTATTCGCTGTGCGCTGTGATGACGGCATTTTTACCGATGGTGATATTGCCAGTACGGCTGTTGGCATAGCCTTTTGTGCCGCCAGGACTGGCACCACCTGAGCCGCCTATGCCAGCACCGGTAAAACATGATAGGTTAAAGGTACCACCGTTAATGGTGATATCGCCGAACGAGCCCTCCCAGCTGCCACCGATAGCTGCCCCGTCCGCCGCGACTGTGATGTTATAGGTGCCACTGTTGATGGTGACGTTGGGGATAGTATATTTATCGCTTTCATCAGCGCCGATACCCGCACAGCCCTGACTGCCGGAGTTGAGTATGTTTAAGGTGCCTGTACCCTCTATGGTCAAATCTTTGCCGACGTTAATGACGGCTTTATTGTAGTTGGTGGTTTGCGAGCCATAGTTGATAGTGTTGTTGCCAGTAACGGTTAAATGGTTGTTGCTGCCGTAAAATTTGATGATGGAGCCATCGTAGGCGTTGTCGATGTTCAGGCCATTTATCCAGATATTCGCGTTGCCACCTGTCGGTCCGACGATATAGACGTCGTGCAGGGGAATGGAGGAATCGGCCTGCCGGAGCTCGATATTCTGTCCACCGCGTACCCAAACGGTGCCGGTAAAGCCAACCGGCAAAGTATAAACGCCGTCGGCGGAGATGGTCCTCGCGCCGAGGGGCAAAACCGACTGCGTACCGACGGGCTCGTTCGGGTTTACCATCGTTTCCCTTGTACGGTAGCGGTAGTCGCCACGCAAGAGGAGACGGCCGTTGTAATTGGTGGTATTGGCGATGTCGTCGACCTCGGCGATACGCTGCTGAAACTCCTTGTCAATCGTGGCGCGGTCAAGGTCCGTATTATGGTCGTTGGCCGCGTTGATAGCCATGGCCTTCATGTCGCGCAGGTTGCTGACGATTTCCTGAATACCGCCCTCGGCCGTGTGTACGAGGTTTCTGCCCGTCTGCGCATTGTGACGATGTCCTGAGCGAGGGAGCGCAGGCGCACGCGCATTTTCTCCGAGATGGCATACTCCGCCGCGCCGTCGCTGGCGCCGTTGACCTTCATGCCCGAGGACACCTTTTTCAGCTGCTTGCCGAGTGCCGTATCATTTTTGCGCAGCTCGCCGAGCGTCAGCTGGGCGGCGCTGTTATGCATCACCTGCATGCGGGGTCCCTCCCTTGAATAATTTCTCTACTTGTATTATCAGAGAAAAGTGATTTTAGATTAAGGGGTGGTGAAAATTTTATGTGAAAATAATAATTACGCACGGGGGGAAAAATTCAATTGGGCAAAAATCCCTTGCAGTTGTACGGAGACACCTGTAAAATATAGGAAAGAGGAGGTGAGACAATGCCGGAAATCAGTGAATTTTTTGGGATTCATATAACGATCAATTACAGTGACCATAATCCGCCGCATATACATGCTGCTTATGGTGAATATCAGGCATTGATTGATATTCAGCAGCAAGTGGCTTTTAAGGGCTACTTGCCGGGCAAGCAGCTAAAATTAGTTTTAGCATGGTGTGTTATGCATGAAGAAGAGTTGATGACTAACTGGCAAAGAGTGCGTTCAGGGCAAAAGCCACATAATATTCCACCTTTGGTAAAGGGGTGACGTGTATGATGATGGAGCAAATTCCTGTGGTGGTGCAGGTTGTACCCGGTGATGCGTATTGCGTATATGCTTATTTTGACGATGGCAGCGTACATCTCTATGATGTGGCACCACTTATCCAACAGGGAACCGTGTTTGAACCTTTGGCAGATGTATCAGTGTTTAAAAAATCTTTGACCGTGATGAATCGGACGTTGTCGTTTGACATCGCGGGTAACCGTAATCCTTACGACTGCATAGATATTGATCCTGAAACGGTATATAGAGGCAAAGCCGTTGCCGATCCTTTGGAGGCAACAGCATGATGTGTCACTTGATTGGGTGCAAGCGGAAAGCAACAAAAAACGCTTACGCGAAAATGATCGAAAGCGTTTTTGTTTTAGCTGAGCAGCTGCAGCACGATGCAGGCGCCCTGGTTGGCCTGCGCGAATTCATTTTATGTCGAATTGCTGTAGCAGGCTCTGGACGGTGTCCTGACCGTCGAGACAGGTGTCGATGAGCCAGCCACGCTCCTGCTGCCAGTTGGCGAGGCCGCGGTAGTAGAAGGCCTTTTTGCGGTCCTCGATGAGGAATGGCACGATGCTGTGGCGCAGGCATTCCTTGAGCGCGATGAGGCGGCCGACGCGGCCGTTGCCGTCCTGGAAGGGGTGAATATACTCAAATTCGGCGTGGAATGCAATGATGTCCTCAATGGTGATGCGGTCTTTCGTCTCGTAGGTGGCTAGCAGCCGCTGGAGGCGCGTGGCCACCTCATCTGGCGGTGCGGTGGCGTGGCCACCCACCATGTTGGGGCGGCTTTTGTAGTCGCCTACGTTGAACCACGGCAGACTGGCATCGCGTGTGTCGTGTTTGAGAATGTAGTGCAGCTGCTTGATGCTGTCCTCACTGAGCACGTCCTCAGCATGGTCAATGACGTAGTCAATGGCGCGGAAATGGTGCACCGTTTCGATGATGTCGTCTACCGGTACGCCGTCACCCGCGTCCAGAGTGGCCGTCTCGAAAATCATGCGCGTCTGCTCCTCGCTCAGGCGGCTGCCCTCGATGTGGTTGGAGTTGTACGTCATGCGCACCTGCAACTCGTGGTAGATACCACCTGAGATACCAGCGTTCTTTTCCTCGCGCAGGCGTTGCAGCAGGGGGTTGTCAGCCTGCTCCTGGCAAAGCGCCGCGGGCTCGCAGTGTAAATAGTCGGCCATGCGTTGCAGGACGCGTGCAGATAGCTTCTCCCCACGGCCAATTTTGGCAATTGTGCGCGAGGAAATATGCAGTTCGTGCGTCAGTTGCGTTTTGGTCAGGCCAGCGGCGGTGAGTTCGCGCTGGAGTCCAGCATATGAGTACATGATGGACACCTCCTTTTAGCTTTACTTTATTATACTTCAATGACATGAAAAGTAAAGGTTACGGCGGGAAATCGTCGTAACCTTTACTTTTGCGTTTGTTGCAGCAGCTGTAGCACGCTCCTGGCGAGACGGTTCGTCTGGGGATGCGTTTACATAGCTGGATGCCTATGATATTTATCAAAATAAAGTATTTTACATATATATCGACCTCCTGTATACTGAGGGCGAAATGATTTGTTGTATCTTATCAGGAGGCTTTCTGCATGGAACTTATGCGTAAACTCTTTTCGCGATATGCTGTGGCGGTAGGACTGCTGGTGACGCTGGCGTG
This sequence comes from uncultured Veillonellaceae bacterium, assembly GCA_900316275.1. Lineage (GTDB taxonomy): Bacteria > Bacillota > Negativicutes > Selenomonadales > Selenomonadaceae > UBA2897. Next base: position 9,041 of record ONCF01000010.1, read on the forward strand.
CTCGCTGGGTGGGCAGTGGCTGGTGACGCTGCCGGGGCTGTCGCTCGTGGGAGCGCTAGTGCTGGCGCTGCTGCTGGGGATGGCGTTGCAGGGCGTGACCAGCCTGCGCGATGCGGCGCGGCAGTCGACACCGTTTATCGCCAACAAATTCCTGCGGGCTGGCATTATCCTGCTGGGGTTCAAGCTCAACCTCATCCTGCTCATGGGCGCGGGTATGAAAAGCCTGTTGGCGGCCATTGTGGTCGTCACGGTCATGGTCACGCTGAACTATGTGGTGGCGCGGCGGTTGTTTGGCGTTGAGCACACGCTGGCGGTGCTCACGGCCTGCGGCTCGTCTATCTGCGGCGCGGCGGCGGTCATGGGCGTGGCCGGTGCCGCCAAGGCCAAGGCGGATGACTCGGTACTGGCCGTGGCCTGCGTGGCCATCCTTGGCACGGCGTTCACGCTCGTGCTCGTGGCCTTGCAGCCGGTGCTTGGTTTCTCCGAGGCACAGTTCGGTACGCTGGCGGGGCTCAGTCTGCACGAAATCGCGCATGCCGTTGCCGCGGGCGGGGCAGCTGGCGCGGTCGGTACGGATGCTGCCATCGTGGCAAAGCTTTCCCGCGTGTTGCTGCTCGCGCCGGTGGCCGTGCTCGTCGGTGTGCTGGAGGCGCGCCGCACGGCCGTTGCCCAGCGTCAGGCGGCGCTGGCTGGTGTGGGGAGCGTAGAGGTTGAGACCACGGCTGCCGCAGCGCCGCAGGGCTGGTGGGCGCAGCTGAAGCGTGTGCCCATTCCCTGGTTCATGGGTGGTTTTCTGCTCGCGAGTGCCGTGGGCACGTATGTGCCGTTCGTCTCCGAGCTCACGGGTGGCCTCGTGACGCTCGCCTATATCCTGCTCGGCATGGCGATGGCGGCGCTGGGGCTCAATGTGAATTTCTCCGTCGTTGCGCATAAAGGCGCGCGTCCGCTCAGCAGTGCTTGCCTGTGCTCGGTATTTTTGGTAGGCTTAGCATATACCATTGTGCGGGTGTTTTTTTGAGCAAAATTTATGGCTGGGGAGACGCTGAGGTGTGAACAGGGTTTCCTCAATTTTAGGCTGACAATGGGTCAGCCTTTTTGTGTTGGTAGGAGCTGGTGCTATGACACTGCGTCATTTTCGTATTTTTCAGGCTGTATGCCGTGAGTCCTCGATGACGGGGGCGGCGGGGGTGTTGCATATCTCGCAGCCGTCGGTGAGTCAGGCCGTGCGCGAGTTGGAGGAGCATTATGGCACGGCGCTGTTCGACCGCATCGGGCGGCAGCTGCATTTGACAGCAGCGGGGGAGGCACTGCTCGGCTATGCCACGCACATGCTGGCGCTGTCACATCAGGCAGACGAGGCTATGCGCGGCTTTGTAGGGGCGAGTCCACTGGCCATCGGTGCGACACTCTCCATTGGCGAAAGCGTGTTCGTGCCAAAGCTGCAGGCATTCAGCGTCGCTCAGCCGCAGTGCCGGCTGTTTTCCCGTATCGGCAATACGCGCGAACTGGAGCAGCGTCTGCTGGCCGATGATATCGACGTGGCACTGATTGAGGGCGAGGTCACGTCCCCCCAGCTTTTGGCGCAGCCCTTTATGCGGGATGAGCTCGTGTTCCTCGCGGCACCGGTGCGCCAGTTGCAGGGAGAGGTACCGCGTGCGGCCATTGCAGGCGCGCCATTTATTCTGCGCGAGGAGGGCAGCGGTACGCGGGCGCTTTTCGAGGCGGTCATGCAGGCAGCTGAGCTGCCTTTTACGACGGCGGGCGTCTACAATAATTCCGCCGCTATCCTGCAGGCCGTGACTGCAGACCTGGGCTTGACGGCACTATCGCGGCGCGTAGCGGAGCCATTTTTGCGTGCGAGGCGTCTGCAGACGTTTCGTGTCGTGGGGGTACGTTTCTCGCGGACCTTTCGGGTAGTCTATCATCAAAACAAATATCTCACGCCTACGTTGCAGGCTTTTTTGGACTTTTGTCAGCACTATGGTCAGCTGCTGTAGGGCGTACGGTCAGCAAGGTTTGTTTCATTATTGTAGCAACTGCAGCACGCTGCTGGCGTTCTGGTTGGCCTGCGCGAGGATGTTTGTTTCGTGTAACGTGTTGGATTCCTAATATAGTGAGCGTGTCGTGAGGTAAATTATTGGCAAGAATGGTGCCTGTTTCGTGGTATAATTCAGGCATGATAGCCATTGAATTTTAGCAGAAAGGATTTGATGCACATGATACTGGGAGCCATGGCGGTGCCGCATCCGCCGTTGATTATGCCCGAGGTTGGGCACGGCGAGGAGCGGAAAATCCAGCGGACGATTGATGCCTATTGCGAGGCGGCGGCGCGGCTCGTGCGTCTGCAGCCGGACCTAGTCATCATTACGAGTCCGCACACGACGCTGTACGCGGATTATTTTCATATTTCGCCGGGCGAGGCGGCGCGGGGTGACTTCGGTCAGTTCCGTGCACCAGGGCTGGAACTGCGGACGAAATATGATGTGGCCTTCGTGCGGCGGCTCGCGGAACTGGCCGAGGCGGAGGGGGTACCGGCGGGTACATTCGGCGAGCGGCACCCCGAGCTCGACCATGCGACGATGATTCCCCTGCGCTATCTGCAGGAGGCGGGCTATACAGGACCTATCGTACGCATCGGTCTGTCGGGGCTGTCCGCCGCGCAGCATTATCACCTGGGGCAGCTCATCACGCGCACGGCGGCGGAGCTCGGGCGGCGCGTGGTGTTTGTTGCGAGCGGCGACCTTTCGCATAAATTAAAACAGGACGGCCCCTATGGCTTTGCGACCGACGGCCCCGTCTTTGACCAGCGCATGCAGGAGGTGTTCGCGAGCGGAGATTTCTTGTCACTGCTGACGACGCCGGCAGAGCTCGCGGAGAATGCCGCGGAGTGCGGCCTGCGCTCGTTCTGGATTATGGCGGGCGCGCTCGATAGGCTGGCCGTGCAGGCGGAGCTGCTCGCCTATGAGGGACCGTTCGGTGTCGGCTACGGCGTCGCGACGTTCCTCGTGACGGGCGAGGACGCGACGCGCAATTTTGGCGAGCAGGCGGAGGCGGCGGAACGGCAGCGTCTGGCGGCTATCAAGGAGCAGGAGGACGCGTACGTGCGCCTCGCGCGGCTCTCGCTGGAGACATACGTGCAGTCGCATAGCTACGCACAGCTGCCGGCGGACCTGCCGCGCGAGCTCACCGAGGTGCGGGCGGGGGCGTTCGTCTCGCTGAAAATGGACGGTAAGCTGCGCGGTTGCATCGGTACCATTCTGCCCACGCAGAGCAACCTGGCGGCGGAAATTTTGCACAACGCCATTTCGGCGGGTACGCGCGACCCGCGCTTCTCGCCCGTCACGGCAGCTGAGTTGCCGCGTCTCGTCTACGACGTTGACGTGCTCACGCCACCGGAGCCCATCGATAGCCCCGCGCAGCTGGATGTCCAGCGCTACGGTGTCATCGTGGCCAGCGGCAACCGCCGCGGCCTGCTCCTGCCCGACCTTGCGGGCGTCGACACCGTAGAGCAGCAAATCACCATCGCCCGCCGCAAAGGCAACATCGGCGAGCGAGAAAAAGTAACGCTCTACCGCTTCGAAGTCACGCGGCACGTATGAGTGATTTTGCGGGGAATTTTTGCTGACGTATATAGGGAAAAGTGCTGCCTTATGCGAAGGACTCCCATGAAAAAGTGTGACTAGAACAGGAAAACTCCCTGGGAAAAGTGTGATTGGCAAGAAGCCTGAGGGGAAATGATGATGGCGGAGGTGTCTGGCATGGTCTGTGAGTTATGCCCGCGGCGGTGCCGCTTGCGTGAGGGGCAGAGCGGGTTTTGCGGGGCGCGGGCGTGTGTGGACGGGCGCGTGGTCTGCACGAACTACGGGCAGTTGGCGGCGGTGGCGCTGGACCCGATTGAGAAAAAGCCGCTCTATCATTTCCACCCCGGCAGCGTCATTCTCTCCGTCGGCAGCTACGGCTGCAATCTCGACTGCCCGTTCTGCCAGAACTATGAGCTCTCCCGCGCGCGGGCGGGGGCGGTGCGTACGCAGTATGTGTCGCCCGAGGCGCTCGTGGCGCTGGCCGTGGAGGCGCGGGCGCGGCAGGGCAGTATCGGCGTGGCCTTTACCTATAATGAGCCGCTCGTTAGCTATGAGTATCTGCGCGACTGTGCGCCACTGTTGCGCGCGCAGGGGCTGGCCGTCGTGCTGGTGACGAACGGACAAATTTGTGCCGAGCCATTGCAGACGCTGCTGCCGCTGGTTGACGCCATGAATATCGACCTCAAGGGCTTTACGCAGGCCTATTATGACTGGCTGGGTGGCGACCTGGCTGCGGCGCAGCATACCATCGCGGCGGCAGTTGCGGCGGGTGTGCACGTCGAGGTCACGACGCTCGTCATCCCCGGGCGCAACGACAGCCCCGAGGGAATGGCAACCGCAGCGCAGTGGCTGGCCTCGCTCTCGCCGGATATCCCGTTGCACCTCTCACGCTACTTCCCACGCTACCACTGCGACATCCCGTCGACGCCGGTGGCGACCCTGCGGCAGTTGCAAAGTGTCGCCCAGCGCTGCTTATCCCATGTGTATCTGGGCAATGTGTAGCGTATTCTTCCCCATATGAATACAGGCTCCATAGAGCGGCTGAGATGGCTGTATAGGCCATTTTAGCCGCTTTTTGTGGACAGGCCATGCGGGCGGGACTGTTGTCGCCCGGTAAAATTATCGTGTCAGTTTTTGAAAACATTTTCAGAGTAGTCTCGTGTATAATTAGTGTTAAGAGTCAACTAAATTGGTAAAGGGAAAGGACGGACCTCATGTTATATTCACTGGAAAACAAAGACCTGCTCGTGCAGGTGCGCGACCACGGCGCGGAGCTGCGCTCCATCAAGGAGCGGGCGGATGAGACGGAGTATCTTTGGCGCGGTGACCCTACTTGGTGGAAATACAGCGCGCCGCTGCTGTTCCCCATCGTGGGTAAGCTCGTGGACGGTAAATATCGCGTAAACGGTAAGACGTATGAGCTGCCCGCACACGGCCTCGCGCGCATCTCGGATTTCACACTCATCGAGCAGAAGAAAGATGCCATCAAATTTGCGCTCAGCTGGACGGAGGAGTCGCTGGCGAAATATCCGTGGAAATTTCGCCTCGAGGTGGGCTATGCGCTCACAGGCCGCAGTATCCGCGTGACCTGGGATGTCAGGAACGAGGACACGACGGAGATGGTTTTCTCCATCGGTGCGCACCCGGCGTTCCGATGCCCAATCGTTTACGGCGAAAAGCTGGAGGACTGCTATGTCGAGTTCAACCGCGCGGAGGACACGCCGTGCTATAAACTGGCGCCCGGCGTGTTGCTCGCGCACGAGCAGGAGCCCAGCCTCAAGGGGACGAAACTGCCGCTCACGGACGCGTTCTTCGCGGGCGGCGTGCGTGCCTACGACGACCTGAAGTCCGACACGCTCACCATCCGCTCGACGAAAAGCGCGAAGTCGCTATCTGTTTCCGCGCCCGGCTTCCCCTACTGGGGCCTCTGGATGCCCGAGAAAGGCGGCGGTCCGTTCCTTTGCCTCGAGCCGTGGTACGGCCACGCGGACTTCGCCGACTTCAACGGTGAGTTCGCCGATAAAGCCGGCACGCAGAAACTCGCGCCTGGTCAGGCATTCCACGCGGAATATACGATTACTATCGGCTGATTGTACACAGCAATACTTTGCTCCACACGCTTTAAACAGGAAACTTGCTGTCAGCTAATACCAGTTTAGTAGAAGCTTCGGCAACGGCAGGCTACATGATAAGCTTTATATGTAAAACATCCCGCAGGACGAGAAAAATCCTGCGGGATGTTTTTGCGTTGAACGTTAACTAGCCCATGTATGTAGTGGCGTTGCCCTTAAATTTTGAACATGGCAATGGCGTTTTGCAAATCCTGTGCCTGAACGGCGAGCTTGCGGCTGGCGTCGGCGATTTCGTGCATGGAGGCCGTCTCCTCCTCCGTGGAGGCCGAGACGTTCTGCGCTTCGTCGGCGACGGCGCGGCTCTTTTCGTTGATTTGCGTGATGGCGTGGCTGATTTCCTCGATGCTGTTCGTCAGCACCTGCACGGAGTCGACCATGGCGTTCGAGTTCTTCGCGACCTCGCCGACCATGCCGACGATGCCCTGGAACGAGCTGCCCGTGGACTGCACGGTCTTCGTGCCCTGCATGACCTCCGCGAGGCCTGTGTGCATGGCCTCGACGGCCTCCTCGGTCGACTGCTGGATTTTGCCGATGCGGTTCGAGATTTCGCCGGCGGCCTCCTGCGACTGCTCGGCCAGCTTGCGTACCTCGTCGGCGACCACGGAGAAGCCACGGCCGTGCTCACCGGCGCGCGCAGCCTCGATGGCGGCGTTGAGCGCGAGCAGGTTCGTCTGCTCGGCGATTTCCGAGATGGTGGCGACGATGGCGCCGATTTCCTGACTGTTCTGGCCGAGGCCTTCGATGAGCTCGGCGATATGGCTGACGTTCTTTTCGATGGACTGCATGCCCGTGACCGTCGACTGTACGGCCTGACCGCCCTCGGCGGCGACGTTGCTCGTCTCGTCGACCTTTTTGCTCGCGTCGTCGAGGTTCTGGCGGAACGCCTCCATGTTCGTGGTCAGTTTCTGCGTGTGCTCATTCGCCGTCTCGACATCCGTGAACTGCTCGCTGCACGAGCCCGCGACGTTGACGACGGACTCGGCGATGGACTGGCTGACCTCGGCGGCCTGGTCGGCGGTCGACGTGAGCTCCTCCGAGGCGGCGGCGAGGTACTCGGCAGTGTCCGCGACGTTCTTCATGAGCTCGCGGACTTTTTCGTTCATTTCCTTCATGGCGTGCGCCATGGTGCCAATCTCGTCCGGGCGCGCCTCGAGGCTCTCCAGCTCGGCCGCATCCTGCGAGCTCAGCGTGAAGTCGCCCGTGCCGATGACCTTCATGCGCTCCGTGACCCGGAGAATCGGCCCCGCAATGTTCACGCCAATGTAGCGTGCGAACGCGATAAAGATAATCTGCAGAATGAGCATCACGGCGAGCGAAGTCAAAATCTGCGAGCGCAGGTTCGCATTGTCTACCGCGGTGCGCGCCGCTACGGCTGCGTCGATATCGTCAATCCAGACGCCCGTGCCGATGACCCAGTTGAAAGGCTTGTAGAGCACGGTATAATTGCGTTTCGGCAGGGGCTCGGTTTCGCCCGGCTTCGCGAACTCGAGGTCCGTGTAGCCGCCGCCCTCCTGCAGGCCGTTCTTGATCATTTCCTGGATGAAATGGACGCCGTTCGGGTCGACGAGGTCGATGCGGCTCTTGCCCTCGACATCGCGGCCGAGCAGTACGACATTGACGCCCTCGGCCGTGTCAATCCAGAAATAGCCTTTGCCGTTATCATAGCGCAGGTCACGCACGCGGTCGGCGGCTTCCTTCTTGGCCTGCTCGACGGTCATCTCGCCGGACTGGGCGCGCTTGTTGTACTCGTCGAGGATACTGACGGCGACCTGCGTCTCGTCCTTGAGCTTCGTCTCGACGCTCGTCTCGAGGTCCTGGCGGTAGCTCGCGATACTCGCCTCGTTATCCCGCACATTGCCGTAGATAAAGAATCCGCCAATCAAGACAGTGGTCGCGAGTGAGACGCCGCTGATAGCCATAACCAGCTGTGTTTTCATAGATTTGAGCCCTAGCATAAACATTCCTCCCTGTGCACCTTACATGCTGGTTCCATCGCTTTGCGCTTACTTACTCATTTCGCCCTATAAAGGGTAATTCCTGCTTTTTTTCGTCGTCTTTTTTATTATGGGCAAATGTATTAAATAATTGCCTGCATATGCAAGCAATATGCTATAATATAAGGGAAAATAACGTTTTAATCGGTGTTGCGTAAAGCAAAGGAGCGTGAAGATAATGGCAACGTCGGCGGTTTATGCCCGTATTGATACGGGGCTCAAGGAACATGCAGAGGGGATTCTCTCGCAATTGGGGATTACTCCCTCCAGCGCCATTCAGATGCTTTACAGCCAAATCATCTTGCAAAATGGCATGCCATTCGACCTGCGCCTGCCGTACCGCCAGCCTACAGCTATTGGCGGCATGACGCGCGAGCAGCTGGACGCGGAGCTCATGCAGGGGCTGGCATCCATGCAAAACGGTCGGACATACAGCGCTGACGAGGTGGATGCTGCGTTGCACAAGGAGTTCGGCATATGAGTGATAGTGATACCTATCGCGTTACTTATGCGCCGGAGGCGTTGGATGATTTGCGCGATATCTATGCCTACATTGCGTTCGAGCTGGAGGCGCCAGATGCCGCCAAAGGCCAGGTCAGCCGTATACGCGGGCAGGTTCGTGCGCTGGATATCTTGCCCAAACGCTATGAGGTCGTGGATTGGGAACCTTGGCAAAGTATGGGCATGCACAGGGTATCAGTGGATAAGTTCATCATTTACTACACGGTGGATGATGAAGCGGGTACGGTGACCGTAATCCGAATTTTTTATGGCGGGCGCGATGTCAAGGGGAGTATCAACAAGGGCCAGTAAAATAGCGATTCGGCTTTGATTATTGAAGCAATGGGTTACGTAGCGAGGATACCGGAGTGAAACTTGGAGATATTGGACACTTTCAATCAGGCGGAACGCCGCAGAAGGATAGAGCAGAATTTTTTAGCGGGAATATTCCCTGGGTGTCTACGGTGGCATTAAATGGTGGCCGTATTGGGGAAAAAGATGCAAATACGTTTATTACGGAACAGGCCATACAGCACTCAGCGGCCAAAATAGTCCCTGTAAATTCGTTACTGGTAGGCACGCGCGTGGGTATCGGGAAAGCTGCGGTTAATGATGTCCCTATGGCTACCAGTCAGGATATCGTGTCTATTACGGATATTGACCTGACGCATTGGGATTTGCAGTATTTGATTTTATTTGTTTGCTCGCAAGCAGAATACCTTAATCAGCAAGCGCGAGGTGCCACGATTAAAGGGATAAAAGCTGATACGTTAAAGGCTTTGCCAGTGAAGGAAATTTCCCTGTCTGCACAGAAACAAATAGTTGATAAGCTAACGCGGACGAAAAAACTCATTGATAACCGCCAACACGTGCTGGCGCTGCTCGATGAACTGGTCAAAGCGCGGTTTGTGGAGATGTTCGGGGACATAGCTAGGCGTGAGCCGCTCAGGGATTTGTGCAATATAATAACTGATGGGACGCATCAACCGCCTCAGTTTACAGCTCAAGGTATACCGTTCCTATTTGTCTCCAATATTGTAAATAATGCGATTACGTATGATGCCGAGAAATTTATCTCCCTTGAAACGTATAATGAGCTTATCAAGCGGACACCAATTGAGGTCGGCGATATTCTGTTATCGACAGTGGGCTCATATGGTCATCCAGCAGTGGTCACCTCTAAACGCAAATTCTTATTTCAAAGACATATTGCATATATAAAACCAAAACATGAACTGCTGAATGCATATTATTTGCATGCTGCGCTTTTGAGTGATAAGGTTCAGCATGATATTGATATGCGCGTAAAGGGAATTGCGCAAAAAACCTTGAATTTAACCGAGATAAAGAAATTGACAATTCCAGTTCCGTCGCTTTCGTTGCAAAATCAATTCGCCGCCTTTGTCCACCAGGTGGACGCGAGCAAGGCAGCGGTGCAGGCGCAGCTGGCGGGGCTTACGACACTGCGCGCGAAGCTGATGCAGGATTTTTTCGGGTGAAGGGGGAAGTATAATGCCAGAACTTAGCCGGTTCGGCGGTATGATTATCTGCATGTTTTTTCGCGATGATGGACAGCACCATAAACCGCATGTGCATGTCTATTACGGTGAGCATGAAGCGGAAATCGCTATTGATGGCGAGCTGCTGGCCGGTTCTTTGCCTAGGAAGCAGATGCGGATTATCGTAGGCTGGCTGGCTTTCCATGAGGAGAAATATATCAGGCATGGAATCTGGCAGTGCAGGGCGAGCACTTTGAAAAGGTGCCGCCGATGGAATGAGGTGACGGGTTATGTATATCAAGGATGGTATCTGCTATGCGGGAACTTTGGCAGAGGGCATAAAGGTCACGGCGGTGAAGCCGTTACGGGGCGGGATGATGCTGGTCACGTTTTCGACGGGGGAGAAACGCCTGTTCGATACGACGCAGCTGAAGGGCTCGGCCTTTGCACCTTTGGCGCGGGACGAGGTTTTTCAGCATCCCACGATATTTCACGGCGTGATCACGTGGCAGAATGGTGCAATTGATATTGCACCGGAGACGGTGTATCGGATGAGTTATGCTTATGATGATGTAGCTATCTGAGTGGGGAAGGGAGTGGCTCGCTATGGTATCGAATTTTGACTTTTTGCTGGCAGAGCCGCTTTTTGGTGATTTCGCGTCGATTGCTGTGCAGGCAGAGGCGGCGATGGCGTTTGCGCCGGAGATGGCGGCTATATATGCGCGCAAGGCGCTGGAGACGGCGGTCATCTGGGTGTATCGTAACGACGATGCGCTTGCCTTGCCGTACCGCCCGCAGATTTCGGCGCTCATCTACGAGCCATCCTTTCAAGAAATGATTCCCAGCGAATTGTTCCCTTTGCTGAAATACGTCATCCGCATGGGCAATTTCGCCGTGCATCGCACGGACCCAGTGAGCCGCGGCCAGGTCGTGCTGGCGCTCAAGGGGTTGTTTTCCTTCCTCGAGTGGGTGGCGTGCTGCTATGCTACGGAGTACGAGGAGCGGCAGTTCGACGAAGCGCTCGTGCCGCAGACGGGGGCCGACCGGCTGACGGCAGGGGAGCTCCAGCGCAAAAAGGCCGAGGTTGCCCGTCAGGAGGCGGCACTCGCTGCGAAAGATGAGGAAATCGCGGCGCGGGATGCGGCGCTGGCAGAGCAGGGTGAGGCGTTGACGGCGCAGACGCAGGAACTCGATGCGGCCAAAAGGGAAAATGAGGCCCTGCGGCGCGAGATGGAGGCGCTGCGGCAGGCCAACCAGCGCACGCGTATGTTCGCCGTGGATGCGGCGACGGAGCGGGAGACGCGTGAGCGCTTTATCGACCTCGACCTCGCAGAGGCGGGCTGGACGTTGGGCCGCGACTGCCGCACGGAGGTTGAGGTCGCTGGCATGCCGCCCGAGGCGGGGCGCACGGACGGGCGCGGCTACGTCGACTATGTGCTCTACGGCCCGGACGAGCGACCGCTGGCTGTCGTGGAGGCGAAACGGTCGTCTCACGACGCTACGCAGGGCGCGCATCAGGCCGCGCTCTATGCCACGGCACTGGCACAGCAGTATGGGCGGCGCCCCTTTATCTTTCTCACAAACGGCTACGAGGTGTATTTCCTCGATGAGGTGGCGGGCGAGCCGCGGCGGCGCGTGGGCGGCTTTTTCTCGCAGGCGGATCTCATGCGGCGTATGGCGCGGCGGCCCGGTCAGGCCACGGCGCGGCAGAACATCGCGGCACCGGCGCTCGACGACCGCATCGCGGGGCGGCCCTACCAGCGGGCGGCTGTGCTGGCTTTTTGTCAGGCGGCGGAGCGGCACCAACGGCGCGTGCTGCTCGTGCAGGCCACGGGCACGGGCAAGACGCGCGTGGCGATCAGTATCGTGGATGTGCTGACGCGCTATAACTGGGCAAAGCATGTTCTCTTTCTCGCCGATCGCACGGCGCTCGTGAAGCAGGCCAAGACGAGCTTTACGGAGTTTTTCAAGCATCGGCTCACGCTGTGCAACTTGCTGGAGAACAGCGAGGACCCCGCGACGAGCCGCATCGTGTTCTCGACGTATCCGACGATGCTCAACGCCATTGACCACCGGCGCACGGCGGACGGGCGGCGCGTGTTCTCACCGGGGCATTTCGACCTCATCGTCATTGATGAGTCGCACCGCAGCATTTACCAGAAATATCAGGCCATCTTTGATTATTTCGATGCGCTGCTGCTCGGCCTCACGGCGACGCCCAAGGCGGAGGTTGGACGCGACACGTACCGCGTGTTCGGCCTCGAGGCGGGTGTGCCGACGTACGACTATGACTATGGCACGGCCGTGGCCGAGGGCTACCTCGTCGACTATGAGCTGCGTGCCTACACGACGCACCTGCTGCAGCAGGGCCTGCACTACCGCGACCGCAGCGAGGACGAAAAGGCGCAGATGGAGAGCCTGTTCGGTGGCGTGCGCGAGGCGGCGGAGGCGGGCGCCTACGATGTCGAGCCGCCCGCGTTCAA
>ONCF01000086.1 GCA_900316275.1 uncultured Veillonellaceae bacterium
ATTGTTTTTGCAAAACCATTTTAACATAGGAAGTCGCTATGGATTTTTGTTTTTGATTAACTGTTCAACTTCATTTTACAACGAACCTGCCAAACAGGCCCGCATCCTCAGCATAAAAGCAGAACACGAGCCGCACGATGAGCTTATTCAGGTCCTGCAGATCTTTATCCGTCGGCTTCTCGCCATAGCACGGCAGCAACGCATCATAAATCAGACCCACCAGACGCCCCGCTGCATTAGAGATATCTATTTCCTTCTGCACGCGGGTGCTTTTGACATCAACCATGAACTGCAGGCAGGGATAATCCTTAGCCAGATTCTTGAGCTCTACATGCACCGGCTCATCATTAGGCCGTTCCATATCGTAGATATCGAACTCCACAAAATTGCAGACGATAATCCAACGCGGGCGCTCCGAATATGGCAGCTCTGCCGCGTACCTTTTAGCCTGCTCAAAAGGCTTTAACAGCGTACCATCGGACTGCTTGATGGGTTCAGATAGCGATTTCTTGCTGCTCTTCTGCTCAATCATCGTATGGGTGGACGGTATCATCACGTCAATAAAGCTCGTGTGCGACAGCTTGACCTTTTCCTCGAAACGCACGAAATCCGTCGGCTTTTCGATGCCGTACACATTCTGCAAAAGATCCAGCCAGAAACGCTGGCTCTCCTGCTTCTCATCGCCGTGCCCAGCCCACTTCTGCGCAAATTCCGCTGCCGCCTTAGCCTGCTTATCCATCTACATCATTCCTGTCCATAATAGTGCTGTTAAAATATTTCGGCATCGGCCAAAACAGTGAACTATTCTAATCTTTTTTCCTTCTACATTCTATGGTCGTTTTCCTGCCCAGTCATAAAGAAAGCCGCCCAAACGGCGGCTGAATATAGAACCATCACGTAATAATCAGCGAAAATATCAATCCTGTATTGTGCACGGCCACTGTCATGGTTTATCATGTTTCGCAGCAATATCCCGCACCTCATCGACAGATATTTCTACAACCTCAGCAATCTCCTCGACAGGCATTTCCATATCCAACAAATTGCATACAATGCTAATAGTTTTTTCCCGTGTTCCTTCTTTACGGGCTTTTGCTCGAGCTTCCTTGCGGGCCTCCTCGCGCCCCTCCTCAAAGCCTTCCTCATAGCTACTTTGGATATCGTTATTGTAATCCCATATAGCTGACTGACGCTGTATGTACGCTCTGTATACCTCTTCATCCTCCAAGTAGCGCTCCAAGGCATCCACTGCCTTGGACAATTCAGAGTTCTGCATGGCCAACTCCCCCAGACTTATTGCTCTAAGTCGTATTTCTTGGCTATACTTGCCACTTTTTCAATACTTGTTTCTGTATCCTCAGCAATCTGAGCATATTTTACTTTTCGCTTCAGCTGATTTTTGATGAACCGCTCTGTTGCTATTTCTTCTCCTTCCTCGCGTCCTTCTTCGTGGCTACCGATAATATCGCTGTTATAGTCCCAGATGGCTGACTCACGCTGCAGATATTCTCTGTAGGCGGTCTCATCCATCAGGTATTGTTCCGAGGCATCCATCGCCTCGGCGATTTCCGGGTTCAGCATGGCCAGTTCCTCCTTTTCTTGTTGGTTCAGACGGTTTGCAAAATACGCCAGCCAGCGCTCCATGCGCGTCATTTTCTTGACCGGTTTGGCCTGATATTTCGGTATTTCCAGAAAATCTAACTCTAAGTCGTTACTCAGCTTGTGCTGATGTTTCACGTCATAAACACAGAACTGCGAGAACGGGTCTGGCGTTGGCAAAAAGGAAAACCGCAAGATGTTGATGGCAATGGCCGGCTTCAGCTGCCGATAGGGTTGTCCCTTGCGTAACGCATCAAAATGCAGGTACATCTGTGACCAGTAGAAAAGTGTCCTTTTCTCCATGTTCTTATGGTTGATAACCTGCATCTCAATGTCCATGCGCGTGCCGTCCTGCAGCACGCCGAACACATCTAGCCGCCCGAGCTTCTCGTCCTGCTTCTCCGGCGCAAACTCCACATTGCGGAAACCAATATCCGTAAAAGCGTCCTTGCCTTCACGCCCGGTTGTATCGTTGATGAAGTTCAACGTGATGTTCTTGCGCTCCTCGCGCCCGAATACGAACTTGAACAGCAGGTCGTTCGTAGGGTCGTACGGTCTTTTCTCCGACACGTTCTCATCTCCTCTGCCCTTATTTTACCGCGAACGACTAACTATAGCAAGTAAATTTATACGCTGACAGTAAACAATTAAACAAACAGTATTGCCTTTGGTATTCCAAAGCAAAAGCCTCTTTATTAACCATGGTCAGGCAAAAGCACTTCCTAGATACGGTCATTTTCCTGTACTGTTGACAGATACAGTTGTAAACATTATACTAAGACTAAGTAATTAAATTTCGGATGAAAAGTCATTCAGTGGAGAGGTCGCTATGTCTAGGAAAAGAGCGTACTATGCCGTGACCGGCGAGAATTTTGCGGGCATTTTTTCACCGTATGCCGAGGCCAAGCGGCATACGCGCGGCATCAGGAATGTGGTCATCCGCAGTTTTCTGTCTCAGGAGGCGGCAGAATATTATCTGCGCACGGGCAAAATATACCAGTATTATGTCGTGCGGCGCGGCCGTGTCTGCGGCATTTTCGCGCACTACGACGATTTCCGTCAGCAGGTGTACCAGTACTCGGGCGCTATTTTCGATAAATTTGACTGGCTGCCCTTTGCCAAGTCCTACTACGATGCGGCTGAGCTCACCGACGATACGACCGCCTACGCGCCACCTCCGGAAAAACTGGTAAAAATCCTCGACAGCGATTTCCCCGTCCACCCGAACGCAGGCAAAATCGTGCCAGCTCCCGCACCGCCTAAGCCACCGAAAAAGAAAACAACTGGCTGGAACTGGGAAAAGCTGGATCTGCCCCGGCTGTACGAGGAAAGATTCCAATATTTAGACAGCGCCCCGCAGGACGTCGACATAGAAATCTACACGGATGGTTCAGCCTTTAAAAACTGGTATGGCTGGGCCTACGTGGTGTTCTGGCAGGAGCATATCATCTACGAAGCCTCCGGTGGCGGTAGGGTCAAAGACAGCAAGCATGCCGCACTCATCGGCGAAATCGAGGCCGTTCGCAATGCCATTATCTGGGCCGAAATGAACCGCTTCCATGAGGCCAGAATTGTCTCCGATTCGCAAAGCGTGCTCAACATCCTGACGCGTCAATACCAGCCAAAACCCCATTCCGTGCTCTGGCTTTTCTATACCTGGCTGTATGAGCGCCCGCTCAAACAGGTCGAGCAATTTGCCTTTGTCAAAGGCCATGCTGGAACGCTTGGCAATATGCTGGCGGACTATTTCGCCGAAATCGGGCGCCTGAAAATCCAGAATAAGCGGTCACCGTTGCTCGAACTGCACAACCTCGCCATCGCCAATGCCAAGCTGAAAATCATCGTCGATGACGAATAAATGGGGTTAGCGTATGGTGCGGCGCTCGCGCCAGAGGCGCTGGTAGATGTTCTCCAGGTCGCGCATGTAGCCTTGGCTGTCCATGAGCGGCGAGTGCTGCATGCGCGTACGCAGCTTGGCGCGCATCTGCTGCAACAGGGCCGGGTCGCCTGCCAGTACTGTGGCGAGCTCGACGTAGCGGGCCGGGGTATCGGCCACGAGCTCCGCCAGGCCGATATTGCTGAGGAAGCTGCAGCCGAAGCGTGCCCCGTGCCGGTCGCCAGCCAGCGTCACCACCGGCACGCCCATATAGAGCGCCTCGCAGGTCGTCAGGCCGCCCGTATATGGTGCCGTGTCCAGTGCGATGTCCACATCGTTGTACTGCGCGAGATAGTCGGCCGAAAAACCGCGCAGCTCAATACGCTCCAGCGGCAGCTCCAGGCGCTGGAACCTTTTCTGACAATATTCGCGTCCCTCCGCGCTGTCAAAGATACTGTGCTTGAGCAGCAGGTGCGCCGTGGGGACGTCCATGAGAATCTGCCGCCAGAGGCCGAGCATGGCGTCCGTGACCTTGGCGAAATTGTTGAAGCAGCCAAAAGTCACGTAGCCGCGCGTCTGACAGGGCAACGGCCCCACGGCGGGAAAATGCGTAAACGGTGCATAGCAGAAATGGCTGTGCGGCATGCGCAGCAGCTGCTCATTGAAATACGGTGCAGCGCCGCGCCAGCCGATACGGCCACTGCCGCGCTGGAGCAGTGCACTCATGGGCGTACAGTACACATCGGAGAGGAAGCCCGCACACTCCCGCAATCCCGTGCTGTTGAAATAGCCGATGCCGGAAATCTGCACCGGCGCCGCGCGGCAGGCCAGCACGGGCAGTGCGTTGTTGGCGGTATGCCCGCCGAGGTCGACGAGGATATCGATGGCGTCCACGCGTATCTGCGCTGCCAAAGCCGCATAGCTGAGCCCCGACACATCGCGCCAGACGACATCACCAGCCCGCAGCGCCTGCGCCACGGCGTCCTCATGCGGCGCGCGGTCATAGGCGTAGACGGCGAAGTGTGCCCGGTCATACTGCTGGAACAACGGAGCAATAAACTGCCCGACAGGATGGTTGCCAAAATCAGCCGAGAGATAGCCCACGCGCAGGCGGTCATGCTGCCAATCCGCCGCCGGATAGGCCTGCAGCTGCAGCCCCGACAGTTCCTGCCGGTACTGCGCGTAGAGACGACGGAAAGCCTCCTCCCCTGCCTCCGGGTCCGCATTAGCCGTGAAAATCGCATTGCTCAGCTCCACGAGCCGCTGGGCGGGCCGGGGCTCGACGGCCGCCGCACGCTCAAAAGCCGTCACCGCATGACGTACGCCGCCCAGCTCGCGCAAGGCCGCCCCGAGCAGGCTCCAGGCATCGGCCAGCAGTTCCTGCTCCGGTGCCTGGGCAAATGTCTGCAGTAACTCCCGTAAGGTAGCAATCTCCGAGACAATTTGCCGCTGTTCACGCTGGCAATACGCCAGCAGCAGCATGCCGCGCAGCGTTTTGATTCCCAGCTGTTCCCAGACACGGCGCAGACACGCCTCTGCCTCGGCGTAGTGCTGCCGCCGCCACAACGTATACGCCCGTTGATAGCGGGCCAAAAGCTTATTTTTCATGGCTTACACCCTCACACGAGATTGACCGTCGTGGCCCCGGAGCCGCCATCCGTGATGTCGGCCAGCGTGAAGTTCGCGACACTTTTATGGCGGCGCAGGTAGGACTGCACGCCTTTGCGCAGAGCCCCCGTGCCCTTGCCGTGGATGATGAGTACCTGTTTCAGCCCCGCGATAGTGGCATCGTCGAGGAACTTGTCCAGCACGGCCTCCGCCTCGTTGACCATGAGGCCGCGGATATCGATTTCACGCGTGGCTGTGGCCGTCTTCGCGAGGTAAGTGCCGGACTGGCGGCCCTTGTTCTGCGCCGGCGCTGCCTGCCGTGCGGCCTGTGTATGCGCGATAAATGTACAGTCTTTCGCCTTGACCTGCGTGCGCAGGCTGCCGAGCTGCACCTCGAGCTCCTTGCCCGAGATGTTCAGGATGGTGCCCTTCTGGTCGAGTTTTTTCACATAGACCGTATCACCCACGCGCAGCTCCGCGAGTGGCACCTTCTTGCCGATGCCTTTCTGCGCCATGATGCCGGGGCGGGCGTTGGCGAGGGCCTCGTCCAGCCGCTTGCGCGCGTCCTGGATGGCCTGCTGGCGCTTTTTGATACCCTGGTCGTGGAACTGCTCCTTGAGCTGACTGATGACCTCCTCGGACTCGCGGCGCGTGCGGCGCACGAGGGCCGCGCTCTGCTCGCGCGCCTTGCGGATGATTTCGCCCTTGCGCTGCGCGAGCTCGTTGCGTGTCTTTTCCACTTTCGCCTCGAGCTCGGTCACGCGCTGCTGACGCTCGCGGATGTCGGCGTTGCGCTGTTCGTAGAGCATTTTTTCCTGCTCCAGCTCGTTGAGCACGTGCTCGAACTGCGCGTGGTCGGCCTCGATGAGCTGCTTGGCGCGGATGATGAGGCTCTCAGGCAGGCCGAGGCGCTGGCTGATGGCGAACGCGTTGCTCGCACCGGGGATGCCGATGAGCAGGCGGTATGTCGGTCTGAGCGTCTGCACATCGAACTCCACGCAGGCGTTCTGCACGCCCTCACGGCTGTAGGAGAACGTCTTCAGCTCGGAGTAATGCGTCGTGACCATGACGGAGGTGCGCACGGCGAGCAGGCGCTCGAGGATGGCCATGGCGAGCGCCGCGCCCTCGTCGGGGTCCGTGCCCGCGCCAAGCTCGTCGAGCAGCAGCAAATCGCCTGCGTCCACGTGCGCGAGGATGTGCACGAGATGCGTCATATGTGCGGAGAACGTCGAGAGGCTCTGCTCGATGCTCTGCTCGTCGCCGATGTCAGCGTAGATATTGTCGTAGACGGCGATTTCCGAGTCATAGGCGCAGGGCAGATAGCAGCCGGACTGCGCCATGAGCACGAGCAGCCCCAGCGTCTTCATGCTGACCGTCTTGCCGCCCGTGTTCGGGCCTGTGACGAGCAGCATGCGGCAGTCGCCGCCGAGCTCGATGTCGATAGGCACGACCTTTTCCCGGTCGATGAGCGGATGGCGCGCGGCCACGAGATGCGTGCGGCCCGCATCGTTCAGCGTCGGGCGCACGGCGTCCATATCGCGCGCGAGCTTCGCCTTGGCAAAGGTAAAGTCAATGTCGGCGAGGATGGCCGCATTGGCCGCGAGCGTCTCCTGTTCGCGCGCCACCTTTTGCGTGAGCTCGCGCAGAATGCGCTGCACCTCCTGCTGCTCGGCGAGCGCCAGCTGCTTGACATCGTTGTTCAGCTCGACGACGGCCAGCGGCTCGATGTAAAGCGTCGCGCCCGTGGCCGAGCGGTCGTGGATGAGGCCGGGGAAGCTGTGCCGGTACTCCGCCTTGACCGGGATGACGTAGCGGTCATCGCGCATCGTGACCACGGCCTCCTGGAAATATTTCTGCTGGTCACTGTCATGCAGGATGCTCTGCACGCGCTCCTTGATGCGGCTCTCCGAGGCGCGCAGCTCCGTGCGGATACGCCTGAGCTCCACGCTCGCGCCGTCACGCAGATTGCCGTGCTCGTCGATGGCATTCTCGAGGTCGCGCTCCAGCTGCCCGAGGATATCGATATCGTGTGCCCAGCCTTTGAGGATAGGCGTCTCCTGCTCGAGGTCGCGGAAAAAGTATTTCACATTGCGCATAGCATAGAGCGTGCTCATGAGGTCCGTAAAAGCCGCGAGGTCGAGCACACTGCCCTTCACCGCCTTTTTGAGCAGCGGTCGGATGTCGCGGATACCGCCGAGCGGTGGCGCCGTGAGCTGGTAAATCGTCACGGCCTCCTGCGTCTCAGCCATGCGCTCACAGACCTCCTCATAGTCCGAGCTCGGCAAGAGCCCCGCCGCCAGCTCCTTGCCCGGCAGCGACCCCGCCCGCTCAGCGAGCATCGCCGTGATTTTCTCAAACTCCAATACATGCAAAGCTGCCTGTTCCATAAAACCTTCCTTTATACAAATTGAGCGCCCAATTTACCGCCCGTAAAACTACTGGCCATTTTATACACTGCCAAATAAAATTTCTTTCCAAACTACTGCCTCTATTATCGCATTACTGTGTACGTTTTGCAATGTCAAGCAAACAAAAGCAACGAGGCAGACACCACATCGGTGCCTGCCTCGTTGTTATCTTCCCTGTG
>ONCF01000062.1 GCA_900316275.1 uncultured Veillonellaceae bacterium
GCCACCGCTATGCCTGCGAGTCCCTTCCTAGCCTAGACGAAAAATCTACGACAATCTGGACCAACTTATTAATCAGTGTTTCCTTAGTTGCCGCGCGGCAGCTCCACGTCGTCGAGGATGCCGAGCAGATAGGCAATCGTGATGCCGTAGTTCGTCATGGGCACGCCCTGCTCGCGGCACTGCGCGACGCGGCTGAGTACGTATTTGCGGTTGAACATGCAGCCGCCGCAGTGGATGACGAGGTCGATGCCAGAGAGGTCTGCGGGGAAATCGCGTCCCGCCGTCACGTCGACCGTGATGCCCTCGCCGAGCTTCTGCCGCAGCAGGCGCGGGATTTTCACGCGCCCGATATCCTCCGAAAGCGGCTTGTGCGTGCAGGCCTCGGCGATGAGGATATGCGCGTCCTGCGGCAGATCGGCGATTTTACGCGCCGAGGCCGCGAAATAGTCGATGTCGCCTTTGTAGCCCGCGAAGAGCACCGAAAACGAGGTCAGGCGACTGGCGGCCGGTTTCTGCGCGTAGACCGTGCGGAACGCCTGCGAGTCCGTGATGATGAGTGCGGGCGGCTCCCGCAGGCTCGCGAGCGTGGGCGCGAGGCAGTCCGTCGTGCAGCTCATGACGAGGCATTTCTTGTCCAGCAGCTCTCTGAGCGTCTGCACCTGCGGCAGGATGAGGCGGCCCTGCGGTGCCTGGATGTCCTGTGGCATGACGAGCAGCACGAGGTCGCCCTTTTGACACAGCTCGCCCGTGATGGAGCCGCTCGCATACCCCTCGGGCAGCTGACGCACAATCTCCGCGCGCAGCGCCTCGATGCCCGTGCCCTCCACGGCACTGACCACGACTGGCTGCACGCCCAGCTTTTCCTGCACGGCGGCCACGAGCGCGGCCCCGCGGTCCGGCAGCGTATCAATCTGGCTCACGACGGGTATAACCGGCGTGTCGTGACGGCGGAAACGCGCCACCCAGGCCAGCTCGTCCGTCATATCGCTGTCGTGGAACAGCACCATGGCCATATCCGTGGCGCGCGCGGCCTCCTGCGTCTTGCCCACGCGCAGCTCGCCGAGCGTGCCCTCATCGTCGAAGCCCGCCGTGTCGATAAAGACCACGGGCCCGATGCCGTGCAGCTCCATCGCCTTGTACACAGGGTCGGTCGTCGTACCCGCGACCTCAGAGACCGTGGCCACCGACTGCCCCGTCAGCGCGTTGAGCAGACTGGACTTGCCGCTGTTGCGGCGGCCGTAGAGACCGATATGCAGGCGCGTGGCCCGTGGCGTATCATTCAGACTCATCTTGCTATCACTCTCCTAACCGAAAGGCAACGCTGGTAAAAATCTGCCAGTGTCTCCTTTAGTATAGCATATACAGGACAAAATATGCTAGAATAGACTAAAGTTCTAACGTATTTATCGGTAAACTAATGGAGGCAACACCATGGCAGATGCAATGAATTTCGAAATCGGCAGCAAGTTCCCGCTGCCCATCCAGGCCCAGGGCGAAGGCGGGCTGTTCCAGGCCGACGCAAACGGCCTCATGTTCATCCTGAAACTGCGCCATCTCGACGTCATCGCGGTCGAGGCGTTCCGCACCGGTGCCATGGAGTTCGCGCTCTTCGCGCAGGACGGGCTGCTGTTCCTGCTCTACCAGATTGACGGCATCTTCAAGGGCGGCTGGGGCGACGCACCGCTCTCGTTCCACAATATGCAGGCGGCGCAGCTGCCGACGGAGAAAAGCCTGCGCGATGCCTGCCTGCATATCTATCTCGTCGACGCCGAGCTCGAGCTGCTGC
This sequence comes from uncultured Veillonellaceae bacterium, assembly GCA_900316275.1. GTDB lineage: Bacteria > Bacillota > Negativicutes > Selenomonadales > Selenomonadaceae > UBA2897. The sequence goes on from ONCF01000062.1 coordinate 1,787, forward strand.
TCGCCCAGCGCGATATCAAGCTCATCCCAGCCTTTATGCAGGTGCTGCGCAAGCACGTCACGGAGCGCCTCGCCGCACCACTCGCCGCACCCGAGTTCCTGCGCCGCCTGCAGGGCATCTACGCCCAGCACCCCACCGGCCAGAGCATGCGCGACGCGGCAGCCGCCGTGCAGAGCGTGCCGCTCGATATCCCGGTGCCGCCCTCGCAGCGCAAGTTACACTGACCTGCTGCCAGCCACACACGCGTTGCCCTGCCGAGCGTTATCACCAGGTACACCGGCGCCAGCTGCACTGGGCAGCCACAACTAAATTTGCATACGAAAAAGCACCGTGTCGTGGATGTGACACGGTGCTTTGATTATTGCTCGCATTGCCACTCGGAACATTGACCCAGATAATTAGTGGCAATGCTCTTTATGCAATGATTTCATCGTAATTCACGCTTTCTCTCAGGCGATGTTGGCCAATTTATCTGCCTTACGATCTACACGGCTATCGAGCCAAGCGGCTGCTGCCTGACGCTCATTTTCCTTGCGGGTCAGGGCGCTCAGGTCGTCCGTCACATCGGCGTAGCTGGCAAAGCTCTTTTTACCCATGAGCTTCGCTGCCTTCGTCAGCTGACCAACACGTACGGGAACATATACATCTTCCATCCATTGAGAATAAATTTTCATTTTCATGATAAACAACTCCTTGTTACTGCCACAGACATATCAGCGATGATGATGAACCATCCACAGTACACCCAAGCTGATTACCCTTTCGCATCCCCATGCGAGAACATACCATACATGTGGGGGCTGCTTTTGCAGTTTAGTCGTTGCGTCTCATGAAATGACGGTGAAACGATGAAGTATTGCCATACCCGAGAATGTATTGGAATGAACGTGTAACCCAAATCCCTTTTATTTTTCTACCCTTATTCTAGGGCCAAACGACCTATTTGTCAAGCCTTTTTCAGAATATTTACACGACTCATAAACAGGAACTATCCTGCTGAGTCCAGCCATTAATAGGACTCATTTACTAAGTCAACGGCACAAGTTCGCGCTTACGTTGCGTGAAGTGCAGGCACTGCGTGTAGCCAAACTGGCGCACGTAGGCCACCGCCTCGTCGTGGTAGGCGCCGCAGTCCTCCGGTTTGTGCGCGTCCGACGTCGTAATGATGGGCAGGTCGTAGTGCGCGGCGAGGCGCATAAAGTCGGGATAGGGCGAAATCTCCTTGACCGGGTAGCGGTAGTACGTGCCCGTGTTCACGTCGATGCCCATGTGCGCTTTGGCCAGCGCCCGCGCCACGCGCTCGAGGTACGGCGTCACGTCGAAGTCCGGGAAATAGCGGAACAGACGAATGTTGAACGGGTGCCCGAGCACGTCGTAAAGGCCGCTGTCCGCGAGTTTCTCGACCTCCTCCGTGTACCACGCATAGATTTCCTCCAGCGGGTGGTTATCCCACTCGGCCTTGATTTCTGAGGAGTCATAGGCCCAGCCGCGCAGGAAATGTACCGAGCCGATAACGTAGTCGAACGGATAGTCGCGCAGGATGTCGCGCACGGCGTCCTGCTGCTGGAAATTGCAGACCTCGATGCCCGTCTTCAGCGCCGGGTGCCGCTGCCGCAGCTGCTCCATAAAGCGGAAATAGTCGTCGAGCGTGTATTTGAATTTGTTTGTCTGCAGCCACTGCTGCTGGAACTTGCCGACAAAGGAGTCGTCGAGAATCAAATCGTGGTAGTAGAGCGCCTTGAACTCAGGGAACGTGTGCGAGTGCTCCGAGACGCCGATTTCATCCAGCTGGCGCTCTGCCGCCGCCCGAAAGAAGCCTTCGGCCCACTCCTGGTCGTACGAGCCTTTTTCAAAATGCATATGATAATCTATCCGCATAGCTGTCGCCTCTTTTAAATCAGCCCCATATCCATTAACCGGTGAATTCCCTTGATAACCCCGTGCTCGTTGTTGCTCGCGGTCTCGTAGCGCGCGAGCTCTTTTATCTCCGGCACGGCGTTCGCCATCGCGAAGCTGTGCGTGACCGCTGACATCATCTGCGCGTCGTTGAGGTAGTCGCCGAACGCCGCGCACTCGTCAGGGCTTATGCCCAGGCGCTGCTGCACGTGCTGCACGGCCACGCCCTTGCTGATGTGCTGACTCATGATGTCGACCCAGTAGGCACTGGAGAGCACGACCTGCAATTTGTCGCCGAACTCGCGCTGGATGACCGGGAGTATCGTCTGCTCCGCCTGCCCCTGCGCGTCGTAAAGCGAGACCTTCAGCGCCTCATCGGGCACATCGTGGAAGTCCGCAATGCTCTGCGCATGCGTGTAGTATTTATGCAGCTCCGCGTCGAGCACGGGCGTGCGCTGGTCCTCGCGCACGTAGGCATCGTGCTTGCCACAGAACACCTCGTAGATGCCCGGCAACTCCGCCGCGCGCGCGAGCAGCTGCTGCGCCAATGGCTTCTCCACGGTATCAGAGTAGAGTTCCTCACCCCGGTGCATGACCAGCGTGCCGTTCTCCGCCAGGAACATAAAGTCATCCGCATAATCCGGGAAGGAATCCAGCAGCGAGAAATACTGCCGCCCCGACGCCGGCGCAAACAACACGCCGCGCCGTTTCAGCTCCGCCGCCACCGCCGGGAACTCCGCCGGCAGCTGGCTCGCATCATCGAGCAGCGTGCCATCCATATCACAGAAAATTACCTTTATCATTCAATACTACCTCGCAAAGTCCGATTTACGCGCCCATTATAGCAAAAATGCCTGCTCACGTAAAGCAGGCACGTTACGGATTCACCTTTGTATTACAGCAGCTAAGAGGGAAGCCTCTCAACTCTCAACTCTCAACTCTCAACTCCCAACTCTCAACTCTTTTCACTCCCCGCGGCGGCCATGGTACAGGCACCAGGGTTCTTCGCTCATGTAGTCGCCGTCGTGATAGCAGGCGGCGCGGGCGCGGCAGCCGCCGCACATACCCTTGTAGTTGCAGGTGCCGCAGCCGCCGCTGTACTCGAGCGTGCGCAGTTTTTTCAGCACCTCATTGTTCGCCCAGATTTCGTCGAACGGCGTCTCGCGCACGTCACCGAGCTCCATTTTCAGGTAGGCGCAGGGCTGGACCTTGCCCTTTGGGCTGATGATGCAGTACGAGAGGCCCGCGAGGCAGCCGCGATGGAAGCGCGTCTTGATGCCCAGCTGGTCGGCGATGCGCAGGAACTGTGGCGCGCAGGTCGGTTTCAGTTCGATGGGCACCTCGGCCTGCTTTTTCATGATGCGCGTGAGCACATCCTCATACTGCTCAGCGCGCAGGCTCTCCGCCTCGATGGTCTCCGCGCGCCCCGTCGGCACAAGGAAGAAAAAGTGCACCGCATGCGCGCCTAGCTCCACGGCGAAATCGACCATGTCCTCGATTTCCTGCTGGTTCCAGTCCATGACCGTCATGTGAATCTGGAACGGGATGCCCGCGGCCTGACAGTTCTTCATGCCCTGCACGGCGCCATCCCAGCCGCCCGGGAACGAGCGGAACTTGTCGTGCTTCGCCTTGTCGAGCGAATCGAGCGAGATGCCGACGCCACGCGTGCCCGCCGCCTTGAGCCGCGTCGCGAGCTCCGGCGTGATAAGCGTGCCGTTCGTGCCGATCACGGGGAACAGCCCGAGGTCCGTCGCGTACTGCACGAGCTCCACGATGTCCGGGCGCGTCATCGGCTCGCCGCCCGAGAAAATCATGATTTTAAAACCGGCCTTGGCGATTTCGCGCAGCAGCTTTTTCGCCTCATCCGTCGAGAGCTCCTCGTCGGCCTTGCAGCCCGCGTCGCGGTAGCAATGCGCGCAGAACATGTTGCAGCCGTTCGTTGTATTCCAGGAAACAATCTTCATTTATTTGCCCTCCGTGAGGCCGATTTCCTCATCCGTCAGATAGCAGGCGGGGTCCGACTCCCAGAAATCACCCGTGACCGCCTCGGCACGCGTGCGGAAATTGCCGTTGCAGCAATACTGCCATTTGCACTTGGCGCAGCGGCCCTTCAGCAGCGGCTTGCGATCCTTGAGCCCCGCCATAATGGGGTTCGACGTGTCCTGCCAGATGTCACCGAACGCGCGCTCGCGCACGTTGCCGAACGTGTGATGCTGCGTGAACTGGTCGGGGTGCACGTATCCGAGCGGGTCGACCTCGGCGAACGCGATGCCAGAGCGGTTGCCACCGTTCATGGAGAGATATTTCAGGATCTGCTCCGCCGTCTTTTCGTCGCCAGCCTCCTTGGCCTTGAGGTACATGTAGACGCCGTCGCAGTGATTGTCCACGGTGAGGATTTCCTTTTGCAGGCCGCGCTCCTCGTAGTCGCGCGTGCGGCGGATAATCGTGTCCATGGCCTGACGCGACTCCGCGTGCGTGAGGTCGTCGGCCACCATGCCCTCGCCGCGCCCACTGTAGACGAGGTGGTAAAAGCAGACACGGTTGATGTGCTCGGCCTCGATGAAGTCGAAAATCTTGTCCAGCTCGCGCGCGTTGTGCTGATTAATCGTAAAGCGCAGGCCGACGCGCTGGCCGACGGCCACGCAGTTTTCGATGCCCTGCATCGCCTTCTCATATGCGCCCTCGACGCCGCGGAATTTATCGTTGACATCCTTCAGGCCGTCCAGCGAAATGCCGACGTAGCCGACGCCGATGTCCTTGATGCGCTGTGCCACCTCACGCGTGATGAGCGTGCCGTTCGTCGAGAGTGTTGGCCGCACGCCCGCCTTTTGCGCGTAGTCCGCGAGCTCGAAGAAATCGGGCCGGATGAGCGGCTCGCCGCCCGAGAACAGCAGCACGGGCACGTGGAACGCCGCGAGGTCGTCGATGAATTTCTTGGCTTCCTCGGTCGTCAGCTCGTCCTTGTATTTCTGCGCATCCGAACCCATGTAGCAATGCATGCATTTGAGGTTGCACGTCTTCGTCGAGTTCCAGACGACGACGGGGCCCATGCCCTCGGCCGCGCCGTTGCGCATGCTGTGCGCATTGTGCGTGTAGCGCAGTTTATCGCCGTAGTAGTCGCGCGCGAAAAGCAGTTTGGTGACACTAATCATATTTCTCTCCTAATTCCTATCCCTGTAAAATTTCCTATACATCAGCCCGCAGTCCTCGCCCAACAAACAGGCCAGCATGCGGACAGAGTCTGCTGCTGACTCAGTTCTGCTTGCGGATACCGTCGAGCAGCAGGCGCGTCTTCATCGCCACGTTCTCCTGAAAGCTGATTTTCAGCTTGCTGAAGGCCGCCGCCTGGAAAATCGAGTGGAACATCTCGGCGATGAGGTCGGACGGAATATCCGTGCGAATCTCGCCGTCCTGCTGCCCAGCCTCGATAATACTCTTATAGACGGGCTTAAAACCAGGCGTCGGGATGTTCTCCCCCTGCTCCCGAACCTCCGTCATCGTCGCGGCCGAGAGGAACAGCGGCAGTACGAAGCGGTTCGCATCGAGAAACTCTGCCGTAATCTGGCAGGCAATGTCCAGCAGCTCAATCTGGCTCTTGCCGGCCGCCTTGTTCTCGCGCAGCGCGTCGTGCACGCGCGTGACGAGCCGCTCCAGCAGGCAGCGCAGCACATCCTCCTTTGAGTCGAAATAATTGTAGAACGTGCCCGTGCCGAGGTCGGCCTGCTCCATAATGTCGGCAATCGAGGTCTTGCTGTACCCCTTCGCGGCAAAGTTCTGCACGGCCGCGTCGAGTATCTCCTGCCGGGTCTGCTGTTTCTTGCGTGCGCGGCGGCCCATTTTCTCCTCCGCCATCGCAATCACCTCCGATGTGTGCGAATTGTTCTTATATGAACGCTATTCATATTTCTCTATCAGTATAACATATTCCTGCCCCGCTGGGGAGGGGGCACTAAGATTTTTTCGTAAACGAAAAAACGGCCTGCACTTCGTGCAAGCCGTTCAGCTCTCAAAATGGTGACCCAGGGGGGACTCGAACCCTCGACCCTTTGATTCGTAGTCAAATACTCTAATCCAACTGAGCTACTGGGTCACAGCGTCGTTGCTCTCGCAATCAACGAATATTATATTAGCACGGCCGCGCCGCTCTGTCAACACTTTTTTGTTATGCGCAGTAATTTTTATCAGCTGCCAAACGTGCCGCACAGCGAACAGGCCTGTGTAATATCAGTTGTTCTCGACTGCCGGCTCGGCCTCCTGCTCCGCCGCCTCGCGGTTGATGAGACGGTTCAGCACCGGCACGAGCAGCGCCATGACGACGGTCACACCGAGCGTCACGAGGCCGATCTGCGTGAAGACGTGGCTGTAGACGGGCAGCGTCTGCAGCGGGTCCACGATATCCTGCGACACGGTCGTCAGCGTAGCCACCCAGCCGCCGAGCACGGCGGAGACGGCGTTCGTGAGGAACCAGGCGCCCATGAGGAAACCGATGAGGCGCTGCGGCACGAGCTTCGAAATCATCGAGAGGCCGAGGCCGCTGATGAGCAGCTCGCCGATGGCCGAGAGGCCGTAGGAGCCCACGAGCCACCAGGCCGAGACGATGCCCGCCTCATTGGCGAAGTTCGCGGAGAAACCGACGAGCAGGAACGAGCCCGCGCAGAGCAGCATGCCGAGCGCGAACTTCGCGGGCATGGAGAGGTCCCTGTCCTCCGCGCCGAAATGCGCATACACCCAGGCGAGAATCGGGCTCGCGAGCATAATCCAGAACGGATTCAGCGTCTGGAACACCTCAGCGTCACTGATGGTGATGCCGAGGATGGAATGTTCGACATTTTTAATCGCAAAGAAGTTCAGTGACGTCGGCATCTGCTGATACAGCGTGAAGAACACGATGGCCTCGGCGATGAGAATCATGGCGGCAATCATCTTGCTGCGCTCCGCGCCTTTAGCCTGGAAAATCATTTTGAAGAACACGCCGTAGACGAAAATGCCGATGGCCGCGAGCAGCACGTGCGCCACGGTCAGATGCTCAAGCATCCAGGCCGAGAACAGCGTCATGGCGACGATGCCCACGAGCGTCAGCACGAATTTTGCCTTCGGCAGTGGCTGGAAGCCGGCCGGCGAGTCAATGCCGCGCACGAGATGGCGGAACCCGACGAAAGAGCCCACGGCCAGCACGAGGCCCATGGCGCAGATGGTGAAGCCAAGTGACAGGCCGAACTGCCCGCCGATAATCGGCACGAGCAGCATGGAGATGAACGAGCCGATGTTCACGGACATGTAGTACATCGTGAACGCGCTATCGAGATGTGCCGCATCGTCCGCATAGAGCTTCGAAAGCAGCGAGGACGGGTTCGCCTTGAAAATACCGTTGCCGCAGGCGATGGCACCGAGCGCGACGAAGACGAGGAATTTGTCCGCGCCCGCGAGCGCCATGAGCGCATAGCCGAGCATGAGCACGACGGCACCGAGCGTAATCGTCCGCTGCGTGCCGAGCACCTTATCCCCAAGGTACCCACCGATGGCCACGTAGCCGTAGACCATGGCCGTGAACGCACCGAACACGATGAACGACTCCGCGTCCGCCATGCCGAGGCTCTTGACGAAGAACGAGGCCAACACGGCCTGCAGACCGTAGTAGCCGAAACGCTCCCAGAATTCGAGGAAGAACAGCATATTAAACGCTTTCTTCCGATTGCGTACCTGAGTAGCCATAATAGAAACTCTCCTTATCTAATTGAGCATAACGCCGATACCCCAGCATCAGTATCGACAACGGTGCTATTATAGCATACCTTCGTCCATATTAAAACAGTCTTAGAGTGTAAAGACTGTTAACCCACAGGACACATGGCCATTTTGTCCTGTACAGAAATACATTACCACGTAAGTATACCCTTTATTCAGCCAAGCCATATGATATGGTGCACCAAAGTAGAATTACGGTTGTAAAATAAAGACAAAAATTTTTGCAGTTTTGTAAATTTGTTGACCGTCGCGGACATTTCCGAGCCGTGTCCATGCTATGTATACATAGCCACCATGCCCGCACTGCATACGAATTGACAAAAACGGTCAGCCTGTTAGAATACTAAGCGTAATGATGAATGGAGGTAGCAACATGCAATACATCGTCACCGAGCTGCTGACCGAGGGGAAAAATCAGACCTTCTCCCTCATCGGCGCCAGCCCGGACAAACAAAAAGCGGCCGCTATGGCCGCCGAGGTCTACAAAGACTACAATAAAAACGCTTCGCTGCAAAACATCACGATGATTACGGAGTGGCTGGCCACGCGGCAGAAATACTCTTTCCGCAAGGATAAGGAGCACCGCCTGCAACTGGCCCTCACCGCGCTGGAGGGCGAGACCCAGCCCGCCGACCAGCGCATCATCTTCAACGAACAGCAGGAGCAGGACGAGCTCATGCGCCGTATGAGCGAGGCTCTGTTCGAGGGCGAGCATCAGGTCAGCCGCGACCAGCAAGGCCAGTTCACCTGCCGCGCCAGTGATAAATAAATCATCGAGGAACATCGTGACCCTCTCCGCCTCGCTACGCTCGGCACCTCCCCAAAAGGGGGAGGCTTATTATGGCTCCCACTCTGGGGGAGCTGTCGCGAAGCGACTGAGAGGGTCGTCTCCCAACGCAAAAAAAGCGCCGCTGTTGCGGCGCTTTTGCTTTGCATAGTGGTGGGCAGGGATGGATTCGAACCATCGTAATCCGAAGATGACAGATTTACAGTCTGTTCCCTTTAACCACTCGGGCACC
>ONCF01000036.1 GCA_900316275.1 uncultured Veillonellaceae bacterium
CGAAATGGATGAGCGCATGTCGGCCTTGATGCATAAGTACGACAAGGCTGACTGAAAAATTTACACAAAACTATTGACAATCCCGATATCTAGAGCCATATTCGCCGCATAGAATAAAAAATCCTGCTAACAACCATAACAAGCAACGTCCACAACGCTGCTTAAGCTATTTCCATTACCTTGTCCTCGACAGCGATTTATGCTATAGTTTCATTGAAACATATTTCAATGAAACGTATTTCAATAAAAGTAGGTGCATGAAATGGCCACGAAATTTATTGGACGGGAGCAGGAGCTGCAAACGCTGGAAAAACTGCAACACAAGGATGGCTTTCAGATGCTTGTCCTGTATGGGCGGCGGCGCGTGGGCAAGTCCACGCTGCTGCAAAAATTTGCCGACGGCAAGCGGGCGATTTTCTATACAGCCATCCGCAGCGGTGCCCAGCGCAATCTGGAGCTGCTCAGCCAGCGTGTCCTACAGGTGTTGGCGCCAAATCTCCCACGCGTTTCTTTCCCTTCCTACGAAGAACTGTTTGCCTTTATCGGGCAGGCCGCGCAGGAACAGCGGCTGATTTTCGTCATCGACGAACTGCCTTATCTGGTCGAGCAGGCCCCCGCCCTGCTCTCCATCATGCAGAAGGCTATCGACCAGCAGTGGCTGTCAGGACAGCTTTTCCTCATTCTCTGCGGCTCCTCCGTCAGCTTCATGGAAAACGAAGTGCTGGGCGAAAAAAGCCCGCTTTTCGGTAGGCGCACGGCACAGCTGGCACTCCAACCGTTTGCCTACTGGGACGCCGCCAAATTCACCCCTGCCTACTCACCGGAGGAAAAAGCTCTCTGCTACGGTGTGACCGGCGGCGTGGCCAAATACCTGTCGCTCCTGGACGACCAGCGCCCACTCGCAGAAAATCTATGCGAGCTCTTTTTCGACAAAGCTGGCTATCTCTACGAGGAGCCGGAAAACCTGCTGACGCAGGAATACCGCAACGTCACCACCTACAACGCGATTATCGGTGCCGTCGCCGCTGGGCGCACGAAACTGACACAGATTGCGGATCTGACACACCTCGACCCTACAAAAATCGCCCACGCCGTACGTAATCTCTGCGCAACCGGCATCCTGCGCAAAGAGTACGCCATCACCGATGAACGCAACAAAAAGAAAATTCGCTACCATCTGGCCGACTCCATGTTCCGTTTTTGGTACCGCTTTATCCCGGACGAGATAGACGCCATCGGCATGGGGCACGGTGACGTATACTACCAGCATCTGGTCGAGCCGCACCTATCTGACTACATGGGCGAGGTATTCGAGGACATGTGCCGCGCCTACACGTTGCACGCTGGCCTGACCGGCCAGCTGCCCTGCCTCGTGACCAAAGTCGGCAAATGGTGGGGCACAAACCCGCAAACCCACGAGGAAACAGATATAGATGTCGTGGGTCTCGATATGGCAACCAAGCAGGCTCTGCTCGGCGAATGCAAGTTCCGTAACGAGCCTCTCGACAAAAGCGTGTTCGCACAGCTGCAACAACGCAACGGCCTCATCGACAGCCACTTCCGCGTCAGTGGCTACTTGTTGTTCAGTAAATCCGGCTTCTCCAGCTGGATTTTAGACCACCAGCAAGCCAATGGCATCCAAACGGTTACGCTGTCGGACATGTATGCTTTTTAAAGACAATCGCAGCCGCACATAAAAAGGCGACCTGACAGTAAAAACTGTCGTGGTCGTCTTTTCTCTCACTATAAAATTCAAGCAGGCCTTATCAGAAAAAAACTGACTAGAATGTCCTCCCCATATTACCGCTGCACCTGCTGGAAGAACGCGGCGGCGCCGAGGAGGTTGGCGGCGTTGCCGGCCTCACAGGCACGCAGTAGCGGGCGGACCTGCGCGATTTGCACCTGCGCGAGGAGGTCGTCCACGTGCTGCTGGATCTGCGCCACGAGGCCGGGGCGGGCGCTCACGCCGCCGCCGAGCAGAATGACGTCGGGGTCGAGTGCATACTGCAGGTTGTAGGCGGCCACGGCGAGATACTCACACATGGTCCCAATCTCGCGCTGCGCGATGGCGTCGCCCGCATCCGCGAGGGCAAAGACCTGCTCACCGTCCAAAGTCGTCACGTCACAGCCTTTAGCCGCAGCCACGCGCTCCACGAGCGAACGCGTCGAGCCCGTATTGCTGAGCGTCTCACCCGCGGCGTTCATGACCATATAGCCAAACTCGCCGCCGTGGAAATGGTTGCCGCGATAAATCTGCCCATCCATGATGACCGCCCCGCCGATACCGCTGCCGATGACCATGAAAATCGCGTTCTGGAACTCGCGCCCTGCGCCCCACGTGCACTCGCCGAGGCCAGCGCAGTTCGCATCGTTCTCCATCGTCACGGGAAGAGCCAGCCGCGCTGACAGCTCGCGCATGATGTGGAAGTTGTGAATATATGGCACCGCGCTGTCGCCGCGTATCACATCATGCGCGTAGTCCACGGCCCCCGGGAAGCTGAAGCCCGCGCCGCGTACCTCTACCGGGCACTCCTTGCGAATTTGTGCTACCGCCGCATAAAACTCCTCCCGTGTCGCCGGGGTCTTGACCTTACCCTGCTGAGCCAGCTCGCCCTGCTCCGACACGACGCCGTACTTGATGCTGCTGCCACCGATGTCATACGTTAAAATCGCCATCTTGCACACTCCATCTCTATCATAAAAGATATATCATATATTGATTATAACATATCACAGGAGAAAAGTATGCAGTAAAATTCTAAACTGGAACGATGTAACAAAAAACACCTGCTGACGCAGGTGTTTTGCTTTATGCGGTATAGGCCGCAGGAGCCGAGTGCCTATTCGTAGGCCTGGCCTTAGAACGCAGCGACGACGGCGCCTTTATATTTCTCTTTGATGAAGTCCTTAACCGTCTGGCTCTTCAGCGCCTTGATGAGCGCCTGAATCTCCGGGCGGTCGGCATCACCCTCGCGCACGGCGATGATGTTCACGTACGGGGAGGTGCTGTCCTCGATGAAGAGTGCGTCCTTCGTCGGGTCGAGGTTCACCTGCATGGCGAAGTTGGAGTTGATGACGGCCGCATCGACATCCTCGAGCGTACGCGGCACCTGCGCCGCCTCGACTTCCTGGAACTTCAGGTTTTTCTTGTTCTCGACGATATCCTGCAGCGTTGCCTTCTCCGCCACGCCCTCTTTCAGTTTCAGCAGGCCGGCTTTCTCGAGCAGCAGCAGGCTGCGGCCCTCGTTCGTCGGATCGTTCGGCACGGCAACCGTCGCACCATCCTTGAGCTCCTTCAGATCCTTGACCTTCTTGGAGTAGACGCCCATCGGCTCGATGTGGATGCCGGCGGCGCTCACGAGCTTGCAGTCCTTGTGCTCGCTGATGAAGTTGTCGAGGTACGGCTTATGCTGGAAATAGTTCGCATCGAGCTCCTTGTCGTTGAGCGACAAATTCGGCTGCACATAGTCGTTGAACTCGACGATTTCGAGCTTGATGCCCTGCTTCTCGAGCTCCGGTTTGATCTGCTCAAGGATTTCGGCATGCGGCACGGACGTGGCGCCGACTTTCAGCGTCTTGGCACCCGAGCTGGCTGCCCCCGACGAGGACGAGGAACTGCTGCCACCGCAGCCCGCAAAGGCGAGCGTCGCGATGAGCAGCGAGGCGATGAGGGCAAATACTTTCTTCATTGGAAAACCTCCCTTTACAACACCATAAACAGATGATGACTGTGCCCTAAAAGGGCTTTATTTCTTATCCAGATGTTTGGCCAGGCGGTTGCCCGCGAACTGCACGAGCTGCACCAGCACGATGAGCACCACGACCGTGGCGAGCATCACATCGGGACGGAAACGCTGATAACCATAGCGGATGGCGAGGTCGCCGAGACCGCCGCCGCCGATGGCGCCGGCCATGGCCGACTCACCCACGAGGCTGATGATAACCGTCGTGAGCTGGGCCACGATGCTGGCCCGCGCCTCGGGCAGCAGCACATGCCAGATAATCTGGTACGGCGTCGCGCCCATCGCCTCCGCCGCCTCAATGAGGCCGTAGGGGACTTCTTTCAGGCTCGTCTCCACCTGTCGCCCGATAAAGGGCACCGAGGCGATGACGAGCGGGACCATGGCCGCCGTCGTGCCGATGGCCGTGCCTACAAGCAGGCGCGTCAGCGGGATGATGGCTACCATGAGGATGATGAACGGAATGGAGCGGATGGCGTTGACCACGGCCCCGATGCTGCGGTTCAGCGCCGGGTTCGCGAGGATTTGCCCGCGCGCCGTCGTGTGCAACAGCACGCCGAGCGGTACGCCGATGAGTGTGGCGATGAGCATGGAGACGACCACCATGTAGATGGTCTGCCCCAGCGCCGGCAACAGCAGGTCAAGCATGCTTGTGGACATAGCCAATCACCTCCTCCTTGAGATCGCGCCCGCCGAGATAGCGCAGGGCCTCGTCGATTTTCGCCTGCGGGCCCGTGATGCCGATAATCATGCGACCGAACGGCACATTTTTGATCTGGTCGATATCGCCAAAGAGGATGGAAATGTCGAGCTCGGGAAATTTCTTGATGGTGTCAGCGAGCACGGGGTCATCCGCATTGTCGCCGAGGAACGTGAGCCGGAGCAGCAGGTACGCGCCCGGGATGGGGTCAGTCGAGATGTCATTGCCGCGGAACGCCGCCGGCAGCTCGTTGCTCAGCACGACGCTGATGAACTCCTGCGTGATGGGGCGCTGTGGATTGGTAAAGACATCGAGCACCGTGCCCTGCTCTGCGATAACGCCGTTCGAGATGACGGCGACCTTGTCGCAGATTTCCTTGATGACCTGCATCTCGTGTGTGATGATGACTACCGTCAGGTGCATCTGCGCGTTGATATCGCGGATGAGTCCGAGGATGGACTTCGTCGTCTGCGGGTCGAGCGCGCTCGTGGCCTCGTCGCAGAGCAGGATTTTCGGCTCGCTCGCGAGTGCTCTGGCAATGCCCACGCGCTGCTTCTGCCCGCCCGAAAGCTGCGCCGGATACTGTTGAGCCTTGTTCTCGAGACCAACGAGCCTGAGCAGTGACTCCACTTTCTCCCTGATTTCCTTTTCCGGCTTGTGCACGAGGCGCAGCGGGAATGCCACATTGTCGTAGACCGTAGCCGAAGACAGCAGGTTGAAATGCTGGAATATCATGCCGATATCCTTGCGCGCGCGCCGGAGCTCGCTCTCGCTCAGCGCCGTCATGTCCTGCCCGTCGATGATGACCTGCCCGCCCGTCGGGCGCTCCAGCAGATTGATGCAGCGGATGAGCGTCGACTTGCCCGCGCCCGAGAGACCGATGATGCCAAATATCTCACCCGTCTCAATCGTGAGGTCGATGCCCTTCAGCGCCTGCACCGGCCCCGCCGCACTGTCATAAGTTTTCTCAATATGTGCCAGCTGTATCATGCAGCTATCACTTCCTTGTCGCTTAATTTAACGCATATCATTTCGGTATGTGTTGTATGTTAACACAAAAAGAGACGCTTGTCAACGATATTGTACCACTGACAAGCGTCATCTGACAATAAATATTACAGTTTGAAGCGGCTGACCTCGCCCTGGAGCTCGGTGGCCATCTCTGCGAGGCTCTTGCTCGCGTTGGCGATTTCATGTACCGAGGCGGACTGCTCCTCCGTGGCGGCGGAGACGGTCTCGGCCTCCTGCGCGGCCTTCGTGCTCGTGTCGGTAATCGTGTCGACGTGGCCCGTGATGGCTTTGCCGGAGTCCGCCATGCCCGCGATAGCCTGGCTGATCTGCTGCACCTGCTGCGAGACTTCCTCGACGATTTCGATGATGCGGCGGAACGCTTCGCCCATCTCCATAATCTTCTGGGTGCCGACCTTGACCTCTTCGCTGCTCTGCTGCATGCCCGTGACGGCCTGCTCCGTATCGGCGCGCGTCGCCGTGATGAGCTCCGTGATCTTGTGCGCGGCCTCCTGGCTCGACTCGGCCAATTTGCGCACCTCTTCGGCGACGACGGCGAAGCCGCGGCCCTGCTCACCGGCGCGTGCGGCCTCGATGGCCGCATTCAGTGCCAGCAAATTCGTCTGGTCCGCGATACCCGCGATAGTATCTACGATGGCGCCGATTTCCTGCGAGCGCTCGCCCAGCGCCGTGACAACTTGCGTCGATTTCGTTGTCGACTGCTCGATATGCTTAATCTGCGTGATGGTCTCGTCGAGCGCCTGACCGCCGTTGCGCGCAATATCCGCCGCCTCGCGGCCGTGCTGCGCTGCCGCCGCGGCCGAGCTCACCGTATCTTGAATGGTCTCGTTCAGCGACGCCACCGCCTGCTTCGTACCCTCGACGGCCTCCAGCTGCTCCGACGTGCCCTGCGCGACATTCACGATGCTGTCAGCAATCTGGTTCGAGGCCTGCGCCGACTGGTCCGTCGTCGCGTTGAGCTCCTCGGACGACGCCGCGAGCGTCTCGCTGTTCTCCGAGACCTTCTTCACCGTTTTGGCGATGCTCTGGCGCATCTCAATCATGGCCTGTGCGAGGCGGCCGAGCTCGTTATCCGCATGCACGGCGTTCGGACGGTCGCGCAAATCGTTCGCCGCCATGAGGTGCATCTCGTCCATCATCAGTGAGAGCGGACGCATGATGCGGTTCACGATAGCGAGGATAGCGCCCGAAATGATGAGCAGGATGAGCAGCGAGATGCCGGCCATGATTTTCAGCACGTTGCCGACCGGTGCAAAGAGTTCATCCTGGTCCGCGACCGTGGCGAGGCCCCAGCCCGAGGCCTTGATGGGCGTATAGAACGCGATTTTCTCCTCGCCGCTGTTATCCTTGAACTTGACGGAGCCCGTCTCACCCGAGAGCATCTTCTCGCCCAGCGCTTTCAGCTCAGGGTTGCTCTCGTCCGTGATTTTCTTTTTCATGATGGACTCGCTCTCCGGCGTCACGAGGTACGTACCATCCTCGGCCACCAGCAGGCTGTAGCCCTTTTCGCCCATTTTAAAGTCGGACACCTTTTGCGCGAGCGCCTCGATATTGACGGCCGCGAGAATCATGCCCGAGGTTTTACCCTCGTTGTTGCGGATAAGCGAAATGCTGTTGAAGATAATCTTGCCCGTGGCCTGTGAGACGACCGGCGTACTGAAGAAGGACTCGTGCTGGCCCGTCATCGTCTCTTTGTACCAGCCTTTATCCTTGTTGTGCATCTCTTTAAAGCCGCTTGACGTCCAGCCATAGAGGTTGCCCGAGCCGTCGAACGGACCCCAGCTCACGCTGTCGTAGGTGCCGGGATAGATTTTCTGCATGAGTTCGTAGCGGTACTGGATGTTCTGGTTCAGCATCTCCACGTTCATGTTGCGCGCGCCGAAGTTATCGGCCGCCAGGCGCGTCTCGAGACGGCGCTTGTCCAGCCAGTTCGAGATGCTGTCACTCATCTCCACGACGACCTGCGTCGTGTCCTGCGTAATCTGCGTCTCAAAGGCACTGCCCACATACTTGAACGTGACACCCGCCATGAGCAGCAGGCCCACGATTACGATGGGCAGCACATACATGAGTATCTCGGTCTTGACGCTGCGCGCGCCGCCGGGTACTCCGACCTTGTCTCCCAAAGCCATACCTATCCCTCCTATAATGCCACTGCGCGTAAAAAGGCGCAGTTATACCTTATTTCCCAATGTTGGTATTATTCCCCACACTCGCATCAAATCCCTGCCAAAGGCGACACGAAATTTATTGAATACGCAAACAAAAAGACTCCCCCAAAGGGGGAGCCATAGGTAGTGCCACTGACTTTTTGCAGTTTACCCTCTAATGGCCGCGATGCCCGCCGCGATGCGCTGCGCGAGGCGCTGGTAGCCGGCGGCGTTGTAATGCAGGCCGTCGGGCATGTAGGCCTGTTGCTGCGCCGGGATAAACGGTGAAATGCCGCTGCCCGCGAACATATCGATGACGGGCACACCGTAACGCGCCGCACAGGCGGCGATAGCTGCTGCATAGGCATCCTCGGTGACGCCCTGCGCATTCGCCGTACGCGCATCCGGATAGTTTTTCGTCGGATGCATGAATTTCTCCTGCATCGGCGTGAGCACGATGAGCTGCGCCTGCGGCTGTTTGGTGAGGAGCTGTGTGAGGATGGTCTCCATGGCACCGCAGATAGTGCCCGTGTCCGTGTCGCCCGGCTGCCCGAGCGGCACATCGTGCTGGAAATCGTTCACGCCGCCGAGCAACAGGATAATATCCGCCGGCTGCGCCAGCACCTGCGGCAGGCGCTCGACGAAGCTGTCCTGCCGGTCGCTGGTGACGGCGAGACGCGAGCCCTTCTTGCCGAAATTATAAACCTTGCCCACCTGCAGGTAGTTGTGCAGCTGCGCCGGCCAGGCAATGTCGTTGCCACCGCCCGAGCTCTCCCCATTCGCGCCCCAGGTCGTGGAGTCCCCAAAGCAGCTGATGACGGGGGCGCCGCCAGCCGCAGCCTCCACACGCCGCGACATCCCCACAGCCGGCACCGCCGCCAAGCCTAAAGCGCCCAAAGCCAAAGTCTTCAAAAAAGTACTACGTTGCATAACTTCCAACCTCCAAAATATATAGATATACGAAAAAAGCACTGCTCTCGCAGTGCTTGTAAATGTCTATGGCAGGGGCAGCTGGACTCGAACCAACGCATGCAGGATTCAGAATCCTGTGCCTTACCAACTTGGCGATGCCCCTATTTGACTAGCTCATTTGCTGTCAACAATAGATATTATACGCATATGCACTGCTTCTGTCAAGCACTTTTTGCAAAAGAAACAAATTAACGCAATAGTAACGCCCCGCGCGGTATTTGCGCACCAGATTTTGGTCACGCGTCCCCTACAAACGCGGCAAAATATGCTATAATAGACCCATATGAGCCTATAAGAGAGAGAACTATCTGCACTGGTATAAAAAGGAGACCTGAACGATGGAAGCTAAATATGATGTGTCAATTGTCACCATTGGCAGCCTGGCACGCACATTTCTCGAAAACAACAGCAGCGTGATCCTGCTGGACGAAGGCGTACGCCCGAACCTCGCCGAGATGGTCATTGAGCACACGCCGGGCGAGCTCACCGACGACATCAAGGTCGGCGACAAGCTGCTCATGGGCGGCATCAAGTACACGATTGAAAAGGTTGGCGAGGACGTGAACCAGAACCTGCGCGACGAGGGCCACTGCACCATCGTCTTCAATGGTGAGGGCTCCATGCCGGGCCAGATGATTGTCAAAGGCAGCGGTCAGCCCGTCATCTCCATCGGCGCGCACATCACGATTACGAAAAAATAAAGGAACCAGTTACTGGCACCTGCATAAAAAAACGGCTGTACATGAGCCTCGCTCATGGCAGCCATTTTTTATTTTCTCACTCCGTCTCGATATTGGCCTTGATGCGCCAGCCGAAGACATCGGCCGACGTGAACTCGTTCGCATGCTCGTTCTGCACGCGGATGGTATACGGCACATCCTCGCCGCCCACATCGATTTTCATATCGTCATCGGCATAGCCGCCCGTGAGCAGCGGATAGCCCTGCGCCTGGTCGTCGGGGTCGCCCGACGCGCCGCCGCGCACCGTATAGGTCAGCTCCAGGCCCGTCACGCGCTGGTAGTAGTCGGTATTGTTATGAAAATGCCCCGTGAGCACCACATAATCTTTGTCGAGGGTGATATTATCCACCTCGTAGCTCACCTTCGCGCCCGCTGCCTCCGAGACACCCGCTCCCACGAGCAGGCAGACGCCGAGCAGCATCGCCGTGCAAAGCCCCACCAACAGACGTTGCATCACAATTCCTCCTCAGTCCTCAAATTCTCTTAGTTCTATATCCCTGTTTATTATTATATCTTGTTTTACCGGTTTCGCAAACACATAATTTCAAGTTTCTATATAAAAATTTATAGAGTTATCCCTGTACTCTGCTCCGGCACGAACGGCTTGCCGAGATCGCGCACGCTCTCGCGCTGAATGAGGTGCATCGGCGCGGGACCGCCGAGATTGAGCGGCTCGTCGTGCAGCCCGTCGAGCACGGCCTGCGCCGCCTTCATGCCGACGAGCTCGAAATCAAATGCCACCGTCGTGAGCGCCGGATAAACGACCGCGCCGACATCGTAGCCGCCGAAGCCCGTCACCGATACCGCCTCTGGCACATACAGGCCGCGCTTATGCAGGTAGCGCAGGATACCGAGGCTGATATTATCCGTCGCGCCCACGATGACCGAGGGCTGTGCCGCCCACATGGCCGCCGTTTTGTCATAGGCCGAGAGGAAATCAAAGCCCGTCTCCACAAAGCCAACACAGGCCTCCTCCGCCGCAGCTGCGGGTGCGCCGGCCAGCACATCGTAGGCCGTCTGCACGCCGAAGCCGTCGAGAAAGCCCTGCTTGCGCTCGCAGCCCACGGCCTTGTCGCTTTCACTCACGCCCGCGAACACCGCATGCCGATGCCCGAGCTGGCGCAGATAGGCCCCCATGAGATGTCCCGCCGCATAGTCATCGACCTTTATGCACGTGAGCCCGGCATACTCCTGACCGGTGAAGACCACGGGCAGCGTGAGCTCCTGCACGAGCTCGGCGTGTGCGTCCGTGAGTCCCACGGAGTCGACGAGGATACCGTCCACGCCCTGCTGCTGCAGGCTGCGCATGGCATCGAGCTCGCGCCGCTGCGACAGCTGGCTGACCTGCACGAGCACCTGATAGCCCGCCGGGTCCAGCACACGGTTGATACCCGTGAGCAGCTTGCCCACGGTCACGGAGTCCATGCGCGGCAGCACTATGCCGATGAGCTTGCTTTCCTTGGTCTTGAGCCGCTTCGCGAAAAAATTCGATTTAAAGCCCGTCTGCGCAATGGCCTGCCGCACGAGCTCCCGCTTTTCCTCGCTCACATAGCCCCGGTTCAGATAGCGCGAGACCGTGCTCTTCGAGACGCCCGCGAGTTCCGCCACTTCCTTGATGGTTACTTTATGATCCATGCTTATCCGCCTTTATATTGAAGGTTACATCATCTCTATAGCTAGATTGTACGAGAAAATGTCGTCATTGGCAAGTATTTTGTGGTCACGGTTTCATAAATAATTTGTCCTAAGCCACTGCCCTGGCAAAAACCACCTGACGCTCCGTGCTGCAAAATAAAAAAGCACCAGTCAAAGCTGATGCCGGTGGTTCAAATATTGGGAATCTGCCAGTCGATGGGCTCCTGTCCCGTCTGGCGCAGGAAGTCGTTCACACGCGAAAACGGCCGGC
This sequence comes from uncultured Veillonellaceae bacterium, assembly GCA_900316275.1. Classification (GTDB taxonomy): domain Bacteria; phylum Bacillota; class Negativicutes; order Selenomonadales; family Selenomonadaceae; genus UBA2897. Next base: position 11,238 of record ONCF01000036.1, read on the forward strand.
TGCCGAAAAAGCCCCGGCTCGCGGAGAGCGGGCTCGGGTGCGGCGACTCGACGATATAGTGCTGCGTGTTCGTAATCATAGCTTTTTTGCGCCGTGCGGGCGTGCCCCAGAGGATAAAGGCCATGGGCTTTTCCCGCGCATTGAGCAGGCTGATGATTTTGTCCGTAAAGATTTCCCAGCCCTGCCCGTGATGCGAGTTCGCCGCGTGCTCACGCACCGTGAGCACCGTGTTCAGCAACAGCACGCCCTGCTCGGCCCATGGCTTCAGGCAGCCATTGTTCGGGATAAAGCAGCCAAGGTCGTCGTGCAGCTCCTTGAAGATATTCTGCAGACTCGGCGGCGCGGGCACGCCGGGCAGCACGGAGAACGAGAGCCCATGCGCCTGCCCCGGCCCGTGGTACGGGTCCTGACCGAGGATGACGACCTTCGTATCCGCATAGCTCGTATAGTGCAGTGCGTTGAAAATGGCATACATGTCTGGATACACGCGCCGCGTGCGGTACTCCGCGATGAGGAACTGCCGCAGCTGCCGATAGTACGGCTTTTGCAGCTCCTCATTCAGATACGTGGCCCAGTCGTTATGAAAAATCTCCATAGAGACGCCCCTTTCACATAAGCTGGCTCTATTATACACCAAAAGGAGGCCGCCGCAGCGACCTCTAACTTTTTAGGTACGTATTTGGTTACTCGGCAATGCCCGGCGTCGTCATCTGCTCGGGGGAGAGGATGTGCTCCATGCGGTCTTTCTCCATGAGGTGTTTCTCGAGGATGACCTGACGGATGGGTTTACCCGTCGTGTAGGCCTCTTTCGCGAGCATGGCGGACTTCTCATAGCCGATGTGCGGCAGCATGGCCGTCACGACACCGACGCTCTTGTCCAGCCACTCCTGGCACTGCTTGCGGTTCGGCTCGAGACCGATGAGCAGCTTGTCGACGAACGTGTTCACGGCGTTCGTGAGGTACGTCATGCTGTTGAACATATTGAAAGCCATGACCGGCTCCATGACGTTCAGCTCGAACTGGCCGTTCTCGCAGCCCAGCGAGACCGCGAGGTCGTTACCGATGACCTGATAGCAGGCCTGGTCGAGCACCTCGGCGATGACCGGGTTCACCTTGCCCGGCATGATGGAAGAGCCCGGCTGACGCTTCGGCAGGATGAGCTCATTCAGGCCGCAGCGCGGGCCGGAGGCCATGAGGCGGAAATCGTTCGCCATCTTGATGAGCACGAGCGCCGTGACTTTCATGGCGCCAGAGACATCGGCGAAACCGTCCGTGTTGTTCGTCGTATCAATCATGTTCGCGGCCGTCTCATAGTGCTCGCCCGTGACCTCGGACAGCGTCTCCGCGACTTTCTTGATATAGGCCGGCTCCGCGTTCAGGCCCGTGCCCACGGCCGTGCCGCCCATGTTGATGACATGGATGCCTTCGGTGGCCTGGTTGATGCGTTTGATGCCGCGGCGCACCGCGGAGGCGTAGGAGCCCATCTCCTGACCGAGCGTGATGGGGACGGCATCCTGCAGATGCGTGCGGCCCATCTTCAGCACGTCTTTATACTCGACAGACTTCTTCTCGAGCTCCGTCGCGAGACGGTCGAGCGCTGCCGTGAGCTTGCCCGCCTTGTGGTTCAGGCAGACCTTGATGCTCGTCGGGAACGAGTCGTTCGTGGACTGCGCCATGTTCGCATGGTTATTCGGGGACACGATGTCGTAGCGGCCGCGGGCCTCACCGAGGATTTCCAGCGCCCGGTTGCAGAGCACCTCGTTCATGTTCATGTTGATGGACGTGCCCGCACCGCCCTGGATGGGGTCAACCGGGAACTGGTCGAGCAATGCGCCGCCGATGATTTCATCTGCTGCCTGCACGAGTGCGTTGCCGATTTTCTTGTCCAGACGGCCCGTAGCCATGTTCGCGAGCGCTGCGGCCTTCTTGACCTTGGCGATGGACTGCACGAAATCGGGGTCAATGGTCTGGCCCGTGATGTGGAAGTTGTCGATAGCGCGCATCGTCTGCACACCGTAGTAAACCTCATCGGGTACTTCGAGCTCACCGATAAAATCATGTTCCTTACGCATGGTTGCCACGTTCCTTTCTTTTATATCCGACTACCCAATAACTCCTGCCGTCATCAGGCGGCCTGCCCACCGGCTGCCCTCGCTCGGGCTCTCACCGGTTCATTTCCTTTTGACAGTTTTATAGTAACACGTATTTTGTATACATGCAAGTACTTTTTGAAAATTTTGTCCACACGGGTATACAAGTTATTTATGCTGCCACTAAGGGAATGGCTCCTTGATTAATCGTCAGCCACAGCGCCGCTTTATCCACAATTCTATCCACATTTTGCTCTTTTCTGTGCATAACTTGTGCGCAAACAGCTACTTATCCACAGGTTATACCTGGTTAGCAGTGACTTTGGTAACAATAACCTTTTTTACATACTAAAAAAGCGCCCACATACGTGAGCGCCTTTGCTTAGCTGAAACCAGCAGCGTCTTATTCTCCCAGCCCGTCTCCAGACAAGTACCTTCAGCGTGCGGATGCTTAACTACTGTGTTCGGCATGGGAACAGGTGGAACCATCCGGCTATCGCCACTGGATATTCATTTAGAAGGTATCATACCCTCAAAACTATACAGAAGAAATAGAAATTACATTCTAGGCTTCGTGCATTGCGGTCAACGTCAGCCAATCGCGCTTCGCTTTC
>ONCF01000005.1 GCA_900316275.1 uncultured Veillonellaceae bacterium
CATAACTTCTGGATACTGATTACTAAACAGGTCTACCTCAGATTCATCAACGTCATATTGAAATGCCGCCGTCCTGATGTCTCTTATCATCCAATTGTATTTATGGTCTGAAAATGGGTCCATTAAACATCTGACAATTTTGCCCAGTTCCTGTGGTCTTTTTTCCGGCTTCATATTACCGTATCGTATATTAAGCATATCTATGTATTGTGGATACATATCCGGACTGATTTGTTCTATGCCATAATACGGACCGTATACCGTATTCCTGTGAATGCGTGCCATCCTTCGCTTGCCAATAAGCCGCTGCATTTCCAGCCATACCAGAGAAACAAACAATTTCACCAGACCTATAGATGACTCCAGCCGCTCGCTGACAGCCTCATAAACCGCTTTGTCCAATTTTTTATAAAGCTGTTTCGGGTGCTCTATAGCCTTAACAGCCATATCATCTATCGCCAAAGCAAAATAAGCAAGCTCCGGCCACATAAGGGGAACGGAAAATTCTACGTTTCGCTCTGGCAGTTCCTTATCTGCAGATTCCATGGACTGGTGGTCCACACCGTTGAAGCATCTATTAATGTCGCGCATCCCCATGTAGGCGTGACGTATCTCATAAAGCACGCCGAGGACCCGCTGTTCCTCATCATCTCCTGGAACACCTGGTTCTTCACAAGACGGCCCCATAACGTCATATACAGCGTCATATAGTGTATTCAAATCGTCGAATGTACCTGAAATATACGCACCTAAATGATTCGGCGTGTCCTTTACTTTAAGCATGCTCATTCATCCTCCATTGGAAATTATGATGTTTTGGCTTTATGCATACAAAAATATCCAGCAGAGCCCTGCTAGCTTTTTTGTTATTATCCGACCACGTCAATCTGACACATCTTCATCGCCGCCAGGGCATTGGCATGACTCTCCGGGGTCACGCCGGCGCAGCAGTTGGCGTACACGCGGATGGACTTTTCCGGGTAGAATGCTTTGAGGAGCAGCGCATTGGAAATGACGCAGATATCCGTACAGAGGCCGACGAGCTCAGTTTCATAGTAATCCGCCGCCAGCTAATTCATTGCTGTCGTCCTCTATTAAGCACAAACCTACTTCTGTGGTGGATTATCAATGGCATATTGTGCGGCCCGGTCTGCAGCGGTGACAACGTGGAGACCACGCGCATACGTGAGCGTAACCGTCCGCGGCTCACAGCCGTCGTCATCACTATATACGAGTGCCACCGTCAAGGTATCACCCGTCAAATCCCTGACCGTATACTCTCTATGGATAGTGCGCTCGTGCGTCTCACGATTGTGGTAGCGGTTTGCCTCATCGTAGCGGAACAGCCAGGGGGCAATCTGGTCCTCGAGGTCCGTTTTGGGGACAGGCCGCTGCTCATAGCTGCGCACGGTCAGCTTTTCGTCAGTGGGCACGAAGTGCCACGCTCCAGCGGCATCCTGCGCCTGCTCGACCACAGCCTGCCAGTCGTCCTTACGGTCACGATTCTTGAGTTGCTGCCGCAGCGTCACCGTACCATCCGCAGCAAAATGCAACGTGCTGTCAACATAAAGATATGGCACCTCCGCCTGCTCTACCTTCACCAGTTGCCAGTCGCCAACGATGGCTGTAGCCGCAATCGCCGGTGCCACAGGTACAGTTGCTGCCGTACTTTGCTTAGGCGCATCTGCCTTGGCCAGAATGGCCGCCAGCACCGGGTCATTTTGTATCGCTGCCTGCCTGGCCGTCTCCGACACATGCGACTCCGCCGCCCCCGCTACCGATTGAAAGGAAACCATTGCCACCAATACTGTGCTGGCAAATACTGCCAGGCTCTTCATATACATAAAATTCACTCCTTCACAGGTTTTACAGCTTTTACACGCAGCCGCACATAATCAGCTACCCAGACATCCTGCTGGTACATCCTTGGCCGCAGCTCTGCAGCCACCTCGGCTATAACTGCTTCCCGCTCGTCAGCAGTCATACCAGCAAAGGCAGATTTGACGAACATGCAAATCCAATCCTGTAGGCCGCGCTCCCCCTGCAGCCTGGTGGGGCGGTCAAAAAGCGTCGCATATACCACCTTGAACCCTGCCTGTTCCAATAGTGGCGTGTATTGGCCTATGGTGGGAAAATACTGTGGACGCCGATAGGTACGCCCCCGCCTGCTGAAAGCCGCCGCCAGTGCGCCGTGGATAAGCCGGTTGCAGCCATAGCCGCCCATTTCAAAAACAAACTGCCCGCCCGGAACCAGCGCCCGGTATATACAGTGCAGGGCCGCTGATTGCCGCGCTTCATCTATCCAGTGCAACACCGCATTGGAAAAGACGGCATCTACCGGTTCTGGCAACGAAAACGCCGTGGCATCCGCCTGCATAAAGGTCAGCTCCGGGTACATCTGCCGTGCCCGTTCCAGCATAGCCGCCGAGGCGTCCATCCCAATAACCTGTAGACCTTTGTCCGCGAACTGTGCCGTCAGCGCGCCATTGCCGCAGCCTAAATCCAGCATTGTCCTAACTTGGTCATAGTCGAGCAGTCCCATCACATCCTGCCCATACTGCGGCACAAAGCCGAACGCCTGCGTATAACTCTTGGCATTCCAATCCTGATTCATTACCATCACCTTCTGCTAAGCACAAACTAAAACAGTAATCTTACACTCGTGCTGCATTGAGACGACCTTGCACCATCACTGCTGCGATTTCCGCTCTGGCAGCAGGTACAGGCCTACTTTTCCTGTGAGATGCTCTACTGTCAGCTCGATGCAGCATAGGCTGGGCATGGTCTGCTTGATTTCGCGGTTGATGTTCTCCATATCATCGGAAAACCCCTGGCCGATGGCACGCGCGATGGCCACCGTCTCTTCCGTATCCGTAATAATACGTGCGCGACAAAAGGCGATGACGCTGCGGTAGTTTGTGGCCAGCTTTTCTGGCAGGACAGTCTTATCCGCTATGACGCAAAAAGAACACTTGGGATTTCTCTGGAGGGCCTCGATTTTATGCCCCGTTTTCGCGCCATGCAGATAAATCTTACCGTCCTGATAAACATAATTGACCGGCACCGCATAGGGATACCCATCATCACCGGCCACCGCCAGCACGCCCTCTGTCCCCTGTGCCAACACTGCTTGCGCCTCACTGTCCTGCATTTGCTGCCGCACTCTGCGCATCCCCCTGAACTGCATAATAACCAACCTCCGTTTCACTAACAGGCAATTTATACTGCTACTATTATACTATGCCCGCCGCGCGTCTCCCGTAACCCGCGCGAACACGGGAAGGACTGCCGTCGCACTTTCTTCACAGTCAGCCTTCATCTGCGGGGAACCGGATACCAGCGACCAGCCTGGCCTCGGTCTGTACCCGGCTGACCAGCAGGGAATGCGCGAGCATTTTCCCGGCATACTCGTAATCGAGCTCGTTGACCGCGCGGATGAAATCACGGAATTCCGGCAGCTGCCTTTGCGGCGCAGGCCAAAAAGTCCGAGCACAAAATGCAGGCATTCCCCACCTAAACACGCTGATCAGAACACCACAGGTTCATTCATAATACCTGATGACCTGGCTCTCGGGCAGTTTCGGCACGAAATAGTTGCGTGCCTCGTCCACATAATAGTCGAGCGAGGCCTCGTCCTGCGGCGTGACCAGCGTGCTCGTGTGGGCTGGATAGCCCAGGGCGAGTACCAGACGGATGTCCCAGTCCTCTGGCAGTTGCAGCAGCTCCTTGACCTGGGGATGGTTGACGCTCGCGATAATGGCGCTGCCCACGCCCTGCTGCCAGGCCGTGATGGCCATGGCGTCGGCGGCGATGCCCACATCAATGTCACTCAGGGGACCAGCGCCATGTTCGCGCAGGATGACCACGAACGCCGTCGGCTGCTCACCAGGGCGCGGCGTGCCAATCTCTGGTGGCATCGCCGCCGCCCAGCGCAGCATTGGCTGCATAGCTGCCACCAGTTCTGGCCGGCTGGCCACAGCGTAGCGCAGCACATTTCCGTTGCGCGCACACGAACGCTCGCGCGCAACGTTGACGAGTGTATGCAAGAGTGCCTGCGGCACCGGCTCCTGCTGAAACCTGCGATAAGTACGGCAACCCGTGAACAATTCTGCCATTTCCTGCATAAATATCTCCTTCTCTGAACAATCCACCTATAATAGTATTACCATAATAAAAACGCCCTTACAACAGAAATTTTTTCTGCTGCAAGGGCGCTCTTCACAAAAACAGGACCTGCGAAAGCAGCCAGTAGGCTGTGAGGCCGGTGACGATACTCCAGGCGAGGGACTTCGTGCGCGCGGCGACGAGGACCGTGAGCAGCGAGGCCCAGAGACTGACGTTTTGTAAACTGAAGTTCAGCGTGTGCTCGGGGCCGGTGAAAATCTCGGCGAAGACGAGCGCGCCGAACACAGACGTCGGCACGAAGCTCAGCCAGCTTTCCAGTGCCGCGGGCAGTTTCCGCCCCGCGAGCACGAGCGGTGGCAGCACGCGCGGGATATAGGACACCACGGCCATCGCGAGCGTGCAAAGTAAAATTTCCATATGGCTCATGTGTCTTCCTCCTCGCCGTGCTTGACCGGGCGCACAGTGCGCGCGTTTTCCAGCATGTATTTTACGGCCGTGCCCACCGTGGCCGCCACGATGGTCGCGATGACGATGTTCAGCTTGTAGTCGAGTGACAGCGATAGCGCAACGGACAGTGCCCCGCTGAGCAAGCCCGCGCCGACGTAGAGCACGCTGGAGAAATGGAACGACCACAGGCCGATGAACATGGCCGTCAGCGTGTAGCTCACAAGCGCCATGTCGATAGGCAGCACGGCGCCGAGCAGATTGCCGGCCGTGCAGGAAAAAGCCCAGCTGCCTAGCGCCAGATAGTTCAGCAGACAGGCCTTGCGCGGCGTCCACTGCTCCGCTTTATCCACGAAGCGGCTGTAGTTCACAGCGAACGTCTCGTCGACAATAGCCTGCGTGAACACGCAGGCGAAGCGCCGCGATGTCCCGCGCAGGAACGGCACGAGCGTCGAGCTGTAGAGCAGGTGGCGCAGGTTCACGATGAACGTCGTAAGCGCGATGGAGAAAATGGCACTGCCCGAGCAAATCATGGCAAGCGCAATAAACTGCCCGCTGCCCGCGAACACCGCAAGCGACATCACGAGTATCTCCACGGGTGTGAGCCCCGCCTTTTGCGAGAGAATACCGCAGGCCATGCCCAACGGCAGATAGCCAATCCAAATGGGCAGCACCGCCTGCACCACCTGCTTGATTTCACCTTTTGCGAGCAAAGCCTGCACCTCCCGGCTGCGCATCAATCTCCAGAAAATCATCATACGGGCGGGTGCTACTAGATAACCCCGCCGCGGGGAAAAAAAAGACAAAATATCACCTTATACCTGATTGAAGGCCCAGTTTCCGTGTCTGAACACCGGCACCTCGCGGCCGTCGGCCGTCGTGCCCGTGATGTCCAGGTCGCGCGTGCCCACCATGAAATCCTCATGCAGCAGCGAGTCGTTGACGCCATGTTGCAAGAGCGTCACGCTGTCCATCTCGGCACCGCCCGCAAGGCACGTGGGATAGGCCTTGCCCAAGGCCAGATGACAGGCCGCATTCTCGTCAAAAAGCGTGTTGTAAAAGAGGATGCCCGACTGCGAAATGGGCGAATCGTAGGGCACGAGCGCGACCTCGCCGAGGTAGCTCGCACCCTCGTCCGTCTCCAGCAGTTCCTTGAGGATGCTTTCGCCCACCTCGGCATGGTACTCCACGACCCGGCCGTGCTGGAAACGCAGCCAGAATTTATCAATCATATTGCCGTTGAAAATTAACGGTTTCGAGGCGTAGACAATGCCCTCCGTGCCCTCGCGGTCCGGCAGGCTGTAGACCTCCTCGCTCGGCATGTTCGCAGCAAAGGAGACACCAGTTGCGGAGTCCTCGGCGCCGCCCGCAAAGATATAGCCCTGCGGCAGGCGCACGATGAGGTCCGTGCCGAGGCTGTTCGTGTAGTGCAGCTGCGTAAAGGCGTGCTCGTTCATGAACTGCGCCGCCCGCTGCAAAAACGCGATGTGCTGCCGCCAGTTCGCCACGGGGTCGGACTGACTGTCCACGCGCACCGTCTGCAAAATGGCCTGCCAGAGCCTATCCTGCGCGGCCTCGGCTGCGAGCTCCGGGAATACTTTCTGCGCCCAGGCCGCCGTCGGCACGGAGACCACGCACCAGGTGTTTTTATTGCTCATGAGCCGCTGGCGGTACTCCAGCAGCGCCGCCCCCGCCGCCTGCTGCGCGAGCGTCAGTTTCTCCGGTGCAATGTCTTTAAAAATCTCGGGGTCATGCGCCGCGATGGAGACGAAGGCCGCCCCCTGCGCCGCGTAGTCATCGTAGAACGCGCGCCGCCACTCGGGGAACTCCGTAAAGAGCTGTGGCCGCCCGTACTGATAGCGGATATGCGCGCTCTGCTCGTCGCTCCAGCTCATGACGACGTCGTGCGCGCCCGCCTGGAATGCCGCCGTGCTGAGCAGGCGCGCGAACGGCGCACACTCGATAGGTGTGTTGATGACCAGTATCTGGTCACGCTGCAGATTGACGCCCACCTCGACTACGAGCCGTGCGTATTTAGCCAGTAAATCCTCTGCCACCATCACTCCGCCTCCATTTCAAACAGCAGCGTCACGGGGCCGTCGTTGATAGAGCTCACCTGCATATCCGCACCGAACTCACCGTGCTCAACCTGAAAGCCCTGTGCCGCGATGGCCTGCATAAACTCCTCATAGAGCGGCTGCGCCAGCGTTGGCGGTGCCGCATGCGAAAAGCCGGGCCGACGGCTGCGCAAATCGGCATAGAGCGTGAACTGCGAGACGACGAGCACGCTGCCCCCCACCTGTGCGAGGTTCAGGTTCATCTTGCCCTGTTCATCCTCGAACACGCGCAACTTGCATATTTTATCCGCCAGCTTGTCCGCGATGGCCACCGTATCCGAGGGGCCCACGCCCAGCAAAATGAGATACCCTTGCTTTATCGCGCCGTGGAGTGCCCCGTCAATCGTGACGCTGGCCTCCCGCACGCGCGTGACTACTGCCCGCATACTATCGCTCCTTTATCCTGTGAAAACGCTGCTTAACGCAGCCTTTTCCTGGTCTGCAACCCCCAAACAAAACAAAAAGCCTGCGCGCGGCAGGCTGTAATTGGGAGCTGCCAAGATTCTCCTGCTGTCAAGGAAACGCCGCTTAAGGCAGAGACGTTTCCCAGCGGGACACAACGTGCCCAGCAACTCATTATTATAACATCAGCGGGGCATCTTGGCTAATCATTTGCGGTAAAACTGTGCCTAATTGCGTTGACCCTTGCCGTAGCGTGGTCTCAAAGAAGCGCGACAAATCAGTGCTTCCCGTTTTGCATGCGGTTGACGGCGCTGAACAGCGCCTCCAGCGAAGCGGTAACGATATCGGGGTCAATGCCCGCACCCCAGACGACCTGTCCGTCCGGCGCCGTGATGCTGATGCAGGCGAGCGCGCGGCTGGCCTGACTGCGCCCCTTATCCATGGCGTACTCCGTATACGTGAGGTCGCGGAACTGCACGCCGAGCTCGTGCTGCAGGACGTTGGACACGGCCTCCAGCCGGCCTTCACCCTGCGTCGCGTACTGCCGCTCCACGCCGTCCAGCTGGAGCGTGACCGTACCGTGGAAATGACCATCCTGCCCGCGCTGCAGGTCAAAGTCCACGAGCGCATACGGCGTGCGCGCCTGCAAAAATTCGCGGTCGAAAATCTCATAGACCTGCTCGGGCAGCAGTTCCTGATGCGTATGGTCGGAGACCTCCTTCACGCAATAGCCGAAACTCTCGCGCATTTTTTTCGGCATTTCGATGCCGTATTTCTCCTTGAGGATAAAGCCGACACCGCCCTTGCCTGACTGGCTGTTGATGCGAATGACATCGCCGTCGTACTGACGGCCGACATCCTTGGGGTCGATGTAGAGGTACGGCAGCGTCCATTTGTCGGGGTGCTTTTCCTCGCGCCACTGCATGCCCTTGGCGATAGCGTCCTGATGTGAGCCCGAGAACGCAGCAAAGACGAGCTCGCCCGCGTACGGCTGACGCGGCGAGACGTGCATGCGCGTGCACTGCTCGTACAGTGACACGAGCTCCGGCATATGTGAGAAATCCAACTGCGGGTCGATGCCCAGCGCAAAGAGGTTCATGGCCACGGTCACGAGGTCGACGTTGCCCGTGCGCTCGCCGTTGCCAAACAGCGTGCCCTCGACACGGTCCGCGCCCGCCAGCAAGCCGAGCTCCGTGTCGGCCACGCCGCAGCCACGGTCGTTGTGCGGATGCAGCGAAAGCACGATATTGTCACGATACTTCAAGTGCTTGTGCATATAGGCCACCTGCATGGCATAGACGTGCGGCAGGCTCATCTCCACGGTCACGGGCAGGTTGATGATGGCCTTGCGCTCCGCCGCGGGCTGCCAGACGTCCAGCACGGCGTTGCAGACCTCCAGTGCATACTCCGGCTCCGTGCCTGTAAAGGATTCCGGCGAATACTCAAAGCGATAATCTGCGCCCGCTTCCTCGGTGAGCTCCTTGAGGAGTTGAGCACCCTCCACGGCCAGCTGCTTGATACCGGCCTTATCCTTGCGGAACACCTGCTCGCGCTGCGCCACGGACGTAGAGTTGTAGACGTGCACAATGGCGTGCTTGACGCCCTGCAGCGCGTCGAACGTCTTGCGGATGATATGCTCGCGCGCCTGCGTGAGCACCTGTACGGTCACGTCGTCCGGGATGAGGTCCTCCTCTACCAGACGGCGCAGGAACGCGTACTCCGTCTCCGACGCAGCCGGGAAGCCGATTTCGATTTCCTTGAAGCCGATGGCGATGAGCTTTTTGTAGAACGTCAGTTTTTCCTCTAGGCTCATAGGCACGACGAGCGCCTGATTGCCGTCGCGCAGGTCGACGCTGCACCAGATAGGTGCGTGGTCCGGTGCATCCTTTTTCGCCCAGTCGAGGTCGATTTCCGGCGGCATAAAGTAACCCTTGCTGTACTTCTGGTAGTTCATCATCGCGGCTTCCTCCTCTAAAATAATCACAAAAAAAATGCAGCTCCCGAAAGAGCCGCAGGCATTTCTCCCACTTGCGTAGTACACTCCTCCGCAGCAACAATGACTAATGTCATGCTGTTGGGTAGTATCTTAACATAACTGTATACATAATGCAAGCATTTAAAGATAAACTGTAAAGTGATTATTTTTTTGCAGGCGTAGCAGTGGCTTTTGCTGTCGCACCGTTCTTCTTTGCCAGAGCCGCTGCCGCAGCCTCACGCTTTGCGGCCTTGTGTGCCTCGTAGCGGCGACGGCCGGCCTCAAACGCGGCGCGGTCCTCCTCCGTCACGACGTCAAGCGGACGCACGGCATGCGGACGGCCGTTGCGGTCGAGCGCGACCATCGTGAAATACGCCGTGAGCGCACGCTCCGGGTTATCCTCACGCTCGAGGTCCTGCACCTCCACGTTGACAAAGACCTCCATCGAGCTGTGACCGACAAAGACGACTTTCGCCGTGCAAGTCACGAGATCACCGATGAAAATCGGCTTGTGAAACTCCAGCTCGTCGACGCGCGCCGTAACCACGTTGGAATGGGCATAGCGCACCGAGCAGGCATAGGCCACGGAGTCCATCATTTTCATGATCTCACCGCCGAAGACGTTGCCGTTGGGGTTGGCCTGGCTCGGCATCATCACGGAACCAGTAACTGTCGTAGATTGCTCCATAATCAAAAACCTCCTGCAAAAACTCCGCGCCTGCTGAATTGCGCGAAATGAAAGAAATTTTGTATCTGCTTACATTCTTGATTTAAAGCTATTTTAGCACGTTTCCGCGCAAAAAACCAGTTGATTTTTATAGTTTTTCCCTTACTTTTTCTCTGCTTTCTGCGTCTGCTGCAGGATATGCGCCACGGCGTCGTCCAGCCAATGGCCCTCCACCGTCTCAATCTGGCCCGCGTCGCACTCACTGGCGAGCGTCGGCACCATGGGGATGCGGCCGAGCACGGGCAGCTCATAGGCGTCGGCGATTTCCTGGATGTGGCTGTGGCCGAAGATTTCGTGCCGCTTGCCGCAGTCCGGGCACTCGAAATAACTCATGTTTTCCACGAGACCGAGCACGGGCACGTGCATAAGCTCGGCCATCTTGACAATTTTCGCCACAATCATGGAGACAAGCTCCTGCGGACTCGTGACGACGACGATGCCGTCCACCTGGATGGACTGGAACACTGTCAGCGGTACATCGCCCGTGCCGGGTGGCATGTCGATAAAGAGATAGTCCTCGTCCTGCCAGATAATATCCTGCCAGAACTGTTTCACCACACCGCTGAGAATAGGGCCGCGCCAGACGACGGGGTCCGTCTCACTCTCAAGCAGCAAATTCATGCTCATGACGTCGATACCGCCGGCCGTCGTCACGGGGTAGGCCCCCGCCTCCGAGCCGTGCACCTCGCCCTTGACGCCGAACATCTTCGGTATCGAGGGGCCAGTGATATCCGCATCGAGGATGCCCGTGCGCTGCCCTTTGCGGCTCATAGCCACAGCGAGCAGACCCGTGACGAGGGATTTGCCCACGCCGCCCTTGCCGCTGACGACGGCGATGACATGGCGGATGTCACTGAGCTCATGCGGCTTTTCGTGCAGGTCCTGGGGCTCTTTACGTGTGTCGCTGCCGCAGGTCGTGCCGCAGGACGAGCAGTCGTGATTACATTGTTCAGCCATATTGCTGGCTCCTTTCGTAATAGCATACTGAGTCAAACGCTGCTGTGCATAGCAGCATTTCCTTATATCTTATCATACTTACACACAAATACAAGGCACCCGCCTATAGCAGATGCCTTGTATCACTCATGCTTTTTTCGCTGTTTCCTCCGCCATAGCCCGCTGACAGTCGTCACAGTAGCCGAAAAACTTCAGCTGATGGTCCTCGACGTGAAAGCCCGTCTGGGACTGTATCTCCTGCTCCAGCGGTGCCGTGAGCGGTGAATGGAACTCCATAACCTTGCCGCAGCGCAGGCAGATGAGATGATGGTGCTGATGCGGCGACTCCGGCGTCGTGCTGTTCACCTCGTAGCGGTTCACACCGTTCAGTTCAATCGTCGTGAGCACGCCGAGCTCCGTCAGCAGATCAAGCGAGCGGTAGACCGTCGCGAGGCCGATGTTGATGCTCTTGTCCTGACGCAGCTCATCGTAGATTTCCTCCGCACTCAGATGCTCATGCGGATGCGCCTCGATAACCGCCAGCACGCGACGGCGCTGCGGCGTCATTTTCTTGTTTTTGCGCCCGAGGATATCCTGCACGCCCGTCACATTTTCCGTCCCGTTCATCAATAAAACCGCCCTTCTGCCTACATCCCTGCTGCCCGGCCGCTTATCCCCGCCGCCAGTGCCAACAGATAATCCTAATGATTGCTGTTTTCAATATTCCATATACGCAACAAAGACTGACCCCGCAGGGTCAGCCTTTGTGTCAGACGTAGGAACCACCGCACCTAGCGGCTGCGTTCCCGTGTAAAGATTATCTCTATTATATGACATGCGCAACAAAAAAGCAATAGGTGAGCTACTCACAGAACAGCCTGTCTCTACACGCTATAATAAAACCAGTAAAAGCGATAAATGCGCAGCGCCCCATGCGTTGCCTGAACAAAAGGAGGATACAAACATGGCTATCACGATTACGAAAGACAACTTCGCCGCCGAAGTGGAGCAGGCGCAGGGCACGGTGCTGCTGGACTTCTGGGCCAGCTGGTGCGGCCCCTGCCGCATGCTCTCCCCCATCCTCGACCAGCTCGCCGATGAGCGCAGCGACATCAAGCTCGGCAAAATCAACGTCGACGAACAACCCGAGCTCGCGAGCCGCTTCGACGTCATGAGCATCCCGACGCTCGTCGTCTACAAAAACGGCCAGAAAGTCAACGAGGCCGTAGGCCTCATGCCTAAAGAACAAGTCGCCGCGCTGCTGGACTGAAAATTTACCACATAGGAAAAGCCTTCCCGCTACAAAACGGGGAGGCTTTTCCTATGTGGTCTCGCTAAAAAACTTAGGCAGCTTCGCTGACGGCTCACTCAGAAAAGGAGCTCGGAGAGTTGCTTCAATGTTCAATCCTGGCCAGCGAGGCGCTGCAGGCCGGGTTTGTCCAGCAGCTGCAGCTGGCCGCGGCCGGTTTTGACGTAGCCCTCCTGGCTGAAATATTTCATGAGACGGCTCACGACCTCGCGTGCGCTGCCCATGTAGCGCGCAATCTGCTCATGCGTGAGGTGGATGGTGTCGCTGCCCGTCTTCGCGCTTTCCTCCAGCAGGAAGATAGCGAGGCGCTTGTCGGCCGAGAGAAAAAGAATCTGCTGCATTTTCCACAGGATATCCGAGAGCCGCCCGGCAGCAGTCTCATAGCCGAAGCAGCGCACATAGATATTGTCCTGTGCCAGTTTGCGGAACGTGGGCGCGTCGATACGCAGTACCTCCGTGTCCTCCTCCGCGTCGATGTTCACGGGGAAAGTGATTGCCTGCAGCACGCACGAGGCAGAGAGCACGCACATGTCACCGGCAAAAATGCGGTAAAGCGTCACATCCCGTCCATCCTCGGACAGGCTGTAGACACGCAGCTGCCCGCTTTTCACGAGCAGCACGCCGATGCAGTCCAGTGTCCCCTGATGCACCTGCGCCCCGGCCGCGTAGCGCACCGTGCGCGTGTTGTTGTTGAGCAGCGTCTTTTCCGGCGTTGACAAATGCGGCCAAAAACTCAGCTGCCGGATATACAAATCTGTCTGTGTCTTCTCTTGTGTCATAGCAGGCACCATACCTCCTTGAGCCAACAGCCTGCCTGGCGCTGACTGCGCTCCAGTTTATTGAAAATGCTTTTATCGCAGACCAGTATAGCATAAAATCACTGGGCTTGTGCGCGCTGTTGGCGCACATATTTGACGGCCGAGAGGCCCGCCTGCGCGCCCTCGTAGACGGCCTTGCTGACCTGCAACAGGCCGCCCGTATTGTCGCCGGCGGCAAAGAGGCCCGGCACATTCGTGGACATCTGGGCGTCGACTTTGACATTATTGCCGTCGAGCAGCGCGCCTGCTTTACGCGCGAGCGCAGTGCTGCCCGCCGTGCCGAGCGCCACGAACACGCCGTCGACGGGCAGCGTTGTGCCGTCAGCCAGTCGCACACCTTCGACGCGCGTCTGCCCGAGGATAGCCTCGACCGGTTGCGTATTGACGACCATGCCCTCTGGGAAAACTGCCGCGGGGGCCTCGGCATTAGTCAGGATGGTCAGGTGCGCCGCATGGGGCACGAGCGCCTGTGCCTCGTGCAGGGCATATTCCCCCGCGCCCAGCACGGCCACATTTTTGCCGCGATAGAAAAAGGCATCGCAGATGGCACAGTAGCTCACGCCGTGCCCCTCGAGCCGCGCGAGCCCCTCAATAGGCAGCGTGCGCCGCGCAGCGCCCGCCGCGAGGATGACGGCTGGAGCCTCATACACCGTGCCGCCTGCCTCCACGCGGAACCCATTCATAGTATCGTTGAGCGTCAGCCCCATGACCTCCGCCGTCACAAACTGCACGCCGAGCCGCTCTGCCCCTGCGCGACCGCGGCGCTCCAGCTCCGCACCACTCACAGGCGCCTCCAGTCCGTAATAATTCTCGATGAGCTCCGCCCGCGCGAGGCTGCCCGTGCCCGCCCCCTGGCTGAGCACCGTGACCTGCAGCCCGCCGCGCCGCGCATACAGCGCCGCCGACACGCCCGCCGGCCCCGCGCCGATAATCAAAACATCCGTAGTCTGCGTCATCACTGCCACCTCCTGAAACTAAAACCAGTATATCACAAAAAGAGTGACCAGCTCGTGAGCCAGTCACTCTTTTTTGACCAAGGCCAGCAAATGCTCCGTTCCACTAGCCAACCTTATGCTTTACCGTCAGGCCGTCCGGTCGCTCAGCCCAGTTTCAGCTGTGCCTGCGCCGAGACGTGGCGGTCGAAGCCGATGTCCGCCTTGCTCATGCCCATGGCGAGGCCGATGAGCTGCTGCAGGTGCAAGATGGGCAGCTGCGTGTTGTCGCCGATGGCCTCGCGGCCCTCGGGCTCGTACATATCGAGCTGCATCTGGCAGAGCGGGCACGGCGTCGCGAGGAGTTCGGCCCGCGCTTTGCCCGCGCTCTTGACAATCTGGCCCGTGCGCTTCATGACGTCATCCTCCGCGCCGAACTGCGCGTGGAACCCACAGCAGAGGCGGTTCGCATCGAACCAGACGGGCTGGCCGCCGAGACGGCGCACGAGGCGCTCGAAATACTCGGGATAACGGTCGTTACCGTGATCCATGATTTCCTCGGGGCGCAGGATGTGGCAGCCGTAGTAGCAGGCCACGCGCGTGCCGTTGAGGCCCTGCGGCGTGATTTTGCCGTCGAGGAGCTCCGGATGTTCGTCGAGCACCCAGAGGAAATGCGTGATTTTGCTCGTGCCCTGATACTGATAGGGATGCCCGGCCTCCTGCAGAATACCGTTGACCTTTTCCTTCAGTTTCTCGTCATGGTCGAGGCGGTATTTCGCCGTGCGCAGCTGCAGCGTGCAGGTGTTGCAGACCGTCATGATGTCGAGCCCCATGTGCTCGGCGATAGAGATATTGCGCGCGTTGACCGCCAGTGCCGCGAGGTCATTGACGCCCTGCGCGTGCGACGCGCCGCAGCACGTCCAGTTCTTGATTTCTTCCAGTTCGATGCCCAGGCGTTCGCAGACTTTCAGGAGTGAGGTCTTGGCCTCCGCGGCGGCACCGTCGAGCACGCAGCCCGGAAATAATGCAAATTTCATCGTTTAGCCCTCCTCCTGCGACGCCTTTTCGGCCAGCTGTACAATCTTCTTGATGGTGGCAATCTCCGGGTTGACCGGATGCGAGGCCGTGGGGTCCAGCTTGCCCACGTGCATGAGGCGCAGGCCCATCGGCGCGCGTGTGCCCGCCTTGAGGAAACCCTCGGACTTGATGTTCAGCTTGCTCTCGTCCAGCGTGCCGCTCTCCTGGATGTCGTCGTAGATGGCCTTGGCATGTTTCGCACCGACGTTGTCCGCGAGACCATATTTGAACGTCGCTGCCTTGAGCTTTTCGATAGCGCCCGCCGGGTCGAGGCCCTTCGGGCATTTCGCCGTGCACTCCTCGCAGTTAAAGCACCGCCAGAGGCCAGCATCCACAATGCGCTGCAGATGCTCCTTCGGGCTCTTGTCGCGCGAGTCGGAGACAATTTTTTCGCCCTTGACGAACGCAAACGGGTCGAGGAAGTCCTTCTGATTCAGGCTGTTCTTGTTGCACTCGGAGACGCAGGAGCCGCAGAGAATGCACAGTGCATACTTCTTGTATTTCTCGAAATCCTCCGGCGACTGACGGCAGCCCGTCTCGGGGCTGAACTCGTCCTTCGGCTCCACGGCCGGGTCGATTTTCTTCATGCGGTCGTATTTCGGGTCCCAGTTAACGACGAGGTCGCGGATGACCTCGAAATTGCCCAACGGCTCGATGGTCAGGATGTTCGTATCATATGTCGCCATCTGGTCGCTCACGAGTGTCTCGCAGGCCAGCACGGCGTTGCCATTGACGCGCACGCCGCAGGCACCGCAGATACTGGAGCGGCAGGAGCTCGTAAAGGATAGCGTCGGGTCCTGGTGCTCTTTGATATAGATGAGCGCCTCGAGGATGGTCATGCCTGTCTGGACCTCGACGGAGTAGTCCTGCGTCCATTTCCGCCCCTCGACAAAACGATGTATTCTCAGTTTTGCATACATATCATTACTTCCCTTCTTTACTTACCCGCCTGCGGCTTCGGCGCATTGGGCGGGAACTTCGTGATGACGACATCCTTGTACTCGGCGCGGTATTTGCCGTCCGGCTCCTTGAAAATGAGCGTATGTTTGAGGAAGTTCTGGTCATCACGTTTCGGGAAATCACGGCGGAAATGGCCGCCGCGGCTCTCTTTGCGGGCAATAGCGCCCTGCACGATGGCGTGCGAGACCTGCAGCAGATTGCCGAGCTCCAGGTACTGCTCAAAGGCCGTGTTGTAGACATGCGAGGGGTCGCCCACATAGACGTTTTTGTACTGCTCCGTGAGCTGCGCGAGCTCCTGCGCCGCCTCCTGCAGCTGCTGCTCCGTGCGGAACACGCCGCATTTGTACCACATGGTGTTGACCATATCGTCACGAATTTCCGGCACCGTACGGTTGCCCACATGGGAGCGGTGCGTCACCTCATCGAACGTCTGCGACCATTTCTGGCAGCCGGCCTTGAGGTCCTCCTGCATGCCTTTATACTCGTGGCCCTTGGCATAGGCGGCCGCGCCCTCGCCGGCCACCTTACCGAAGACGAGCACCTCGGAGAGGGAGTTCGCGCCGAGGCGGTTAGCGCCGTGTACGGAGACGCAGCTGCACTCGCCGGCCGTGAACACGCCCGGCACGCGCGTAGCGCCCGTATGGAAATCGTCCATCTCCAGTCCGCCCATCGAGTAATGGCAGGTCGGTGCGATGAGCACGGGCTCCTTGGTAATGTCGACGCCCGCGAAATGCAGCGAGAGGTCAAAAACCTGCTGCAGCACGGCGTGCACGCGCTCCGGCTTGATGACGGTGAAGTCGAGGTAGACACCGGCGTGAATGCCCTCGCCCATGCCGCGGCCCTCCTCCATCTCGCGGGCGATGGACTGTGCCACGATATCGCGCGTAGAGAGCTCCATGCGCTGCGGGTCGTACTTCGCCATGAAGCGCTCGCCGTTCTTGTTTTTCAGCTGTGCGCCCTCGGAGCGGCTGGACTCGGAGAGCAGCACGCCGTTGACCGCGAGGCCCGTCGGGTGAAACTGCACCATCTCGGGGTCTTTGAACGGGATGCCGATGTTCATGCCGGCCACGATGCCGTCGCCCGTCGAGCTGTACGGGTTCGACGTGCGCACCCAGTAGGCGCGGCCATAGCCGCCCGTCGCGATAAGCACGGCCTTGGCCGGGATGCCGAGGATGTTGCCCGTGCGCATATCCATGGCGATGACACCGTTGAGCTGTTTCTTGTCCGGGCCGCCCATGCTGATTTCCAGCATCTGGCACTCGGAGATAAAGTCGACGTTCTGGCGCAGGCACTGTTCAAAGAGCGTATGCACCATGGCATGGCCCGCGCGGTCCATATAGTAGGCCGCGCGCGGCTGCGAGGAGCCGCCCATCTTGCGCTGGTGGAAATAACCTTCTTTATCGCGGTTGTACGGATAGCCCATGTAGTCCATCTCGCAGATGGTCTTGCCCGCCTGCTCGGCGAAGAACTCCACGGCATCCTGGTCGTTCAACCAGGCGCCGCCCTTAATCGTGTCGTAGGCGTGCAAATCCGGCGTATCCTTGACGTTCGTGCCGACGCCCGTAACGCCGTTCATACCGCCCTGGGCCATCGTCGAGGCCGAGCGCGTCGGCGGCAGTTTCGTCATGACGCCGACCTTCAGGTTCTTGTCCGTCGCCATCGCCGCCAGCGCCGCGCGCATGCCCGCGCCGCCGCTGCCGATAATCAGCACATCGTAGGTCACCTCACCGCGCTGGACTTTCTGCGGGATGTTGCGCCCCTTCCAGGCAAACATCCCGCCCGCGCCCAACACGACGCCGGCTGCCGCCGCCCCAATGATAAATTGGCGGCGCGTAATCTCTTTGGACATAGCCAAACCCTCCTAATACATACCCATCTCCATGAACCTTGCTGCAAACAATGTACCTATCGTCCCCTTGCGCTATCTCATCTGCTCTTGCGCATGGGGCGGAAATACCGCTTCATTTACCAGTTTTCCATCATTGTAAATTGTCTGCCATGAATTCACCTTTTTTAGTTCAACATTGCCGCATGAATTCCTGCTGAATACGAAAATTATTTTACGAAAACAAAAAAGGATATGGCAGAAACTCCTGCCATATCCCTAAATTATGCTGCTCTCTGTGGACGTTACTGCCAACCCTGCAGCGTCCAGTAGTCCTCGATGCCCTTGACGATGGGGGCGAACATTTCCGGTACGTTGGCAAAACGCTTGATTTGCCAGTGGCCGTCCTTTTGCTGCTCGAGCTCGATGACGGCGCGCAGCTGCGGCACGAGGCGGCCGTAGTCCGTGTCCTTGCCCGTGAAGACGAGCGTGGCCTCTGCCTTCTGGCCTTTGACCTGCACGCCCTGCAGCTCGCATCTGTAGTTATCACGGAACTTCACCGTCTCGTCGGCGAGCCATTTCGCCTGACCATCGCTGCGGCTGATGGGCGTGAGGTCGCCGTCACCGTAGAAGTCGAGGCAACGGTGGATAAAGACGAGGTCGTCACTGCGGCGCTGCGCGATGTAGTCGCGCATAAAGGCCGAGTCGTGGCGGAAGAACCAGTCCTGCGGATACTGCGCGTGGAGCTCCGCAATCTGGTCCACTAAGATAGCCGTGCTCTCATCGTACGACTGCGTGATGACGCTGTCCACGTCCACATAGCGCGCCACGGCTGCGCCGTCGCGCTGCGCGATAGCCACGCCGAGTTGCTCGAGTGCATACTCTGGCGTGCGCTCCGCCTGATAGGCATAGGCGCTGGCCCCCGCGGCTGCCACGATGACGACCAGCAGTACCAGCAAAGCCCGAAATTTCTTGCTCATAATATGTGCCTCCCGACACAATAAAAAATTCACCTGTGGAATTGGTTTATTCTAGCGCAGTTTTCTGAGAAATAACTGGAGAACGCGTCACCCCTGGACGGGCTGTTTCTTGACCAGCGTATTTGTAATCCAGGGGAAATGCTGCGCGAGGTAGTGGCCGATGGTCTCGCCGATGTATTTCTTGCCGAAATAATCGGGGTGCAGGCCGTCCGTCGTGTAGTCACGGCGCAGACAGCCCGCCCCGTCCGTCAGCATCGTCGAGACGTCTACGGCGTACTGCTGGCTCATGACCCAGGCGTTGATATACTGCTGATGTACCTGCCAGTCCGTCGGCGGCGTCTCGATGCCCGCGCGTGAGAACAGCGCCGGATTGATAGGCGTCACGGTCATAAAGACGGGGATAATGCCGTAGACATTGCATTTATCGCGGATAGCCGCGAGGTTCTCCACCGTAGTCCAGCCCAGCGTGCCGCCGCGGTAGTCGTTGACACCGCCCATGACGACGAGCACACGCGGCTGGAATGGCAGCACGTCGCGCTCGAAGCGCGCCAGCATGTCCGCCGTCGTGTTGCCGCTGTAGCCGAGGTTTTTCACGGGCACGGGCGAGTACGTCTCCCAATCGTAGAGCGTATAGCCCGGCGGCACGCTCATAACACCGCCGCCGTGTGTGATGCTGTCACCGAGTGCCGCGATAGGCGCCTTGTTCTCCACGCGGAAATGCACTTTCTGCGACCAGCCGGAGAGCGGCGTACCATCCGCCGCCACGGCGCGCACGCGCCAGAAATAACGTCCCGGCACCGTATAGCCGCCATCCTCGTAGATGTCATACTCCTCAGCAGGCAAGGTGCGGATGAGCACATCCTGGAAATTCTTCTCGCGCCAGACCTGTACCACGTGCTGCTTCGCGCCCGCCGTGGGCACCCAGGAATACACGGGGTACAGCGGCATATAGTCCATCTGCTCGAACTGCGTCGTCGGCAGTGGGGCCGTAGGGTTCAGCGTGTTGCCCGCCGCCGTCACGGGCTGCAAATCCGAAAAGCCGCCGATGGGCTTGCCGCTGTAATCGAGTGGCCGCACCTGCCAGAAAAACTCCGAGGCCGCACTGCCGTACTGCGCGAGTTTGACCTCTACGCCATTCGTAAAAATCTGCTTTTGCTGCCAGACGACATCCGCCGCCTGCGCATCCGCCGTGCGCTTCACGACGACCTCATACTGCACGGCGCCCGACACGAGTGGCCAGGTCAGGCGCACGGACTGGATGGCGTGCACCGGTGCCTGCGCGCGCGTCGTGGCAGCCTGCGCCGTCGGCACCTCCACCGCTTTCTGGGCCTGCGTCTGGTCGGCATTAGCAGGCTGCTCCGCCTTGGCCGTTTTCGCCATAGCCGAGGGCCCATTCAGCGTCCACACGAGCATACCGAGCCCCAGGCAGAGCCCTGCCTGCCAGAGACGTTTATGCTGAAAAAACATATTGCACTCCTAATCTATACGTTTGAAGAATTTGCCTTGCAAGGCGTAGGCATGATTGAGCGGGCCTGCGCCGTGCCCGAGGTGCAGGCCCGCCGCCAGCGCGCCCGTGAGGTAGGCTTTCGCCTGCTCTACGGCCACCGCGAGGCTCAGCCCCTGTGCCAGCTCGGCCGCGATGGCACTCGAAAGCGTGCAGCCCGTGCCGTGCGTATCGGGATTGCTGAGGCGTGGACTGTGGAACCACTGCGCGCCCTCAATTGTCACGAGCAGATCATCGGCATCCGCGCCGAAATGCCCGCCCTTCGCCAGTACATTCACCTGGAGCCGCGCCTGCAGGTCCCGCGCCGCACTTTCCATTTTAGCGCGGCTGTCAACCGTTTGCCCCGTGAGCACCTCGAGCTCCGCGATATTGGGCGTGATGACCTCCGCCAGTGGCAGCAGCGCCTGCATGAGCACCTGCTCCGCATCGGGCGAGAGCAAGCGCGCCCCCGAGGTCGCGACCATGACGGGGTCAACGACGATGTGCCGCGCCGCATAGCGCGTGAGCTCCTCAGCGATGACACGGATGAGCGCGGGCGAGCTGACCATGCCTACCTTCACCGCGTCGGGGCGGATGTCGCTAAAGACCGCCTCAAACTGCGCGCGCAGGAAATCCGGCGTCGCCTCCTGAATGGCCAGCACGCCCGTCGTGTTCTGCGCTGTGAGCGCCGTGATGACGCTCATACCGTAGACACCGTGCGCCAAAAATGTTTTCAGGTCGGCCTGCACGCCCGCGCCGCCGCTGCTGTCACTGCCCGCTACGGTCAATACCTTCGGGATGTCTGTCCACTGTTTGGTCTCCGCCATAGCTGTCTCACCTTTCTGTCCTGTGGTAAAAAGCGTTCTGCCACACGCCCGGCCAGCGGGCTCCGCCTCAGATATCACCGTGCAGGCGCTCAGCCAGCAGCGTATAGCGCTTGCGCGTGCGGTCGTTGTCCACGGCCGTGTTCAGTGCCTGCCGCGAGCCGAGCAGGATGACGAGCTGTTTCGCGCGCGTCACCGCCGTATAGAGCAGATTGCGCTGCAGCATGATGTGGTGGCCTGGCACGAGCGGCAGCACGACGACCGGATACTCACTGCCCTGGCTCTTGTGCACGCTCATAGCGTAGGCGAGCGACAGCTCGAGCAACTCCGCCTTTTCGTAGTCCACGCGCAGCTGTTCGCTGTACTGCACCGTGATATGGTCAGGCTCCACGGCCACGATAAAGCCGATATCGCCGTTGAAGACCTGTTTCTGGTAGTTGTTCTTCATCTGCATGACCTTGTCGCCGAGGCGCAGGGTCAGCACGCTGTTGCCAAACTCCGGCCGCCCTTCCCCTGGCGGGTTGAGCGCGGCCTGCAGCTGTTTGTTGAGGTTGTCGACGCCGCAGACCTGACGGTGCATCGGTGAGAGCACCTGTACGTCCGTCAGCGGGTCGTAGCCCTGCGCGGGGAGTTCGCGCGTACAGAGCGCAAGTACCTTTGCCGCCGTGCTCTCAGCGTCCGGCAGGGTGAGAAAACGAAAATCGCCCGTCTCCGTGCAATGCGGCTGCCGCCCCGCATTGATGGCGTGCGCACTCAGCACGATGTCGCTGCCCTCGCCCTGGCGGAAAATCTCCGTCAGGCGCACGCTCGGCAGCACGCCCGCACGCAGAATGTCCTGCAGTACCGAGCCTGGTCCCACGGACGGCAACTGGTCCACATCGCCCACGAGGATAATATGACAGCCCTCAGGCACCGCCGCGAGGAAATGCTGCATGAGCACGATGTCCATCATCGAGACTTCGTCAAGGATGATGACATCCGCCTCCAGCTGCTCATCCTCGTCCTTCATGAACTGACTGCCGCTGTTCCCGCCCTGTGCTTCCAGCATGCGGTGCACAGTCATGGCCTTGCGCCCCGTCGTCTCGGCAAGGCGTTTCGCGGCGCGGCCGGTCGGTGCCCCGAGCAGGATATCGAGCCCCAGCGCGCCCAGCAGGTCAATCATGCCGCGCACGACCGTCGTCTTACCCGTGCCGGGGCCGCCCGTGAGCACGAACACGCCATGCTCCAGCACCGCGCAGAGCGCCTCCCGCTGTCCGTCCGACAGGGTGATGTGGGTCTTCTCTGCCCAGCGGTCCACTTTGCGCGCTGGTTCCCGTACGGCGAGAGGCATGGCATATTTCTGCACGTGGAGCAGCCGCTCCGCCGTACTCTTTTCTGCTTTATACAAATACGGCGGGTAGATGAGCGGCTCCGGGCGTACGTCCTCCACGATGAGCCGCTCCGCCTGCAGCATACGCCGCAGGATATCCAGCACCTGCCCGCGCGGCACCTGCAACAGCTGCGCCGCCTTGTCTGCCAGCGGCCCCTCGGGGATGCAGCAGTGTCCGCTCTGGGCAATCTGTTGCAACGCGTACTCGATACCGGCCGCAATACGGTTGGCATCGTCCTTCGCGTAGCCGATGCTCGCCGCGATGGTATCAGCCGTAGCAAAACCTATGCCCTGCACCTCCTGTGCCAGCTGATACGGGTGCTGCTCCAGCATATCGAGCGCAAACGAGCTGTATTTTTCGTAGATACGCCCCGCGAGCGCACCGGATACGCCATGGCTCTCCAGCCAAAGCATGACCTCGCGCAGCTCTGACTGCTCACCGTAAGAGGCGGCTATTTTATCCGCCGTCTTTTTACTGATACCCTCGACCTCGGCGAGGCGGTGCGGCTGCTCCTCCATGATGCGCAGCGTGTCCTTGCCGAAATGCTGCACCAGCCGCCGTGCACGCACGGGACCAACGCCCTCGATGACGCCCGAGGCGAGGAAGCGCTCGATGCCTGCAACGTCCGTCGGCGCCTCCAGCACCATGCCCGTGGCCTTGAACTGCTGGCCGAAGCGTGGGTGCACGACCCAGTTGCCGCGCAGCTGCAGCTGCTGCCCCACGAGTGGCGCGGGGCCGTTGATAGTGACAGTGCTGCGCGTGTTGCGCCCGTCGGGACGCAGGCGGAACACGCAGAAATTGCCGTCTGTACTGGCAAAAATAATGCTGTCCACGCACCCCGTCAACTGTTCCTCCAGCTCTACGGGACTGAATAAGCTCTGCTGCCCGTCCTGCTGCATCTTTACGCCTCCGTCAAACGCTCCCATTTCTCATAGCGCGCCTGGATTTCCTGCTCCTTCGCCGCATAGGCCTCGGCTATCTGCTGACTGCGCGCCGGGTCCTGCTGCAGCTCAGGGTCGTTCATCTCGACCTCGAGCCCCTTGAGCTCGGCCTCTGCCATGGCGATTTCCGCTTCGGCGCGCTGGATGAGCTCCTCGCGCTTCGCGTCACTCATGCTCTGGATGCGGCCCCGTTCCGCCGCCTCATTGGTGGGCTCTGCAGGCGCAGCTACAGTAGCCTGCGCCTGTCCGGCCTGTGCTTTGTGCGCAGCCTTGCGTGCCTTTTCCTTCGCGCGCGCAGCTGCCACTTTCTCCGCCTGCGCGACCTCCGCAGCCGCCTCGGCCTCTGCCTCTGCCGCGGCAGCTTTTTTCATTTGGTAATAGCTGTAGTTGCCCTGATACTCCGTCAACTGGCCATCTTCGAGCTCCAGCGTGCAATTCGCGACCTTATCGAGGAAATAGCGGTCATGTGAGACGGCGAGGAACGTGCCGGGATAGGCCATGAGCGCCTCCTCTACGGCCTCGCAGGCTGGGATATCCAGATGGTTCGTCGGCTCATCGAGTACGAGGAAATTCGCGCCCGTAAGCATGAGCTTCAGAAAAGCCACGCGCGACTGCTCACCGCCCGAAAGGTCGCCAATGCGCCGGTAAACGTCATCACCGTAGAAGAGAAACGCGCCCAGATATTTACGCGCCTGTTCCTCGGCGATACCGAACTCGTAATTCAGCTCCTCGAGAATCGTGCGCTCCATATGCAGGCCCTCGTGCTGCTGCGAGAAATAGCCGATTTTCACGCGGTTGCCGATTTTTACACGCCCCGTCGGCGACTCGAGCTCACCCACGAGCACGCGCAGCAGTGTCGTCTTGCCCACGCCGTTCGGCCCTACCAGCGCCACGCCATCCCCCTTGCGGATGAGCAGGTTCAGATGTTCAAAGATCTTATGCGCGCCATAGGCCATGGAGACATCCTCTAGCTCAGCAACACGCTGCGCACATTCCTCGGGCTTATTCAGTGCGAAATAGTTAAACGACGCGTCCTCCGGCGGCAACACGATGCGCTCGAGCCGGTTCAGTTGGCTTTGGCGCCCCCGCGCCTGCTTACTCTTGATACCGGCCTTGTATTTGCGGATGTACTCCTCCGTCTTTTTGATATGCTCCTGCTGCTTCTCGTAGGCTGACTGCAGCGCCGCACGCCGTTGCGTCTTCACGCGCATGAAATACGTGTAGTTGCCCGCGTAGCTCGTGACCGTCTGATGGTCGAGCTCGAGGATTTTTGTCGCGACCTTGTCGAGAAAATAGCGGTCATGCGAAATGAGCAGCACACCGCCGCGATAATGCGCGAGGAACTGCTCCAGCCACTCAATCATGTGGATGTCGAGATGGTTCGTCGGCTCGTCGAGGAACAGGAAATCCGGTTCACGCATAAGCGCCTTTGCCAGCGTGATGCGCGTCTTCTGCCCCCCGGAAAAATGCTGCACATCTTTCTGAAAATCCTGCTCCGTAAAACCGAGGCCAAAGGCCACGCGACGCAAGCGGCTCTCGTAGTCATAGCCGCCGAGGCTCTCGAAACGGTTCAACACACGGCTGTACTCTGCCACTGCCTCCACGTCGTCTGCATGTTCCTTCAGCCGTGCCTCCAGCGTCCGCTTGCGCGCGCCGAGCTCGATAACGTCGCTGAACGCACGCTGAAACTCATCCCAAAGCGTGCCCGCGCCGAACGCCGCCTGTTGCTCCACATAGCCGACCGTCGCCGCCGTGTCCCACTGTATGCTGCCTGCATCGTACTCCTCCTGCCCCATGAGGCAGCGCATGAGCGTTGTCTTGCCCGCGCCGTTCACGCCAACGAGACCCACTTTTTCGCCCTGCGCCGCTTCGAACGTCACGTCGTGGAACAGCTCGTGGATACCGAAACTCTTACGCAGCCCGGTCACTTTCATCATGGCCAATGCTTGTTCACCTTTTACCTTGTAGCTTCTTTTCTGACTGTTATACCTACAGAGAGACCCTGCTTAAAGCGTCAGCCTCCCCTTACTTCTTGCCTGTCTTTTTATAGTCGAGACCGATATGCACCACGGCCTGATTGCGGCTGCCGCCATCCATAATCACGCAGGGGAACGGCATGCCATAAAACACGTCCGTGTTGCGCGTCGACGTGATGATAATCGTCTGCCCGCGCGAGCTCGTACGGCCCGTCTCCACGTTGGAGATAATGAAGCCCTTGCGCTGCAGAATCTGCGCCACCTCGGCGCCCGCACCGTTGATGCCACTGTCGTTGATGACCATGACAGAAATCTCCTGTGGCTTGAGCGGCTCCTGCTTCGTCTCCTTCTGTTGTTCCTGCCCCGCATCCGTGCCGTCGCTCTTATTGCCGAGATTGATATCGTCCGGCAAGTCAGCGTTGTAGGCATCTTCAGCCTGTTGGTTCGCCTTTTGCTCCTCCGCCGTGAGCTGCAGCCCCAGCTCCGTGCGCATGAGCTCACGCAAATCCGTGATGTCGGGAATCCAGTAGCTGATATCCTGCAGATAGGCGGGCCGCCCCGGCACCATCTTCGCCTCGAGGCCGTTGTCGTGCACTGCCTTCATCTGCTGGGCGAAATCCAGGAGCTGCGTCACGCTCATATCCGTCTTGAGCACCGTGCTCGCCGTGCGGATAATCTCGGGCAGCTTCGGCAAAATCTCCGGGCTCACCATTTTCTTCAGCACGGCCTGCATAAATTTCTGCTGACGACCGATACGCCCGATATCGCCCTCGCCATCACGATAGCGTACATACTGGATGGCCTTCGCGCCGTCCATATGCTGCTCGCCCGGATACAGGTCGATGACTAGACCGCCATTGTCATCCCAGGGGTCCTCATAGTGCATGCGCTTTTCCACGTTGATATCCACACCGCCGATGGCATCGATGAGCTTCGGGAAGGCCTGCGTGTTCACGATGATATAGTGGTCCATGGGCACGCCGAGCAGGCTCTCGACCGTCTGCTGCGACAGCTGGTGGCCGCCAAAGGCGTAGGCGTGATTGATTTTATCGTAGCCATGCCCCTCAATGGGCACACGCGTATCACGCGGTATCGAGAGCAGGGCCGCCTTGGACCGCGCCGTGTCCAGCGCAGCCACCATGAGCGTGTCACTGCGCCCCACATCGTCCGCGCGGCTGTCCACGCCCATAATCATCACATGTACGACATTGCTCGTGACCTTGTTGCCACTGGCATCTATAGCCTGATGGCGCTGCTGCAGGCCAAAATACACGCCCAGCCCTACTACCGTCAAGAGCAGCAGCACGGCAAAGGCCCGCCAAATATAAGTAAACGTGCGCCGTTTCCTGCGCTTCCTCCGCATGACGTCAATCTCCCGTCCAGCGGTACCGTCCGCCCGGCAGTCCACCAGCCTGCGTCAGCGGCATCGCATAAAAAACAAACATCTGTTTTATCTAATAACCTAGCCTACTAAGTATAGCAAAGATGGGCAGGCAGGGCAAATATTCCTTTCCATTTTTGCCGAAATAAGTTATGATATAGAATAGAAAATCATGTGAAGGGAGGCGGCCAACGTGCTGCGCGTACCAGTAAAGAAACTCAAAAAGGGCATGATTCTGGCCCAAAGCATCTTCAATCACCATGGTGCCAGCTACCTCGTCAAGGGGCAGCCTATCACGACCAGCTACATCCAGCAGCTGGAAAAATTAGGCATCCCCACCGTGACCGTAACCTCGGCCGACCCCAACTTCCAGCTTATGCCTCCCGAGGACATCGTGGCGGAGGAGACGCGCGCCGATGCCATTGAGCACGTCTTCGAGGCCTTCCAGGAGACGGAGCACAATGGCCACCTCGACGTCGACATGATGGAGAATGTCTCCGAAAAAATCATCTTCGACATCATCGACCGCAAGGCCAATCTCGTGCAGCTCACGGATATCCGGCTGCACGACACCTATACGTTCGGCCACAGCGTCAACGTGGCCATTCTGGCCTCCATGCTCGGCATGCTCTGCCACTACACGAAGCGGGATTTACAGATTCTCACCCTCGGTGCGCTGCTACACGACCTCGGCAAGATCAACATTCCCGAGGATATCCTCACGAAAAACACCCGCCTGACCAACGACGAATTCAACGTCATCAAGGCACATCCGCTGAGCGGTGCCAAGCGCATCCATGTCATGGAGCACGAACTGCCGAAGTCCTCTATCCTGGCCGCTATTGCCTCCGAACATCACGAACACATTGATGGTACGGGCTATCCGCGCGGCCTCAAGGGGGACAAAATTCATCGCTACGCAAAAATCGTCGCCATTGCCGACGTCTACGATGCGCTCACGAGCGAACGCCCCTATAAAAAAGCCTACACACCGAACATCGCGCACAACATCATGTGCAATATCACGAAGGGCCAGTTCGACCCCGACCTGCTGAAGCTATTCTTCAACAACGTCGCCCTCTACCCAGAGGGCACGGTGCTCAAGACGGACTACGGCTTCGGCATTGTCAAAAAAAGCGTCTTCGGTAAAACCGAGACGCCCATCATCATCGTCTTTGCAGACCTCGAAGGCCACCACATCGAGCCCTACACCCTCGACCTCTCCCAGGTCGAGGACGGCAACAAAAAAATCCACCTCGTCATCGCTGACAACGAGCTCCGCCATTTCATCCACACGCTAAGCTTCGACCCGTCGGTCTACTTACAGCAATAAGCCCCCTTACTGGGGTTTATTTTTTTGCCACAAACGTAAGGAGCAGGGTCAGACTCGCACCAAAAAAGCACTCACATGCGTGAGTGCTTCATTTTAACTGGCAACGTCCTATCCTCCCAGCTCGTCTCCAAGCAAGTACTTTCGGCGTGCGGATGCTTAACTACTGTGTTCGGCATGGGAACAGGTGGAACCATCCGGCCATCATCACCAGATATTCATATGAGG
>ONCF01000023.1 GCA_900316275.1 uncultured Veillonellaceae bacterium
CCTTACGGGCGCCAGCTCCCCCAGAGGGGGAGCCAAGGTTTTGCGTGCCCTTGCTCTACGCAGCTAAATCAGAAGTGGAAGTCGAGCCAGCTGCGGAGGATGTGACGATTATATGCGCTGGTCGTATTAAGCTGCTCTTTAAGACGCGGTGCCCACAAAGTCTCCCACTCAACATTTTTAGCAGGAACCATTTTGAAGCCATAGTACCAACCACGCATACCGTTGCAGTAGGTCGGCTCACGCGTGGACCACTCATCATCGTGACCAAGGTCAGCAGCCTTACCAAGATCCATCCATTTAGCATAAAGTCCCCAAGAACCGACCTTATTCAAATCCGTTCCGCGATAATCCATACGTACAGCAAGGTCACGGTCTGCATGACCACCTGCACCGTTATCCGGCTCTGCATTTGTCATAGCCTTGACATATGACGTCGTAACCGCAAAGTCCTTAAAGAGCTTCACTTTCAGGTCTGCATTCCAGAAGCCCGAAGTGTCATACCAATAACCGTTGCCACCGTTTCGATCGTATTTATGCCCAACAATTCGCGTATAGCCTACGTTTGCATCCATGTACTTGCCAAGCGGGCCCCAGAAATCAAGCGTTGCATTTACAGGGGCGCGTCTTGCCCTAACAGACGTGTGATCATATGTATAGGTCGTGACTGCCGACGGGCCCGAGCCTGTGGTCGTGGAAGTATAAACTGGGGTATATTCCGTGCAATCGGAGGACGATTTCCAATACTGTGCACTGAGCCACCAGCCGTGGCCCTTCTCAATCGGATGATAGGTAGCAATGCCATCGACCTGGCCACCGAGCAGCAGGTTCTGCATGCCAATGCCGTTCCATTTACGACCGATATTCGTGTACCAATCATGCTTCGGCCCAAGCTGGAGTTCCACCCAAATATTGCTAATTTCACCGTTATGGTTCGTATCCATATCCGGCATATCACGCATCTCGCCAGATACAGGAACTTTTATTTTATAAGCTTTACCGTCTGGTCCAACAGCGACAGCATCTTTGAACTGATATTCGCGGTCATTATAACGCGCATTTTTTTCGACCGTGAAGCGTGCCACAGCATAGTCGCTAACCTTCATCTGACCTTCAAGGTCCATGTAGAAGCGATTATTATAGTCACCATTTTTATAATTATCCCAGCTAGACCAAACCGGATGAATACCATCGCGTTTCAGGCCATTATCATCACCGGCCTGCACGCGGGCAAGACCCCAAACCTTGAATTTATCGGTTTTCGCCTGCAAGTCCTTAATGGCCTTGTCGTGCGCATCCACGCGCTTCGTTAGTCGTTTGATTTCCGTGCCGAACTCGCCTTCAAGTTTTTCGAGGACGGCCTGGTCACCGATGTTGGTCGGGTTCTTCTGCATGGCTTTGGCGACGATGGCGGCCATTTCGTAGCGGCTCATGCTGCGGCCGCCCTGGAACGTGCTGTCGCCCATGCCTTCGATGACGCCTTCTTGTGCGAGGTAGTCAAGGGCCTGGTAGGCCCAGTGGTCTTTCGGTACATCCGTGAAGTCGTCTGCGCTGGCGGCAAAGGCGGAGCCGCTCATGGCCATGGTGAGGCCGGCGAAGATGGCTAAGGCTTTCTTGTTCATTTTCATTCCCTATACGCTTCCTTCTGTAAATTCTCTCTCTTTTACTTTGTCCCTAGGATTTTATTAGATTGGTGTCGGTGGAAGATTCCGTGATGACTCACTTTTACGCCTCTTCCTTATTTGAAGTGCTCTAACATGGCGCCTACGCTGCTAAAGCTCTGTCGCGCGTGGGCTTTGATCGCCTCCCTTGCGGTGTCTACGGTGTACCCGCCGAATGCCTCGAGCATGGGCAGGTCGTTGGTTTCGTCTCCTATCGGGTACAGCTCCGCGCCTTCCCAGCCCATGACCGCGAGGAGCTTGTAGAGCCCTTGCTCCTTGCTCACGCCAGCCGGGGTGATATCGAGGCTGCATCCGTTCGGGAACGCATGGACGTGTGCGCCAAAGTGTTCATTCACCACTGCGGCGCAGGCCACGGATTGCTCGGGCTCGGGGAAGCCGAGCGAGAGTTGATGGACTTTTTCGGGGAGGCTCCCCGCCTGGTCCTCCGTGATGGCGACGAGCGGGAAGTCCCATTCCTGCGCCTCACGTTTGATCCAGGAGCCATCGAATTCGTGGCAGATATATGTGGTATCCACTGCCGAAAAGGCGAAGTGGAATGAATGACGTACGAGCGGCTCGCGGATGATGCCGGCGAGCGCCTCGGGCGGGATTTCGCCCTGATACATGACTTTGCCGTCCTGGTCGCGGATGATACCGCCGTTGTTGCAGACGGCGTAGTCATACTCCACACCATAGTGGTGGAGCTGCGGGATGAGCATGCCGTAGTCACGGCCGCTCACGACGCCGAATTTGTGGCCAGCGCGGCGCCAGTCCCTGACGCCTTGTACATCTTCCTCTGCGATTGTCTGTTGACGGAACAGTGTGCCGTCGTAATCGCTGGCTGCTACTTTCATTACTTAATCCTCCCTCGTATAGATGACGGCCTCGAGTGGCCGCAGCGTGCCTGGGGTACTGTCAGAGTAGTTGCCCTCCAGGCGGCTGGCACCGGCCACGATGGCGGCATCATAGGGGGCGTTGTGCGTGGTGAAATTCACGAGCACGTAGAGTTTGCGGTTGCCGAGGTTGCGCACGAAACCGTAGATAGCCTCATGCTGCGGCAAAATCTCGCCGTAGTCGCCCGCGAGCAGGATGTCACTCACGGCGCTCTCGCGGCGCAGGCGGGAGAGGCGGCGGTAGTAGCTCAGGACCGAGTTCTCGTCGCAGGCCTCGTGCTCGACGCAGCAGCTACGGTAGTCGTCGTGTACCGGCAGCCACGGCGTGCCCGTCGTGAAACCGGCGTTGCGGCTGTCGCTCCACTGCATCGGCGTGCGCGCGTTGTCGCGGGAGAAGCGGTGAATACCCGCCATCGCCTGCTCATGTGTACAGCCCTCCTCGAGTGCGAGCGCATATTGCCCGTGCGAGGAGATGTCATCGTAGTCGTCGATGCTCTCCCAGGCCACATTGGTGTAGCCGAGCTCCTGCCCCTCGTAGATGAAGGGCGTGCCGCGCAGGGTAAAGAGCACGGTGGCCATGGCCTTGGCCGCGAGCAGCGGGTCGGCGTCCGCCGGGAAGAATTTGTTGACGCAGCGCGGCTGGTCGTGGTTCTCAAAGAAAATCGGGTACCAGCCGTTCGTGGCCGTGGCCCGCTGACTCGCCGTGAGTGCGCCTTTCAGCTTGCTCAGCGGCCAGTCCTCGGCCTCGTACCAGCGCTCGCTCGTGGGGAAGTTCAGGTTCATATGGCTGAACTCGAACAGCATGGAGAACACGCCGTTCTCGCCCACCCAGTCCTTGAGCTCGCTCGCCGCCACGCCGTTGGCCTCGCCCACCGTGAAGATGTCGTGGCCGTCGAAGACGTTCGCCTTGAACTCGTGCAGGAAATCTAGGATGCCCGGCGTATCGTGCGTCATCTCGTGGATGCCGACCATGCCGTCCTCACCATCCGGCTCGCCATCGACGAACGCCGGCTTTTTGATGTAGACAATCGCGTCGATGCGGAAACCGCCCACGCCCTTGTCCAGCCAGAAGTTCGCGGCGTCGTAGAGCGCCTGCCGCACGGCGGGGTTCTCCCAGTTGAGGTCCGGCTGCTCCTTGGCGAAGGTGTGCAGATAGTATTGCTGCCGCTCCTCGCACCAGGTCCAGGCTGAGCCGCCGAAGATACCACGCCAGTTCGTGGGGGCCGAGCCGTCGGGCTTCGCGTCGCGCCAGATGTACCAGTCGGCCTTGGCGTTGTCGCGGCTCGACTTCGACTCGAGGAACCAGGGATGCTGGTCGGAGCTGTGATTGAACACGAGGTCCATAACGATGCGGATGCCGCAGCGCTTGCCCTCGGCGATGAGCTCCTCCATATCCGCCATCGTGCCGTAGGAGGGGTCGATGGCCGTGTAGTCGGCGATGTCGTAGCCATTGTCGACCATGGGGCTGGGGTAGACTGGCGTGAGCCAGACGGCCCCGACGCCCAGGGTCTTGAGGTAGTCCAAGCGGCGGGTAATGCCGGGGATGTCACCCTGGCCGCTGCCAGTGGTATCCTTGAAGCTCTTGGGGTACACCTGGTAGACAACGGTTTTTTGCCACCACTTTTGTTTTGCTTGCATGAAAATCTTCCTTTTAGGACTCAGGGGTTACTTTAGAAAATCAGGACCGGCGTCTCGCCCGCCTTCGCGGTCTCGCCCGTGGCTTTCTCGAGCTGCGGGTACTCGCCGCTGTTGGTGACGGCCATGATGACCGTGTCCTTGTAGCCGGCGTCAGCGATAACCTTGCGGTCGAATTTGATGAGCGGTGCGCCCGCCTTGACCTTGGCCCCCTGCTCCGTCAGGAGCTCGAAGCCCTGGCCGCCCAGTTTCACCGTATCGAGACCGATATGGATGAGCAGCTCGGCGCCGTTTCTGAAGCGCAGGCCGATGGCGTGCAGCGAGTCGGCCATGACCATCGTGACCTCGGCGTCCGCCGGGGCGACGACCGTATCACTCGTGGGCTCCACGGCTACGCCGTCGCCCATCATTTTCTGCGAGAACATCTGGTCGGGGACCTCAGTCATGTCGATGACTTTACCATCGACGCAGGCCGCGAGCTTCATCGCGAGGCTCTTGTCCGCAGCGGGTGCGCTGGCCGCCGGCGTCTCCGTCTCGGCTACGGCACTCACGTCGCCGCCCTTGACGAAGGCATCGAAGTAGGAACGGACCTGCGGCACGGAGAGGCCGACGATGACCTGGATGGCCGCGCCCTTCTTCACGAGGCCGAACGCACCGGCTTTCGTGAACTTGCTGGCTTTCTGCACTTTATCGGGGTCGATGACCGTCACGCGCAGACGCGTTGCGCAGTTCGTGACTTCTTTAATATTGGAGGCACCGCCGAGGCAATCGAGGAACACGCGGGCTTTCAGCGCCTGTGGGTTGTCCGCGAGGCCGCTCTCAGCCATTTCCTGTTTTGCCTTGAACTCGGCCTTGGAGTAGAGCTTGTCGTCCTCATCGTCATCCGTGCGGCCCGGCGTCTTGTAGTCGTTCTTCAGGATGAGATAACGGAACACGAAGAAGTAGATGGCCGTGAAGCAGAGGCCGACGATAATCTGGGTGATGTAGGTACCGGCGTGATACTGGAACAGCGGGATCCAGTTCTGCACGAAGCAGTCGATGAGGCCGCCGCCGAAGTTACCGGACAGACCGAAGAAGTAGAGCGTCGCGGACAGCGTTGCGGCGAGCACCGCGTGCACGGCGTACAGCAGCGGGGCGACGAACAGGAACGTGAACTCAATTGGCTCCGTGATACCCGTGAGCACAGCCGTGACCGTGACCGGGATGAGCAGCGCCGCCGTCTTCTTTTTCTTGGACGGTTTCGCGCAAGCGTACATGGCGAGCGCGGCGCCCGGCAGACCGAAGACCTTCGAGCTGCCGTGCAGGGCAAAGCCGCCCTGCGGGAACATTTCTTTCAGGCTCTGCGCACTCGTGGCAAAGTCATTGAGGTGCTGCAGCCAGTACTGCTGGATACCACCATCGCAGACAGCCGGGCCGAAGATGAACGGCAGATAGATGAAGTGATGCAGGCCCGCCGGGAGCAGGATGCGCTCGGAGAACGTGTAGCACCATACACCGACGATACCGGAGGTTTTCAGGAAATCCTGGAAGTTCATAATCGCGTGCTGGATGGCCGGCCAGATGAAGCAGAAGGCCAGGGCCAGCGGAATCATCAGGGCAAAGCCGACGGCCACGACGAAGGCCGGGCCTTTGAAGATGCCGAGCCAGTCAGGAATCTCCGTGTCGTAGTAGCGGTTGTGCAGCCAGGCGGAGACGCAGGCGATGAAGATGGCACCGAGCATGCCCATGTCCAGCGTCTTGATGTTGGCGATGAGCGCGAGGCCCGTGCCCGCACCCGCCTTCTGGCTGTAGTCAACGCCGAACCAGTCCATGCCGTGCAGCGTCAGGAAACCGGAGATGAAGTAGTTGAACACCATGTAGATGACAAAAGCTTCCATCGCGCAACGCGCGGGTTCCTTTTTCGCAAAGCCAATCGGCACGGCAATCGCGAACAGGATGGGCATCTGGCTGAACACCGTCCAGGCGCCCTGCTCGACGACGAACCAGAAGTCGTACCAGACCGTGCCCTTGTCGGCGATGCTGCCGACGAGGCCCGGGTTCTTGAAAACGATGGACAGGGCCACCATGATGCCGAAGAAGGCAAACAGGATGACCGGCGTGTACATGGCGCCGCCGAAGCGCTGCATGCCCTGCATCGCCACGTCCTTGTTGAACTTCATAGGAATTACCTCCACTCTCTTGCACGCATTTCGCGTGTATTGCCCGCCCCTGCGGGCTTAGTTCAAACGGCTTTAATAATAAGTCCAGTTATCTTTGCCGCTTATCTTTTCTTGATTTTTATTGTATCAGAAAAAGCCGCGAACTCAATAGTTTCGCGGCTTTCGGGCATGACTCCCCCTTTGCGTACTGTGGTACATCCGGCGTACCTCGGTACATTGGGGCTCATTTTTGCGGTTTTGGAATTGATTTCATGAAGGGCTGGTGAGAGCGCTCAGCCTTGATGTGACGCGGGTTTGAGCGGTTGCGCAGCCTTTTCGGCCGCCTCTTTCTGCGCCTGCAGATACAGGCGGTATTTGATGTACCAGAGCTCCACGAGCATGAAATAGGGCATCATGGATTTGTACGGCGTGCGCTCCTCGTCGGCACTGTAGAGCTGGAACTGCGCGGGCGAGACGTAGAGGTTCGCGGTCGAGAGGCTCGCGAGCGTGTTGTCGTGCAGCTGTGTGATGGAGATGACCGGCACGTCCCGCAGGCGGAGCTCGCGCGCGAACTCCACCGCGCTCGCGGTCTCACCCGAGAGGGACACGAAGATAAACAGGTCATCGGGCGTCAGCGTGCGCAGGATGCTCTCCATCTCACTGCGCCCCTGCACGTTGTAGATGAGCACGTTGTCGTAGAAAAACAGGCGCTTGAGCTCCTGCACGACGGTCTCCTGCACGAAGCCCGAGGCATGGGCGAAGATGCGGTTGCTCTCGTGCACGAGGCGGCTCGCGTCGTCGTAGTTGCGCGTGATGAGCTTGCGCCAGGTCGTGTCGTAGAACTGTCCCATGTCGTTGAGCACGTCCTTGCTGTAGTCCGTGGGCACGGGCGTCTCCATCTTCAGCACGGCCTTGAGCTCGCCAAAGCCGTCAAAGCCCAGCTTCTGCGCAAAACGCACGATGGTCGTCGAAGACACGGCGCAGTCGCGCGCGAGCTCGTGAATGGAAATATGCCGCGCCGCCGCCCGGTGGTTCAGGATATATTTCCAGATGACCATATCCGTATCGTTCAGATTCTGGCGGTACTTATTGATGATTTCTTCCAGTCGCATAAAGCAGCTCCCCTTTTCCCCTTCAAACATACCTCCTCCATTATACTACAAAAAATAAACGGAAACACGCACAAATTTGTACTTGTTTCCGTCAACAAAGTGTAACTTTTACTTTTTCTGAGTATTTTCTTTATCGTCGAGCGCCATGTCGAGCGTGTGCCAGGCGAGGACCGCGCATTTGACGCGCGCGGGCATGTGGCGGATGTCCTTCAGTGCGAGGGCCTCCTCGAGCGGCTCGAGCTCGGCCTCATCTGTGATGTCGCCTTTGATCATGCCGATGAATTTTTGCGCGAGCTCGCGCGCCTCGGCGACGCTCTTGCCACGCACGAGGTCAATCATGATGTCCGTGCTGGCCTGCGAGATGGCGCAGCCGATGCCGCTGAAGGCCGCGTCCTTGACCACGCCGTCCTCCACGTCGAGGTGCAGCGTGATTTCGTCACCGCAGCTCGGGTTGTGACCCTTCAGCGAGCAGGTCTCACAGTCGAGCGGGTGCTTGTTCTCCGGCTCGCGCGCGTGCTCGCTCACGACCTCGGTATAAATCTGCTCAAGCCCCATAGCCTAACACCTTCCTTACCTGTTTGAGCGCCGCTATCCAGCGGTCGACGTCCTCGCGCGTATTGTAGAGATAGAAGCTCGCGCGGCAGGTCGCGTTCTGCCCCAGATACTGCATGAGAGGCTGCGCGCAGTGATGCCCCGCGCGCACGGCCACGCCGTAGCTGTCGAGCACCGTCGCCACATCGTGCGGATGCACATCCTGCACATTGAACGTGATAATGCCCGTCTTGTTGTCGCGTTTGCTGTCGCAGCCATAGAGCTCGATAAAGGGCAGCTCGCGCAGCTGCGGCAGCGCGTAGTCCACGAGGTCTTTCTCGATGGCCTCTATGCGGTCAAAGCCGATGTTCTCCAGATAGTCGATGGCCGCCGTGAGCCCGGCCGCACCGCCAACGTTCTGCGTGCCCGCCTCGAATTTCGACGGCACCTCGGCGAAGTCCGTGTGCTGCTCCTCCACGTACTCAATCATGTCGCCGCCCATGAGGAACGGCGGCATGGCGTCGAGCAGTGCATATTTGCCGTAGAGCACGCCGATGCCCATGGGCGAGAGCAGTTTGTGGCCGGAGAACGCGAAGAAATCCGCGTCGATGGCCTGGACATCCACCTTCATATGCGGCACGGACTGCGAGCCGTCGACCACGCAGATGGCGCCGACGCTGTGCGCCTTGTCCACGACCGTTTTTACATCGTTTTTCAGGCCGAGCACGTTCGAGACCTGCGTGACCGCGACGATTTTCGTGCGCGCGGTGATTTTCGTCTCAATATCCGCAACCGAGAGGTTGCCATCTTCCTCGAGGTAAATGTACTTCAGCGTCGCGCCCTTGACCTGCGCGACGTGCTGCCACGGCACGAGGTTGCTGTGGTGCTCCGAGACCGTGATGACGATTTCGTCGCCTGCCTGCACGTTCGTCAGGCCGTAGCTGTAGGCGACGAGGTTCAACGCCTCCGTCGCGTTCTTCGTAAAGATGACTTCCTCAGGGCGCGCGGCGTTGATGAATTTCGCCACGCGGGCGCGGGCGTTTTCGTAGATATCCGTAGCCTTGACGGAGAGCTCGTAGGCGCCGCGGTGCGGGTTTGCATTGCAGCCGCCGTAGTAGCCGCAGAGCGCGCGGATGACCTGCTCCGGCTTCTGCGTCGTCGCGCCGTTATCCAGATAGGCGATGGGCTGCCCGTTCATCTGCGTGTGCAGCAGCGGGAAATCTTTGAGAAATGTCTTTGCGTCTGCCATTATTTACCGAGCCTCCCCTGTAAATACGCGTCAATCTCGGCGCGCAACTCTGTATCCGCGATGCGGTCGAGCACCGGGTTGAACGATGCCTCCACGACGAGGCGCTGTGCCTCCGCGAGGTCGAGGCCGCGGCTCATGAGGTAAAAGAGCTTCGCCTCATCCATCTTGCCGATGGAGACAGCGTGATGGCCGTCCACATCGTCCTCGTGCGAGAGCATGATAGGCACGCTGCGGTTGCGCACGCCGTCGGAGAGCAGCGTGACCTCCTCGTTCTCGCGGCCCACGGAGCCTTTCGTCCCCTCGAGGAAATCCAGCGTGCCGCGAAACGTCTTTTCACTCTGCCCGCGCAGCGCGCCGCGCACCTGCATGTTCGCGTCCGTGTGGCGGCCCTGCTGGCGGATGATGTAGTTGAGGTCAATCTTTTGCTGACCGTCGCCGAAATACAGGCCCCAGACGTCGGCGCGGCTCGCGTCGCCCGCAAGCTCCACCGTGAGCTCGCTCGCCGTGTGGCGCGCGCCGGCCTCCACGACCGTGTAGCTGAACGTCGCGTCCGCCGCCACATGGACGTGGATGCGGCTCGTGTAGGCCGCGTCCGTGGGCGCGAGCTGCACATTCACGAGGTGCAGTTTCGCCCCCGCTGCAATATCAATCGTGAGGTTCTGTGCGCCGCCCGCGCGGTTCACATAGACCACTTCGTCCTCTTTACCGGCCGCCACCTGCAGCGCCGTTTGCTGCAGCTCGCCCGTCACCTGCTCCGGCATGGGCAGCTCGTTGACGCCGAGCCAGCGCCACGTGCGCATCGGGATTTCAGAGAACAGGTTTTTCGCTTCATTAACAGTTGCTGTTGCCATTTTCCTGCCTCCTTTAACCCATCGTGCCTTCGAGCTCGATATTGACGAGATTGTTCATCTCGACCGCGTACTCGAGCGGCAGCTCTTTCGCAATCGGCTCCACGAAACCGCGCACAATCATCGCGCGCGCTTCCTTCTCCTCGATACCGCGGCTCGTGAGGTAGAAAATGGCCTCGTCGCTGATGCGGCCGATTTTCGCCTCGTGCCCGATATCGGCCTCGTCGCCCTCGACGTCCATCGTCGGCAGCGTGTCGCTGCGCGATTTGTTGTCGAGCATGAGCGACTCGCAGTTGACGGAGCACTTCGCGA
Source organism: uncultured Veillonellaceae bacterium (assembly GCA_900316275.1). Classification (GTDB taxonomy): domain Bacteria; phylum Bacillota; class Negativicutes; order Selenomonadales; family Selenomonadaceae; genus UBA2897. The sequence goes on from ONCF01000023.1 coordinate 10,377, forward strand.
ATGGCGCATTTTTCGTGACCTTGACGGCCGAGCGATATGTCGCCTTGCCGCCGTCTTTGGAAATCGTGCGCGTGTTGATGTTCGCGCTCGTATGCGGCGCGGCGTGGATGACGCTCGCGCCCGTGTCGAGGTCCTGGCCCTTCGCGGCGAACGTCACGCCCGTGAACTCGCAGCGCGCGTTCTCGCCGTGCAGCACCGTGCAGGGATAGAGGCAGGAGACGTGCGAGCCGAAAGAGCCCGACACCCACTCCATAATGCCGTCCTTCGCCACGAGCGCGCGCTTCGTGTTCAGGTTCATCATGTTGCGCGACCAGTTCTCGATGGTGCTGTAGCGCAGGCGCGCGCCCTCCTTGACAAAGAGCTCCACGCAGCCCGCGTGCAAATTTGTCACGTTGTATTTCGGCGCCGAGCAGCCCTCGATGAAATGCAGGCTCGCGCCCGGCTCTACGATGATGAGCGTGTGCTCGAACTGGCCCGCGCCCGCCGCGTTCAGGCGAAAATACGACTGCAGCGGGATATCGACATGCACGCCCGCCGGTACATAGACGAACGAGCCGCCCGACCAGACGGCGCCATGCAGGGCCGCGAATTTGTGGTCCTTCGGCGGCACGAGCGTCATGAAGTACTCTTTGACGATATCCTCGTGCTCGCGGATGGCCGTCTCCATATCCGTGTAGATGACGCCCTGGTCGGCCATGTTCTGCTGCAGCGAGTGATAGACGACCTCGGAGTCGTACTGCGCGCCCACGCCCGCGAGGCTTTTCTGCTCCGCGTCGGGGATGCCGAGGCGGTCGAACGTGTCCTTGATGTCCGTCGGCACCTCGGCCCAGTTGCCCGTCATCTTCGCATCCGGCTGCACGTAGGTCACAATGTCGTTCATGTTGAGCTCCGAGAGGTCGGGGCCCCAGGTCGGCAGCGCGAGCGAATTGTAGATTTCCAATGACTTCAGGCGGAAGTCCAGCATCCACTTTGGGTCGTGCTTGCGCGCGGAAATGTCGCGGATGATGTCCTCCGTCAGGCCGGACTCGGACTTGTAGACGGAGTGGTCCTCATTGCGGATATCGTAGAGCGTACGCTCGATGTCCGCCACATAGGTTTTCTGTTTCTCTGCCATGGCGACCGCCTCACTTCTCGGCGGCATCCGCCGCAATGTGCGTGAAGCCGTGCGCGTTGATCTGCTCCACGAGCTCCGGGCCGCCCTCTTCGACGATACGACCCTGCATGAGCACGTGCACGCGGTCGACTTTCAGCTTCTCGAGGATGCGCGTGTTGTGCGTGATAATGATGCAGCTGTTATTTTCGTTATGGAATTTCGCCACGCCCTCGGACACAATCTGCACGGCATCGACATCGAGGCCGGAGTCCGTCTCGTCCAGCAGCGCCAGCTTCGGATTCAGCATGAGCAGCTGCAGAATCTCGGCGCGCTTCTTCTCGCCGCCGGAAAAACCGACGTTCAGGTAGCGCTCCGCATACTCCGGTTTCATCTTCAGCTCCTCGAGGCGCTCCTTGAGCTCCTTGCGAAACGGCAGCAGCTTGACCTTTTTGCCCGTGACGGCCTGCATGGACGTGCGGATCATCGTGCCCAGCGTGATGCCGGGGATTTCCTCCGGCGTCTGAAACGAAAGGAACAGGCCCCGCCGTGCGCGCTCGTACGTCGGCAGCTGCGTGAGGTCCTCGCCCTCGAACGTGAGGCTGCCGCCCGTGACTTCATATTTGGGATGACCCATGATGACATTCATGAGTGTGGACTTGCCGGAACCGTTCGGTCCGAGGATGACATGCACCTCGCCCTTACCGATGTTCAGGTTCAGGCCTTTGAGGATTTCCTTGCCCTCGACCCCTGCGTGGAGGTCGTGGATGGCTAAAAGCTGTTCAGACATTGGCTTGCTCTCCTATATATACACATTGCTCAAAAGCAAAAAAATAAGAAACATCACGCCCGAGTGCCATACCTTAGTAAAATACTCGGGATTGACGTTTCTTATTGTAGGTGCTTTTATGATAAATGTCAACTACATTCCGCACAGAGGCCTCACACGAGGCTAGAGCCGCCCTCCGGTGGCTGCACCGCCTGCTCTTTATCCAGTCGCGCCATGAAGTCATCGAGCGTCATGGGGCGGCCGAACAGGAAGCCCTGCCCGTAGAAGCAGCCGTTATCGAGCAGCAGCTGCTCCTGCTCCAGCGTCTCGATGCCCTCGCAGATGACCTTCATGCCCAACGCCGTGCCCATGTTGATGACATAGCGCAAAATCTGCTCCGAGCGCGGGTCCGCCTCGGCGGCCAGCAACATGCTGCGGTCGATTTTCATGATGTCCATGGGCAGATTGCGCAGCATGGCGATAGACGAGTAGCCCGTGCAGAAATCATCCATGGAGATGACGTAGCCCATACGTTGCAGCTCCTGAATGATGGCGCTGGCATTCGCGCGGCAGTCCTTCGTCGTAAAATCGATGAACGCCGTCTCCGTGATCTCGAGGTCAACGACGCGCGGTGGCAGGTCGTATTTCGCCAGTATTTCGCGCATGCGGTCGAGGTAGCCCTCCTCACTGATATGCAAGCCGGACTGGTTCACGGAGATGGGGATGAGCGGCCGCCCCTGGTCATAGCGCAGCTGCTGTATCTGCAACACATAATTGAGCATGTAGTAGTCGAGGTTGACGATAAAGCCGTTATTTTCGAAAATATCGACAAAGCGGCCCGGCAGCAGCAGCCCGAGCTCCGGGCTCTGCCAGCGCACGAGCGCCTCCGCGCCCACGGTGCGGTGCGTGCGGATATCGTATTTCGGCTGCAGCCAGAGCTTGAACTCATACTCGGCGAGTGCCTTGTGCATGTAGTGCTCAATCTGCTGCTGCTGCATGACCGCGTCGCGCAACGCATTGTCAAAGACGACGCAAGGCTCATCGCGCTTCACGGCCTCCGTCTGGGCTAAGAGTGCCCACTCGATGAGCTTGGGGAAATCCTCCTCACGAATGGTATGCGTCGGAATAGGGCAGAACCCCACACGATAGTTCAGGCTCGTCTTGATATCACCAATCGCGATGATATTCTCCGTCGTCTGCATCTCCGTGACGAGCTGCTCCGGCGTCAACCCCTCCGGCAACTCGCAGAGCACATAGAGGCCCGTGAGCTCGGCATTAACCGCATCCACGAGGAAGTAGGGATAGCGTTCGCGGGCATCGTTAATTTTCTGCTTGATGCTCGCGATGAGCAGGTCGAGGTCATAGCTCTCGCGTAAAAACATAATGCGCTGCGTCGTCACGGTCATGAGCCAGAGCCGCCCCGCGCGCCGCGCCGCATGGCGGTTCTCGACTTCCTTAAAGGCGTATTTGCGGAACCAGCTCAGCGTGTGCATACCCGTCACATCGTTGATATAGGCGAGCACGCGCAGCTGCCGCACGTAGCGCGAGCGCATCAGCAGGTAGCCGCCCGCCACAACGAGCACCCCCGCCAGCGCCACGATGAGCGACTGCACGGCCGCCATCGGGTTGCGCAGCACAATTTCCATGAGGCCGCGGTCCTGCGGCTTATTGATGAGGTGTTTGTTGATGACGCTCTGCACCATCTCAGCGTCCAGATGCGTAATGGCCTTGTTGAGGATGCTGAGCAGGCGCGGGTCCGCGTCCGCGTGCAGCGCCATGCTCACACCGTGGCTGTAGACGACAGCGCCCGAGGTGGACAGGTTGTAGAACTCGCCGTTCGCGATGTCGTACTGCGCCGTCACTGACTTTTCATACGTGATGTCGGCTGCACCGTTGCTCACGGCCTGCAGACAGTCGTGAATCGTATCGTAGTAGACGCGCTGTTCCTCAGGGTACTGTTTCTCCACAAAGGCGTGCGTGTAGTAGTGCCCGCGCACGCAGGCCACCATGGGATGCTCCGGCAGCGGCTCATTGCGCCGCACGACGCCCACGTAGGTTAGCCGCAGGTACGGCGCCGTAACGATAGCGTGGTGCTCCTCGCCCCAGTTCGGGTCGCTGTTGAAGTCGGCGATAAAGTCGACATCGCCATTTTCAAAGGCCGCCATCATATCGTTGTTACTGCCGGCCTCGCGCACCTCGATGGGCACGCCGATGTCGTTGCTGATGAGTTTGACAATATCGGCAATCATGCCCTGTGGCTGGCCGTTCTCATACCAGGTATAGGGCCGTTGGCCCGGCGAGACAAAAGCCGTCAGCGAGCCCAGCTGCTCCAGGTACTGCCGCTCCGCCGGCGTAAAGCTCACGCCGGGGCGTGTTTTCAGCCGCGTGGAGAAATCCGGCACGGAGAGCAGCACGTCCTGCATGGCCGTGTCGATGCGCTGCGCGAGCTCCGCATTGTCAGGATGAAAGGCGATATAGACGTTTTCATCCATGAGCGAGAAGTTGTCCTCGGCATCGTATACGTGGTGCAGTGTATTGGTGATGACACCATCGATATTGCCGGCCGCGAACTCACGGTCCAGCTGGCCCGTGATGGTCATGGGCACGAGCTCATAGCCCGGTGCGTAGCCCGCCATCTGGTGGGCGAGCATGGGCTCGAGCAGGCTGATATCCGACGTGGGCGCGAAGTAGCCGACGCGCAGCCGCCGCCCCTCGGCGATAGCTGCCCGGTCGCGCATGGCGGCCTGCATCGTCGTCTCGGACATGCGGTGCGAGGTGAGCAAAAAATCGTTACGTTTGCCTTTGGCCGTCTGCATGACGCCCGGCAGCATATCGATTTCCTTGTTGCGCAGGCGGTCGTAGTTCTCGCGGATATTGCCCTGCACGTACTCCATGCGCACGCCCGCATAGGCACCCACCATCTGCATAAATTCATACAGGACACCGCTGTAGGTACCGTCCTCATGCTGCGTGCACAGATACGGATCGTCTATATAGCCCACGCGCACCACAGGCCGCTCCGCCAGCGCACTGCCCGAAAGCAGCACGAGGCAAACCAGCACCAGCGCCACAACTCGCTTCCCCATAAAAATCGCCCTCACACCAAAAATTCAAGAGCATGTACTCAATATGCGTTACTTCGCCACAGAGAGAGAAAAATCCTGCCTGAGGCGGAAGGTGGGGCAGGGGGCCTTTTGCCTCCGCATACTTTGTGGGCGGAGGCAAAAGGCCCCCTGCCCCCTTCCCCTAGGTTAAAGGCTAAAAATCCGCTCCAAGGTCACGGCAATCCCGTCCTCGTTATTGGACAGCGTGACCTCATCCGCCATCGCCTTGAGCTCGGGGCAGGCGTTGCCCATGGCGACGCCGTAGCCGGCGAAGCGCAGCATGCCCATGTCGTTCTGGGCATCGCCGAAGGCCATAACATCCGACGCGTCGATGCCCAGCTGCGCGCAGACCTTGGCGAGCGAGTTCTCCTTGCTGATGCCTGGGGCCATGCCCTCGTAGAACCACGGCGCGCTCTGCACGAAATTCATTTTGTCCTCAAAACCGCGACTGATGTCCGCGAGATGCGGCACGAGGATTTCGTTCGGCGCGGCCGTGAGGATTTTGCACGGATTCCAGGTCACGGCATCCGCGATGTTCGGCACGATTTTGACGCCTAAATTGTTATTATGGCTCTCATCGTAGACCTTGTGGCGGCTCGCGTCCGTCGTGTAGATGTCGTGCCCGTCATCGACAATCGGGGACAGTTCCGGCCATTGCTCCAGATGACGTAAAAAAGCCACGGCCGTCGCATTGTCGATGCTGCTGTCGAACAGCACCTCCCCCGTCGTCGCGTCCGTGATGCGTCCGCCACCGTAGGAGAGCAGCAGGCCGTGATGCTGCGCGAGGTCGAGCACCTCGGCATCCGGCAGCAGCCCCGGTGCCTGCCGCCCCGAGGCCAGCACGACCGTCACGCCCTGCTGCTGCACCGCGAGCAGCGCGTCGCGCGTGCGCGGTGTAATCTGCCGCTGGTCGTTGTTCAGTGTACCGTCTAAATCCAGAGCTATCATCTTATACATAAAAATACTCCTCCCACTCGTTGACATGGAGCGTCAAAAATCATAAAATATATGTAAAGAGAAGGTGCTACCGGTAAACGGTCAGCCCCATTCTTTAGTGGTTATTAAGCCGCCTTTAGTTGGGGAACTGTGGGGCGGCTTGGTTTGTTTTTACGCCTTGATGGCAACGATTATAAATAACGTTAACAGAATTAACGTAAAAAAATCATACTTGCTCATCTTAACGGCCCCCTTTCGGGGGCTCAAATTAACCGCCTACCGTAATGGTAGCACCTAGAACTACAAGCGTAGTTCCTTGCCTAGTATAACAAAAAACCCCGCTTGAAGCAATTCAAGCGGGGTCATTTTTATCTATCAGAAAATATCCTTTGCGAGCACGATGGTCTCGTCGCGGTTCGGGCCGACAGAGACGATGCCGAGCTGGATGCCCGTGACCTCGGCCATGCGCTCGAGGTACTTACGTGCCTTTTCCGGCAGGTCCTCGTACTTGCGCACTTTCGTGATGTCGCACTTCCAGCCGGGGAACGTCTCGTAGACCGGCTCGACCTCGGCCAGCACCTTCAGGCTCGCCGGCACTTCGTTGAGCAGTTTGCCCTGGTACTTGTAGCCCGTGCACATCTTGATTTCGTCGAAGCTGTCGAGGATATCGAGACGCGTCACGGCCATGTAGTCGATGCCGGAGAGGAGGCCCGCATAGCGCACGACACAGGCGTCCAGCCAGCCCGTGCGGCGCGGACGGCCCGTCACGACGCCGTACTCGTGGCCTTCCTCGCGGATTTTATCGCCGATGGCGTTCAGCTGCTCCGTCGGGAACGGGCCCTCGCCCACGCGCGTGCAGTAGGCTTTGACGATGCCCACGACCTTGTCGATTTTTTTCGGCGCGACGCCCGCACCGACGCCGACGCCGCCCGAGATGGGGTGCGAGGCCGTCACGTACGGGTACGTGCCGTAGTCGATATCGAGCATTGTGGCCTGTGCACCCTCAAAGAGGATTTTGCGGCCCTGCGCGATTTCGTCGTTCAGCAGCGCAATCGTGTCGCAGACATAGGGACGCAGACGGTCCGCATAGCCCTCGTACTCCTTGAGCATGGCGTCGTAGTCGAGCGGTTCGTGGTCGTAGAGCAGTTTCAGCTCGCGGTTCTTGAGGGCGAGATTTTCCTTCAGACGCTTCGCAAACTCCTCTTTATCGATGAAATCGCAGACGCGGATGCCGATGCGGTTGTCGCGGTCCTCGTAGCAGGGGCCGATGCCGCGGTGCGTCGTGCCGACCTTGCCCTGGCCCTTGGCCTCGTCGCCGAGACCGTCCATGAGGCAGTGATACGGCAGCACGACATGGGCGCGGTTCGAGATGCGGATACCGCTGAGGTCGATGCCGCGGCTCGCGAGGTTGTCCATCTCCTCGAGCATGACCTTCGGGTCGAACGCCACACCGTTGCCCACGATGCAGTGCGAGCCTTTGTAGAGGATGCCCGAGGGCATGAGGCGCAGCTTGTACGCCTCGCCGTCGACGACGACCGTGTGACCGGCGTTGCTGCCGCCCTGGAAACGCACGACCGTATCGGCCTGCTGTGCCAGGTAGTCGACAATCTTGCCCTTGCCCTCGTCGCCCCATTGCGTACCGGTAACTACTACTGTAGACATAAAACCGTCTTCCCTTCTATAGCTATTGCAGCTTCTCTATGCGGGAACGCCGTTGCCAGTGTCCCCCTACGCGCGGCCGACCCGCATTACAGGTCAAAGCGCGCGAAAATATTGTCGATATGACGCAGGAAATACTGATAATCGAAGCAGGCGTCAATTTCTTCTTTGCTCAGATATTTCGTGATGTCGGGGTCTTTCTCCACGTTCGTGCGGAAATCCTCGCCCTCGAGCCAACGCTTCATGGCGTTGCGCTGCACCCATTTGTAGGCATCCTCGCGCAGCACGCCCTTGCTCACAATGGTCAGCAGGATGCGCTGACTGTAGATGAGGCCGCCCGTGCGCTCCATGTTGTGCAGCATGGCCTCCGGATAGACGAGCAGCTTGTCGATGATGCGCGTGAGCAGGCGCGCCGTATAGTCGACGTTGATCGTGCTGTCCGGCAGGATGACGCGCTCGACGGAGCTGTGGGAGATGTCGCGCTCATGCCAGAGCGTCACATCCTCCATGGCCGCGATAGCGTTGCCGCGCACGAGGCGCGCCATGCCGCTGATGCGCTCGCAGTTGATGGGGTTGCGCTTGTGCGGCATCGCAGACGAGCCTTTCTGGCCCTTGGAGAAGAACTCCTCGGCCTCGCGAATGTCCGTGCGCTGCCAGTTGCGAATCTCCGTCGCGAATTTCTCGAACGAGGTCGCGATGAGGGCGAGCGTCGTCACGAACTCGGCGTGACGGTCGCGCTGGATGACCTGCGTCGCGAGGCGCACCGGCGTGAGGCCGAGCTTCTGGCAGACCATTTCCTCGATGCGCGGGTCGATGTTCGAATACGTGCCCACGGCGCCTGAGAGTTTGCCGACCTGGCAGATTTTCTTTGCGTGCTCGAGGCGCTCGATGTCGCGCTCGACCTCGGCACTCCAGAGCAGGAACTTCAGGCCGAACGTCATCGGCTCCGCATGGATACCATGCGTGCGGCCGATGCACGGCGTGTACTTGAACTCTTTCGCGCGACGGCGCAGCACCTCATGCAGTTTGTGCAAATCGTCGAGCAGGATGTCGGCCGCCTCGCAGATGGTGAGGCAGGTCGCCGTGTCCTCGACGTCGCTCGACGTGAGGCCTTTATGGATATATTTGGAGTCCTCGCCGACATGCTCCGCCACATTCGTCAGGAAAGCGATGAGGTCATGGTGCGTCACGCTCTCAATCTCGTGGATGCGCTCCACCTCGAATTTGGCCGTGGCACGGATGTTCTTGGCAGCTTCCTTCGGAATCTGTCCCAGCTCGGCAGCCGCGTCGCAGGCAGCCATCTCCACATTCAGCACCTGCTGCCATTTGTACTCGTCCGTCCAAAGGCGGCCCATCTCCGGGTTAGTGTAG